>NZ_JARCJL010000002.1:0-339251 GCF_028890025.1 Phaeobacter sp. PT47_59
TTTTCGGCCTCCTGCTTGGCCTCGTCCATGATGTTCTCGACGCTGCGGGCACCTTCGGCGGCGGATTTCACGCTTGCTGTCAGTTCATCGAGGGCGGCGGCGGTTTCCTCAAGGGTTGCGGCCTGGCTTTCGGTGCGATGCGACAGGTCGTCCGAGGACTGGCTGATCTCGGCCGCGCCATTGCGGATGCTGGCGGCGGACTCGACCACCTGCGAGACGGTGCCGTTGAGGTTCTCGACCGTCTTGTTGAAATCGAGCCGCAGCTGCTCGTAGTCTTCAGGGAAGGCACTGTCGATGGTGATGGTCAGATCCCCCTGAGCCAGCAACGACAGGCGCTCGGTCAGCTTGGTGACAACCACACCCTGTTCCGCGTCGCGTTTCTTCTGCTCCGCTTCCAGTTCCTTTTCGCGGATCAGCTTCTGGCGGAAAATGTCCAGCGACCGGGCCATCTGGCCAACTTCATCGCCGCGGCGCTTGCCGGAGATTTCCACGGTGTTGTCGCCATCCGCCAGGCCGGTCATGGCGCGGGTCAGAGAGACGACAGCCGCAGCAATGTTCGAGCCGATCAGCCAGGCTAGAAGACCGCCGACGATAACGGCTGTGGCCACGGCGCCCAGGATCATGGTTTCGGTCATGGCGGATGTCTCCGCCTTCGCGGCCTCGCGCTCTGCCATCAGCTCTTCTTCGACGGCCATGAAGTCTTCCATGATGGCGCGGAACTGATCGAAAAAGACCTTGCCGCGGGCCTCGCCAATCAGATCGGCCATGTCATCCATGGTCTTGGCGTCCCCGATGTCACGGCGCAGGTCGATGATTGGCGCAACGGCTTTTGCGCGCCACTCGGTGATGATCGTGCTGATTTCCGCCAGACGCGCGACCTGCTCCGGGTCGTCCTTGACGGTTTCGGACAGCTCGGCGACCAGTCGGTCAAATGTCTCGGCGCCCGTGTTCAAGGGGGTCATGAAGACCTCATCCCCGGCCAGGAGGAAGCCGCGCATGCCGGTTTCCATATCCACGGCTGCGGCAAGGATATCTTTGGCCGTGGCAATGACCCGATGGGTGTGATCGACCCATTTCATGGCATCATTGGCGGCACTGCCGCTGACATCGCCAAAGCTGGTAAGATCCGCAAAGGCGCGCGACCGGTCTACCAGCAAGTCCTCTTCGAAGGCGATGAAGCTGGAGATCAACTCTCGGAACCTGTCGAAATAGGCTTTCCCGGCGCCCTTTTTCACTTCTGCAGCCATGTCGTTCATGGTGGGCGCATCGCCGATATCGCGGCGCAGCTGGATCTGCGTTTCGGCAATCTTGGCCTGCCACTCGGTCAAGACCGCTTCAGCCTCTTTCAGGCGGGCGACCTGCGCGGGGTTGTCGCTCACGGTGTCCTGGAGCCTGGCCAGGGTGTCATGGGCGACGGTGCTGCCGGTTTCATAGGGGGCCAGAAACTCTGCCTGCCCGGCCAGAAGATAGCCGCGCATGCCGGTTTCCATGTCAACCGCGGCGGAGACAACCGTATCGGCTTCGGACAGGACGTGATGGGCATGAGTGACCCAGCGATCGGTGTCAGCCATGCGATTGAGATTCAGACTGGCGATCACGCCGATCGACAATGTCAGGATCAAGGGTCCGGCTGCAACCAGCATGACCTTTGTCTTCATGCGCATATTGGCGATTGAAAGGAATCGCGTCTTTGCGCCAGTGGAAGCTCCACCATTCATAATTGTAGTGCCTCTGTTCCGTTCGCGTCTGCGTAAGTATCGAATCGAAACCTTTGCAAAGACTTTATGGTCGCGCGCAAATCGGGGACAAAGTGCCGCGTTCAGCGACAGTCTGCAGGTCTGAAATCACCCCTCGCAGGCGGGACTTCAGCAGATATGGATCTGAAACAGGGGATGAGAGCCGCGCCCAGGTTTGATCCGTCGCGCGGCCCCCGGGCGCGACACGGAACAGGCGGCAAAGCCCGCTCCGTGTGCTGTGATGGATCGGTCAGGCCGGGCGCGACAGAAGGCTGCCTGGGCGGGCACGGGCCAGACCGGCTGTCAGGACACCGGCAATCACCGCTTTCAGGATGTCACCGGGGATAAAGATCAGGATCAGGGCGGCGGCTTCGGTGAAGGATTTGTCGAGCGTGATGGCCATGCCGCTCACTCCGAAAAGATAGAGCACAAGGATCCCTCCCAGGAGCGATGCCAGGATGGCGATGGGCAGCAGCGGCAGCGACCGCATGCGCTCCATGATCAGGCCGGTGACAAAGGCCGCGACCGGAAAGCCAAACAGGAAGCCCGCGGTGGGCGAGGCAAAGACGCCAAGGCCGCCGCGCCCGCCGGACAACAGCGGCAGGCCCAGAGCCACCAGCAGCAGGAACAGCAGCACCGCAAGCAAGCCGCGGCGGGCGCCCAGAACCGTGCCGCACAGCATGATGCCAAGGCTTTGCGCGGTGACCGGCACCCCAAAGGCAAGGGTAATCTGCGGGACAAGACCCAATGCGGCGGTCAGCGCTGCAAAAAGAGCGATATAGGCAACGGAACGTTCCATGGTGTTGTGATCCTTTCTTGCGCCTCGGTCACTGTGCCAAGGCGGGAATGTCAGTGAATGCCGCCCCGTGCCTTCAGCGCTTCGGCAACGTGATCGGCGTCATCCAGCGCCAGAACGGTCATAGGCAGGGCAATGCGCCAGGACGGGTGGCGCGCCGATCTGGCCCGCCAGGCCTCGATCAGTTGCGCGCCGCGCCGACCCAGCAGCGGGGTAAACCGGATGACCAGCGCGATTGCGATCTCCAGGGCGCGGGTCTTCAGCCCGATGTGCCGAAACGGGGTCAGCAGCCAGGCGGCTACATCGATCATGTCCGACAGGCGGCTGGTCATGGTGACGAAGTTGGCCAGCGCCACCGTATTGGCAAGGCGCAGGGCGATCATCAGACCTTTCTGAGGTGTGCCTTCGATTAGGTGCCATATCACGATAACGGCGAAGAAGGGCCAGAGGATGCGCAGGGTCTTCAGCCCGCTGCGCGCAAACAGAGAACCTGCACTGAGATAAAGCATCAAGGCCAGGGTCAGCGCGGCGACCTGCAGGATGATCGACTGCAGCGAGAACAGCATGAGGGTCGCGCCAGAGAGCGCGGCAAGTTTCCAGCCGACCGGAACCCGATGGGCCCAGGTTTCAAGCGGGGAGGTCAGAGAGATCATCCTGCGTCCCCCATTTGGTCATCTGGCTGGTAAAGGCGGGCAGCACCTCCGGTGCCGGGCCATCGGCCTTAAGTTGGCCGGCCTCGATCCAGAGCACCCTGTCGTAACTTTCCAGGTGCTGCGGGTCGTGCGATATGTGAAACAGCTGCGCATCCACCCTGTCTAGGCTTCTCTGCAGCTGCATGCGGGTGGAAATGTCCAGCCCCGCAAAAGGTTCGTCCAGGATGATGACACGCGGCGCCATGGACAGGATCGCCATCAGGCAGACCAGCTGTTTCTGCCCCTGTGACAGCAGATGCGTCGGCGCCTTTGCCCAATGGGATTTTCCGAACCGTGCAAGGATCTGGCTGACGCGGTCATCGGCATCTGCCTTGTCGAGACCCATCTGCCGCAGCCCAAATCCAAGCTCTTCTTCCACGGTGGGAAAGATGATCTGCCGATCCGGGTTCTGAAACAGGATGCCGACAAGACCAAGCGCGGCCTTGCGGTCTCGGAAAACATCCGTGCCTTCAATGCGCGCAGTGCCCTGGTCGGGGGCGACGAGGCCGCTGATGACCCGCGCCAGCGTGGTCTTTCCGGATCCATTTCGCCCGACGATCCCGACCCGCGGCTCCGCTGCTGAAAAAGAGATATCCTGCAAGACGTGTCTGGCGCCTGCGGTCAGGGTCACGCCCTTCAACTCCACCAGGGCCCCGAGAGGCGAAGGGGCCAAGCTTTGATCCGCTGTGGCAGATTTCACAGGCGGACTCCTTCCTGTTGAGCCGGGTCCGTCCAGACTGGCCTGTTCACACGGGCCTGTTCAGACGGGGAGGTCAAAAAACGATCCGGCTGGTGATAGCGGATTTTTTGCGTCTGGCAACGTGTTCCGACCTCAAAGAGGCGGAAATCTGGTCCTTGGCCTTGAATCAGGGTCAGGAAGTCTCAGGGAAATACCGCCCGGGCCATCCGTCACATCAGATCACATAGATCTGCACGGCAATCGCGTGATGATCACCCGGTGATGACCTGCGGATCAGCCCGATATCTGCAGGTGCAGCCCTGCGCCCGGAAACAGCCGCGCGGTCGCGGCGCGCTCGGCCAGGGGCGGGCCGTCAAAGTAGCCTTGCAGGTAGTCGACATTGCATTCCTGCAGCAGGGTACGGTGCTCTTCGGTCTCAGCGCCCTCTCCTGTGACGCTCATGCCCAGGGCATGACCCAGCTCGGCGATGGCCACGACAATGGCCTTGGTTTCATCCGACTCGGGCAGCTTCGAGACAAAGGCCGCGTCCACTTTGATCTTGTTCACCGGGAATTTCTGCAGGTAGCTGAGCGATGAATAGCCCATGCCAAAATCATCAAGGGCGACGGTGATGCCAAGCCGTTGCAGGGCTTCGATTTCACGCAGGGCGGACTGGCCGCTGGACAGAACCACGGTTTCGGTGATCTCGGCCTCTACCGCGCTTGCGGGGCAACCGGTTTCATAGAGGCAATCGTTGACGAATTCATCCACCTGCGAGCCGAACAGTTTTGGCGACAGGTTGACCGCGACCCGGCCCTTGAAGCCCAGGTCATGCCAGCGTGCCGCTGCGCGGAAGGCATGGGTCATGATCTGATAGGTCAGCTCGCGGATGAGACCGCATTCCTCGGCAACCGGGATGAACTCGCCCGGAGAGATGCTGCCAAGGTGCCGGTGGTGCCAGCGTGCCAGGGTTTCAAACCCCACGATTTCACCGGTTTTCAGGCAGGTCTGTACCTGGAAAACCGGGCGAATGCCGTCTTCCTTCAGGGCCGCGCGCAACTCGCGCTCCAACAGTGCCTTGCGCTTGATGGCGGTTTCCAGATCCCTGTGGAAGATCTCGACCCGGCCGCGGCCGCTGTTCTTGGCCTCGTAAAGCGCCAGATCGGCACAGCGAATCCCATCGGCGGCGCGGGCATCGTGCCCGGCCAGGGTGGCGATGCCTGCGCTCATGCCGGTGTGCAGGACGTTGCCGCTGACGGTCAGCGGTTTGGACAGGTCATAGACGAGGGAATTGGCGATATTGGTCAGCCGGTCTTCGCTGTCTGCACCTTTGACGACAATGGCGAATTCGTCGCCGCCCAGTCGCGCGGCCAGAGCGTTGGTACTGCTGCTGCTGGCCTGGAATTTATCCGCGACCACTTTCAGCAGGGCATCCCCGGTGGGATGACCCAGAGTGTCGTTGATGGTCTTGAAGTGATCCAGATCCGCCAACAGGAGCGAGACCTGCGCGCCGGTATCCAGCCAGTCTGCCAGGGTCTGCTCCAGCAGGCGCCGGTTGGCAAGCCCGGTCAGGCTGTCATGTTCGGCCAGGTATTTCACCCGTGCCGCCTGTCGCGCCTGATCGCTGTGGTCGGTCGCAAGCAGCAGTGTTCCCAGGTAAAGCCCGTCTTCGTCGCGGATGGGACCACCGCGCACCAGCAGGTTCAGCTCCTCGCCGCTGTTGAAATGGGTCACACAGGCTTCCGCGGCAAAGTCCTGCCCGGCGGCGACTCGTTCTTCGATCTGTTCGGCCACCTCCTCGGGGAGCCAGGATCGGAAGTTCAGCCGCTCCCCCTCGCGGGCGTCGGCAAAGAAGATACCGGCATTGGCGTTGGAGAAGACGACATTGCCGGTTTCATCCGTCAGGATGACCCCGTCGCGCGTGGATTTCAGGGCGCGGTGGATCCTTTTGCGTTCCCGTCGGTCGGTCTCGGTGCTTTGCGCGCGAAGATCCTCCATTTCGATCTCGCTGCGCCGCATCTGTTCCAGCGCCTGTGCCAGCATCCCGATTTCGTCCGTGCGGTGCTGGTGGGGGATGCGGGTATCCAATCGACCATTGCGCAGATCGACGATCGCGCGGCCAATGGTGGTCAGGGGTTTAGAGATCCGGGACAGGGCAAAAATGGCGCTGCCAGTGACCAGCACAAACACGATGGCCGAGATCAGCGCGTGACGGAGCGTTGCCTCCATCAGCTGGTCGGTAATGGTTTCTATGGGCAGAGTGAGATGCAGATAGCCAAGAACCTCTGCATGGCCATTGCGAACAAGGGTAATCGTATGGGTGTTTACCACGTCGTCGGCATTTGGCACGTAGTCCGGCGCGATGATCGTCGTGATGTCTTCGCCGTTCGGCCAGGTCACCTGTGCGATACCCACCTGCCCCGTGTGTGCAAGCTGTTGCAGCGCTTCTTCCACCCTGGGTATGTCAAACTCCGACAGAGGTTGCGACATTGCGGTTGCCGCCAGGCGTGCCAACAGATCCGCCCGCCTGTTCATGCTGTCGGTCAGGTGTTCGCGGTGATCGTAGCTTTCAAATAGCAACCCAACGGCCAGAATCAGAAATACCGGGACCAGAACGCCCAGCAATATCTGCCTTCGCAGGGTTTTGGGTTTGAAGGACATCATACCCACCTACCCCAACAGCTTGTAAGGCTTTGAGGTCTTGCGGGAGCGTTGCAAGAGGGGGTGCAGCCGCGTACTGCGTGTCACTCTGGCGGGGGTATGGTCCGGACGTGCGGCACGGGCCAGCGATGACAGAACTGCCACTGCACTCATCACCAAGAGGAACTCAACGAGGCCGGAACTCCACATTTAGTCTGCACCTTTTAAAACCGGACGGATCCAAAGGTGCCGAATTCGGGTTAATTGAATCTCTGCATGAGGCGGAAAACCACGTAAAAACCCCGTTTTGACAGGGGTTTTGTCTGGAAAACTTTAGTTGAAATCATGTCATTCAATCGGCCTGAGTGCATGCGGATGCAGCTTACGGATGGCTGGCAAAGGGGGCTGCATCTCCCCAGAGCTGCCGCACACGGGCATCGCGTCCGCAGGCCTGGCGGTAGCGTTTGTAGGCTGCGGCCTGCCGTTTGGGGCCAAAGCGGGTAAAGACCAGGCTGTCACCCTTGTAATAGTCCTGATGGTAGTCTTCGGCCGCGTAGAAGGGACCGGCATCCAGGATCGGTGTCACCACGGCCTGTCCCAGCTCACGTTGTGCCTTGGCCTTTGCCTGTTCCGCGAGGCTCCGTTCATCGCCGCCCTTCACGAAAACGGCGGTGCGATAGCTGTCGCCACGATCACAGAACTGCCCGCCTGCATCCGTGGGATCGACCGAGCGGAAGAACATATCCAGCAGCGTCGCGCGGCTGACTTTGGCGGGGTCAAAATGGATCTGGACCGCCTCGTAATGGCCGGTGCCGCCGCGGGTGACCTCCTTGTAGGTGGGGTTCTTCGTGCTGCCACCAGCATAGCCCGAGACCGCCTCGACCACGCCGGGTACGGATTCGAAATCGCTTTCGACGCACCAGAAGCAGCCGCCCGCAACGGTCAGCACCTGGGGGCTTGCGGCATGGGCTTCATGGCCGCGCAACAGGCCCGCCGTCAGGATGAGGATGGCCAGGGAAACCTGTTTGATGTGATGCAATGTCTTCATCGGTGCCTCCGTTTTGCAAACACCCTGACGGCTGCCTCATTTTTGCTCAACCGGCTGTCATCAAATGTCACGCACAGGTGAGCGCAAGTTACCGCTTGGAAATTGGATCCAATCTGGCTAGCGTGCCGCAAAAGGAGGGTCCGATGACTGAAAAAATGAGCACCCATCAGGCGGAAGAAGACCAGCGCAACGAAGAGATCCTCATCTATCTGAACGGGAAGATCGTGCCCAAGGCCGAGGCCACCGTCAGCGTCTATGACAGCGGTTTCATGCTGGGCGATGGCGTCTGGGAAGGCTTGCGCCTGTATAACGGCACCTGGGCCTTCATCGACGAGCACCTCAACCGTCTGTTCGAGGCGGCCAAGGCCATCGATCTGGACATTGGCCTGTCGAAGAAAGGCGTGAAACAGGCGGTGCTGGACACGCAAAAGGCCAATGGCATGACCACGGACGCCCACGCCCGGCTGATGGTGACGCGCGGCCCGAAAACGCGGCCCTTCCAGCACCCGAGCCTGTCGCAGCAGGGGCCGACTATGGTGATCATCATGGAGCATTCCCGCCCCAACCTGCCGCGTCCGATCAATCTGGCCACGGTGCCGCATATCCGGGGTCTGCCGATGAGCCAGGATCCCAAGCTGAACTCCCATTCGAAACTGAACTGCATCCTCGCCTGTATCGCCGCCGAAAAGGCAGGCGCGGACGAGGGGCTGATGCTGGATGTGAATGGCTTTGTGAACACCACCAACGCCTGCAACTTCTTTATCGTGCGCGGCGGGGAGGTTTGGACCTCGACCGGGGACTACTGCATGAACGGCATCACCCGGCAGAAGGTGATCGATCTGTGCCGCGCCAATGATATCCCGGTGTTTGAGCGCAACTACTCGCTGGTGGACACCTATGGTGCGGATGAGGCGTTTCTGACCGGCACCTTCGGGGCGCAGACTCCGGTTGGCATGATTGACGGGCGCCAGATCGGCACGGGCGAGATGGGTCCGATGACCAAACGGATCCGCGCGCTTTACAAGGCATTGATCGAAAAGGAGTGCGCCTGATGCGGATTGCAATGTGGTCGGGGCCGCGGAACCTGTCGACGGCGATGATGTATGCCTTTGGAAACCGGGGCGATTGCGCGGTGGTGGATGAGCCGTTCTATGCGGCCTATCTGAAGATGACGGGCCTCGATCATCCCATGCGCGAGGAGATCCTGGAGAGCCAGAACCAGGATCCGGCAGCGGTGGCCGATATGCTGTTGGGCGACATCCCTGCGGCGAAACCGGTCTACTACCAGAAACACATGAGCCAGCACATGATCCCCGGCATGCCGCGTGACTGGATGCGGGAGGTGACCAATGTCTTCCTGATCCGTCACCCGGCGCGGGTTATCGCCTCTTATGCGGCGAAACGCGAGAACCCGACGCTGGACGATATCGGCTTCCGTCAGCAGGCCGAGCTTTATGACCTTTGCCGCAGCTGGGGCCAGTCGCCGGTGGTGGTCGATAGCTACGACATTCGCCAGAACCCGGGCGAAAAGCTGGAACAGATGTGCGAGGCGATCGATCTGCCCTATTCGCCCAAGATGCTGTCCTGGCCAAAGGGGGGCCACAAGGACGACGGCGTCTGGGCTGCGGTCTGGTACGGCGCGGTCTGGACCTCGACCGGATTTGCTGGCCCCGAGGGCGATCTGCCCGAGGTGCCCGATCATCTGCAACCGGTGTTGGAGGCGGCGATGCCCTATTACGAGCAGTTGAAGGCAGTGAAGATCTGAACCGAAAACCGTGGCAGGCTGGTCAGCCGATCAGCTTGCCCAGTTTCATCGCCACGCCCATGTCGCCGGTGATCTTGATCTTGCCCATCATCACGGCGGTCATCGGGTTCAGCTTGCCGGTCAGCAACTTCTTCAGGTTCTCCTGCGACAGGCGCAGGGTGCAGTCCGTTTCGCTGTCTTCGGTGGTTGCCGTGCCATCGGCCAGAACGATGACACCGTCCTCGCCGCAGTCGAATTTCAGCGAACCATCAAAGCTTTTGCCGGACAGGCCGGACTGGATACCGGCGGCGATGTCTTGAAGGGCCATCGGGGGATCTCCTCTTGCTTGACCTTCGGGTTAAGCAAGGGGGATGCGCCGGGCAAGCATGACCAAGGGGGAGGGGGGCCTCAGGCCTGGCTGAGTGCCTCAATCGTGAGCGGGCAGGGGCTGCCGCCATAGAAGGTGTCGATCACCTGTTTGAAGTCCCCCGGCGCATCCGGCACGGCGGCAAACAGCGTCATGGAGGAGCGCAGTTTCTTCGCGTCCACCTTGCCAAGGATCGCGGCGGCGTCCTGATCTGCGTGCGACAGCATCAGTCGGACAACCTCGGTCAGGCGCGGCCCTAGAACCTCGTGACCCAGGTAGGCCTTGGCCTCGGACAGGTCTTCAATCCCGTACAGTTGCGCCATGTGGGATTTGCCAAGTTCGGCCAGTTGCGGGAAGACGAACCACATCCAGTGGCTCGTCTTTTTACCCGCGGAAAGTTCGCTCAGGACATCGGACCAGACCGTGTCCTGGGCTTCGACGAACATCTCCAGCTCTTCTTCGAAGTCATCCTCGAAGTCGCCGTCTATGTCGTAATCGTCGCTCACTTCTTCAGGCGGCGCTCACGCGCGGCCAGCAGCTTCAGACGCAGGGCGTTGAGTTGGATGAAGCCCGCCGCGTCCTTCTGATCATAGGCGCCGGCGTCCTCTTCAAAGGTCACATGGGCCTCGGAGTAAAGCGAGTGCTCGGAATCGCGCGCCACAACAAAGGCGGAGCCTTTGTAAAGCTTCAGGGTCACGGTGCCGGTGACATGTTCCTGGCTCTTGTCGATCAGGGCCTGCAGCATCTCGCGTTCGGGGCTGTACCAGAAGCCGTTGTAGATCAGCTCGGCATAGCGCGGCATGATCGAATCCTTCAGGTGGCCTGCGCCGCTGTCCAGGGTGATCTGCTCGATGCCGCGGTGTGCCGCCAGCAGGATGGTGCCGCCGGGGGTTTCGTAGATGCCGCGGGACTTCATGCCGACGAACCGGTTTTCCACGAAGTCGAGGCGGCCGATGCCGTGCTTGCGGCCGTATTCGTTCAGCGCGGTCAGGATGGTGGCCGGGCTCATCGCCTCGCCGTTGATCGAGACCGCATCGCCCTGCTCGAACCCGATGGTGATCACTTCCGGCGTATCCGGCGCATCCTCGGGGCTGACGGTGCGCTGGTAGACGTAATCGGGCGCCTGTTCGGCGGGATCTTCCAGCACCTTGCCCTCGGAGGAGGTGTGCAAAAGGTTCGCATCGACCGAGAAGGGCGCTTCGCCGCGCTTGTCCTTGGCGATCGGAATCTGGTTCTTCTCGGCAAACTCCAACAGGCGCGTGCGCGAGGTCAGGTCCCATTCCCGCCAGGGGGCGATCACCTTGATATCGGGGTTCAGCGCATAGGCGGCCAGTTCAAACCGCACCTGGTCGTTACCCTTGCCGGTGGCGCCATGGGCCACGGCATCCGCGCCGGTTTCAGCGGCGATTTCCACCAGACGTTTCGAGATAAGCGGACGTGCAATCGAGGTGCCCAGAAGGTACTCGCCCTCATACAGAGCATTGGCGCGGAACATCGGGAAGACGAAGTCCTTCACGAACTCTTCGCGCACGTCTTCGATGTAGATGTTTTCCGGCTTGATGCCCAGCATCTCGGCCTTCTTGCGGGCGGGCTCCAGCTCTTCGCCCTGGCCCAGATCGGCGGTAAAGGTCACCACCTCGCAGCCATATTCGGTCTGCAGCCATTTCAGGATGATCGACGTATCAAGGCCGCCAGAGTAGGCCAGCACAACTTTCTTGGGCGCGGACATGGGTTTTCCTCTTGATCAGAACGTCTGCGGCGTAACGGGTTTTGCGGGCAAGGGCAAGGTTCGCCGGGTTTTCCTTGTCTTGCCGCCCGCAAAACGTGCAATAACGCTGGGACGACTATTTACAGGAGAGATTACCCCGTGACCGGCTGGAAGATATTTTCACATTCCGTGTTCTTGCTGAACCATAACCTGAAGGATGCGGTGCGCATCTCTTCGCCGCTGATCGTGATGATGGTCATTAGCATGGTGATGGGCGGAGCGGATATTGCAGCGGGCGACGTGCTCAATCCGAACGCGCAAGCTTCCCCGAATATTCTGCTGCAACTGGCGACCGGGATCGCGGGGCTCTGGGTTGCTGTCGCCTGGCACAGATTCGTGCTTCTTGAGGAGAGGGGAGGGATTGTCCCGACGTTCCACGGGCGGCAGATGGTGAGCTATTTTCTTGTCTTTCTGTTCATAACCATAGCGCTCTTTGTGGTCGGATTTTCCCTCGGATTTTGCCTTGGGTTCCTGATTGCCCTTCTGGGTGGCACATCCACGGTATTTATGCCCGTTCTCATGATTGTCCTGTTTATTGCCTTCCTTTGGATCTTTTATCGTTTGTCACCGATGTTGCCAGCGGCGGCCTTGGGCCAACGAATTGGTCCAAAAACAGCCTGGAATGCGACCGCCCCTATTTCCGTTTCTGTTTTGTGGGCGGCCATTTTATTGATCATCTTCATGGTGGTGGGCGGCGCAGCTGCTGTGTTCATTGTGATGCAAGTAAGTGCGTTGATCGGCATTTTGACGCTTGGTGTGGTGCAATGGGCCGCCACGATGGCGGGTATCAGCATCCTGACCACGATCTACGGCGTCGCGGTAGAAAGCCGTGAGATCTGATTTCCGGTATTCTTTTGCATGCTTTGCGCCTGCCCCTTGCCTTGGGGGCGGGCTTGGGTCACTGAAAGGGTATGAGCGATTTTCAGACCCGGTTCAAAGATGCCGCCCGCGCCGCCGAGGCGGCCATGCGCGAGGTGTTTCCCGCAACACCCCTGCAGCGCAATGTCCACCTCTCCGAACGCTTCGAGGCGGATATCTACCTCAAACGCGAGGACCTGAGCCCGGTCCGCTCCTACAAGATCCGCGGTGCCTTGAACGCCATGCGCAAGCAGCCCGATCAGGCGCTGTTCGTCTGCGCCTCAGCTGGGAACCACGCGCAGGGCGTCGCCTTCATGTGCAAGCACATGGACAAACGCGGTGTGATCTTCATGCCGGTCACTACCCCGCAGCAGAAGATCCAGAAAACCCGCATGTTCGGCGGTGACAATATCGAGGTGCATCTGACCGGCGACTACTTCGATGATACGCTGGCCGCCGCGCAGGAGTGGTGCGCGCGCGAGGGCGGGCATTTCCTGTCGCCCTTTGACGATACGGATGTGATTGAAGGTCAGGCCTCCATCGCGGTGGAGATCGAGGAGCAGTTTGGCGGCACGCCGGACCATGTGATTCTGCCGGTGGGCGGGGGTGGTATGTCCTCGGGCGTTGCGACCTTCTTTGGCGATGCGGTGCATTGCCTGTTTGTCGAGCCCAACGGCGGCGCCTGTCTGCGCGCAGCCATCGCGGCCGGGCATCCGGTGGCGCTTGATAAGGTGGATACCTTCGTTGATGGCGCGGCGGTGGGCACCATCGGGGCGCAGCCTTTTGATCTGTTGAAACACATCCCGCTGCCGGATGTGATCACCATTTCAGAGGACCGGATCTGCTCCACCATCATCGAGATGCTGAACGTCGAGGGCATCGTGCTGGAACCCGCCGGTGCGCTGGCGGTGGAGGCGCTCAATGATGTGCGCTCCTGGATCCGCGGCAAAAGCGTGGTTTGCGTCACCTCGGGCGGCAATTTCGATTTCGAGCGCCTGCCAGAGGTCAAGGAACGCGCGCTGCGCTATTCGGGGATCAAGAAATACTTCCTGCTGCGCCTGCCCCAGCGGCCCGGCGCACTGAAGGAATTCCTCAATATCCTTGGCCCCGAGGATGACATCGCCCGGTTCGAGTATCTGAAGAAATCGGCGCGCAACTTCGGCTCGGTGCTGATCGGGATCGAGACGAAACGGCCGGAGAATTTCTCGGCGCTCTTTGCCCGCCTGGATGCGGCAGGCATGACCTACACGGATATCACCAGTGACGAGACCCTGGCTCAGTTTCTAATCTGACGGTTGCCGATCTGTCGGCAGGCCTGGGTGTCAGGCCAGGGCCGGCAGTTTCGACAGGAAATCTGCCTTGGACTGTTCATAGGAGGTGACGACGGCTGCCAGATCCACGGAAGCGGCGGCGCCCTCGGCCGATTGACGCTCGCCGGTCAGGCACAGGCTCGAGAAGTCATCAAAGCCGAGGTTCAAGGCGCTGCCCTTGAGAAAGTGCAGATCCTGTTCCAGGGCGCTGCGGTCGTCCGTGCGCAGCTTGCTGATCACGCCTTCCACCTCTTCCAGGAACAGTTCGACAACTTCATCAAAGTCTTCAGCGCCGACTTCCTCGCGAAGCTCCTTGACGCGCGGCCAATTGATCATGGCAAAAGTTCCCGCTTCTTTTTCCTTGGTAAGTATTTCATAAGGTCCAACCAGTAAATTTTGGATGAAAGATTGCGTGGATCGAATTTTAGATTTCACGCGCCGTTAAAGAACTGGCCGGATACTGCGCCCATTGCGGGCCTATTCGTTGCTAGTGTATGAGGTATCGATAGTTGTTGCCAGACAGTCCAGTGGACCATGAGGAAAACGCCATGAGCGGTTCGATCAACCGTGTTCTGGTTGTCGATGACAGTCGGCTGCAGCGTCGAATCCTTGTGGCGTCTCTGAAGAAGTGGGGATTTGACGTCCTGGAGGCTGAGGGCGGCGAAGAGGCGATGGAGATCTGCCTGCAGGATCCGCCCGATCTGATCCTTAGCGACTGGATGATGCCGGGGATGAACGGCATCGAGTTCTGCCGCGAGTTCCGCAGGCAATCAACTGAAAACTATAGCTATTTTATCCTTCTGACCTCGAAGAGCGAAAAGAACGAGGTGGCCGAAGGGCTGGATGCGGGCGCCGATGACTTCCTGACCAAACCGGTCAGTTCGGATGAGCTGCGCGCGCGGATCTCGGCCGGAGAGCGAATCCTGCGCATGCAGCGGGAGCTGTCAGAGAAGAACCGCATCGTCTCGGAAACCCTGGGCGAATTGCAGCGGGTCTATGATGCGATCGACAAGGATCTGATCCAGGCGCGGAAGATCCAGGAATCACTTGTACCGGAACTCTCGAAAAGCTTTGGCTCCTCGACGGTCAGCCTGCTGCTCAAACCCTGTGGCCATATCGGTGGCGATCTTGTGGGTATGTTCTGCCCGGGTGTGAACCGAATCGGCTTTTATTCCATCGATGTGTCGGGCCACGGCATCACCTCGGCGATGATGACCGCGCGTCTGGGCGGGTATCTCTCTTCGACCTATTTCGATCAGAATGTCGGCATGGAAAAGCGGTTCAACCGGTTTTACGCCCTGCGACAACCGGAAGAGGTCGCCAGCCTGCTGAACGCGCGTCTGATCGCGGATACCGGTATCGAAGAATACTTCACCATGGCCTATTGCATCGTCGATCTGCGCAGCGGCGTGCTGAAGATGGTGCAGGCCGGGCATCCGCACCCGCTGCTCCTGCGCAAGGACGGCACCGCGGAATTCATCGGCAAGGGCGGTGTGCCCGTCGGCCTGGTGCCCGATATCGGATATACTCAGGAAGAGTTGATACTGGAAAAGGGCGACCGTCTGCTGCTTTACTCCGACGGGTTCACCGAGGCACGTCTGGAGAATGGCGAAATGCTGGAGGCCGAGGGGCTGCTTGAGTTGATCAAGAAATGCGACGGCAGCCAGAGCGGTAAGGAATTCCTGGACGATCTCTATTGGAACCTGACCCAGATCCTGTCGCAGGAGCATGGTCTGGAAGATGATGTTTCCGCGACCCTGTTCGAATACGAAGGCCCCTAGGCGCAGGATCCATTGACCCTACGCCACTGGTCCCAGATCCTTGACGTATCCGGACGGCCGCAACTGCTGCCCGGTCGCACTCCCGCCAATCGCGCGGTGATCTCAGATCACCGGCTCCTGTTGGGCTGGGCTGCACGCTGTCGCGTGCAGCGGTTGCTCTGCTGTGCACAGGGATCAATCTGTCACGAGCGCAGCGCGCTTGCGCGCTGCCGGGCCCAAGCCTCGACCCGAGGCCCCAGGGGCCGATCAGGTCGGGCGCGGGAGGGCACCGGCTGCCGTATTTCGGGCGCTACGATGGACGTGCCGTGATCGGTGTTCAGCCACAGAACCGGGCTGCAAAATGCCGATCACCGGGGTTGCCGAGGTGTTTCATCGCCTCTTGCCCCGTCATCCACAGTGCTTCGTGACCCGGTTCTTTCGGGGGGCCCAACCGACGCAGGGGGCGGGCCATGTAGATCTGGCACAGTTTTTCCGCCCAGAGATCGTATTCCGGCATAAAGACGAAGCGGCGAAAGGTGCCGAGCCTGCGGGGACGACCGATGCTCCAGCCGGTTTCCTCGAAAACCTCGCGGTGCAGGGCGGGAATGGGGGCCTCGCCCGGATCAATGCCGCCGCCCGGCAGTTGGATGTCCGGCTCCGGATCCATCTGGCAGGTCAACAGCAACTTACCGTCCCGCGGCAACAGTGCGTAGATCCCCGGCCTGATCCTGTAGTCCCGCCCGGTCTCTGGCGGCTCACCAAAACGCCTGATCACTTGCGCCCCCTTCACTCCAAATGGGAAAACCCTATATAGGCTCGATATGCCAACCTCCGGCGTGTAAGGAAACCCCATGACACTTGGTTCGAAAATCGCGTGGGACGATACGGTCCTGCCCTTCCAGCTTGATGCCTCCGACATGCGGGGCCGCGTGGCGCGTCTTGATGGTGTGCTTGATGGCATTCTGAAGCAGCACGACTACCCGCCCCAGGTCGAGGCGCTGGTGGCCGAGATGGCCTTGCTGACCGCGCTGATCGGTCAGACGATCAAGCTGCAGTGGAAGCTGTCGCTGCAGGTGCAGTCCAAGGGCGCCGTGCGCATGATCGCGACCGACTACTATGCGCCCCAGGCCGAAGGTGAACCTGCCAAGATCCGCGCCTACGCCAGCTATGATGCGGCGCGGCTCACGCCGGGTCTGCCCTTTGACCAGGTGGGCGAGGGCTATTTTGCCATCATGATCGACCAGGGCCAGAACATGCAGCCCTACCAGGGGATCACCCCGCTGGCGGGCGGATCGCTTTGTGCCTGCGCCGAGGCCTATTTTGCCCAGTCCGAACAACTGCCGACGCGGTTCAGCCTCAGCTTTGGCAAGTCTTCCGAGCCGGGCGTGTCCGAGCACTGGCGCGCGGGCGGGGTGATGCTGCAGCATATGCCCAAGGCCTCGCCCTTTGCTGCCGAACTGCAGGGGCGCGGCGATATCCTGAACGCCGATGATCTGGTTTCGGGTGACACGCAGGAGAACTGGAATCGCGTCAACATGCTCTTGGAGACAGTCGAGGATCTGGAGCTGATCGGCCCGAGCGTGACGCCGACTGATCTGCTGGTGCGTCTGTTCCACGAGGAAGGCCCGCGGGTCTTTGATGCGCAGCAGGTGCAATTCGGCTGCACCTGTTCCGAGGAACGCGTGCGCAACAGCCTGTCGATCTACTCGGCCAAGGACCTGGAAAAGATGACCACCGAGGAGGGCCGGGTCACGGCGGATTGCCAATTCTGCGGCGCCCATTACGATCTGGACCCAAAGACGCTGGGCTTTGACGCCGAGAACCCGCCATCCTAGAGTTGCAAAACTGAACAGGCCCACAGATGCATGACACTCCCGAGGAGCTGACAGACCGCCTCCGCCGTGCCGTTGAGGTGGGGCCGGGGGATGGCTCTTCGGACTTCGATCTGAACCCCGATTTCACCCTGCCGCCGGGGCGCAAACTGCGTCCTGCGGGGGTGCTGGTTCCCATCTCGCTGGCGGGAGCCGAGCCGCGCGTGATCCTGACGAAACGCTCCTCTGCCCTGAAGCACCATCCGGGACAGATCGCCTTTCCCGGCGGCAAGGTGGATGAGGGCGACCGGGATGTGACCCATGCCGCCCTGCGCGAAGCCTGGGAAGAGATCGGCCTGCCCCAGGACCTGCCCGAGGTGATCGGCCATCTGCCCACCCATGAAACGGTGACCAGTTTTCAGGTAACACCTGTGGTTGCCATCCTGCGTTCGGGGTTTGAGATCCGCCCCGAGGCGGGCGAGGTGGACGAGGTCTTCTCGGTGCCGCTCACCCATGTGCTTGATCCGCGGAACTACATCGTTGAATCCCGCCGCTGGATGGGGACACGCAGGCGCTATTACACGGTGCCCTTTGGTCCCTATTATATCTGGGGGGCCACGGCGCGGATGCTGCGCCAGTTTGCGGATCGGATGGGGACGTGATGCGGATCACCGAAGACTGGCTGACCGCACCTGAGACCCAAGCGGTCTGTGCCGCGCTGACGGCCGAGGGGGCAGAGGCGTTCTTCGTGGGGGGCTGTGTGCGCAATGCGCTGCTGGGGGCTCCGGTTTCGGACATCGACATTGCAACGGATGCAACGCCCGAAGTGGTACTGGAACTGGCGAAAAAGGCCGGGATCCGCGCGGTGCCGACCGGGATTGATCATGGCACCGTGACTTTGATCGAAGGCGGTATCCCGCATGAGGTCACCACCTTCCGCAAGGATGTGGCCACCGATGGTCGCCGCGCGGTCGTGGCCTTTGCCACCGATATCGCCGAAGACGCCGCACGGCGCGATTTCACCGTCAATGCGCTTTATGCCCGTCCCGATGGCAGTATCGTCGATCCCCTGGGGGGCATGCCGGATCTTGAGGCGCGGCGCATCCGATTTATTGGCACTGCAGAAGACCGCATTCGCGAGGATTACCTGCGCTCGCTGCGCTATTTCCGTTTTCATGCCTGGTATGGCGATCAGGCGGCGGGCTTTGACCCGGATGCACTGGCGGCGATTGCGGCCAATCTGGACGGGCTGGAACGGCTCTCGCGCGAACGTGTGGGGACGGAACTGCTGAAACTCCTTGCCGCGCCCGATCCGGCACCCGCGATTGCGGTGATGCGGCAGACGGGGGTCTTGGCGCAGATCCTGCCGGGGGCGGAGGACCGCGCGCTGGCACCGCTCCTCCATCTGGAAGGGCAGGCCGGGCTGGCATCCGATCCGATCCGGCGTCTGGCCAGCATCAGCGCAGGTTTGGATCTGCAGGATCCCTTGCGGCTCAGCAAGGAGCAGGCGCGCAGGCTGGACCGTCTGTACGAGGCCGCAACCGGCACCATGGGGCCGGGTGAACTGGGCTATCGATTGGGGGCAGAGCAGGGGCGCGATGCGCTGATCCTGCGCGCGGCCCTTATGGAGCAGCCCCTGGCATCAAAGGCGCTGGAAGAGGCGGACCACGGTGCCGTGCAGAGCTTCCCGGTGGTGGCGGGCGACCTGATGCCGGGCCTGAGCGGCGCTGCGCTGGGCGCCGAATTGAAGCGGCTGGAGGCGGCCTGGATCGCCTCGGGGTTTGTCCTGGATCGCGCCCAGCTTCTGGCTCTTTCGCGCCACTGAAGGCGCCCCAGTCACATTTTGAGACATTGCAGGGGTGACAAAGCCGATCTGCGCCGCTATCCCTATGCCCGAACGAAAGGCACCGGAAGGAATGCTCATGTATTACGGGATCTGGTACAGCTAACGCCGATACCGCCCGTTTGTCAGGGGTCGTACGGCACCCATCTGACGCATGTATTGCATTCTGAATTTGCTCAAGCGATTGGAGCACCCGCCATGTTTCGTTTCTTCGAAAACCTCATTGATCCCTATTGCGACTATCCTGAACGGGATGCACCTCCGACCCGTCTGTGGCCGTTCCTGCGTGACTATGCGCGGCCCTTCAAAACCGTGTTTGTGCTGACTGGCCTGATGTCGGTTGTGGTCGCCTCGATCGAGATCGGGCTGATCTACTACATGGGCCGGATTGTCGATCTTCTGGGGGGATCACCGGCGCAGGTCTGCCAGGATCATGGCACCGAGCTGATCACCGTTGCCCTTTTCATCCTGTTGTTGAGACCCGTCCTGCAGCTGTTGGACGTGCTGCTGCTGAACAACAGCATCCTGCCCAATTTCGGCACGCTGATCCGCTGGCGGGCGCATCGCCATGTGCTGCGCCAGTCTGTCAGCTGGTTCGAGAATGACTTTGCCGGCCGTATCGCCAACCGGATCATGCAGACGCCTCCGGCGGCGGGCGAAGTGGTGTTCCAGGTGTTTGACGCCATCACCTTTTCGCTGGCCTATCTGGTGGGGGCGGGGGTCATGCTGATGGCGGCGGATGTGCGCCTGATGCTGCCGCTGGCGATCTGGTTCGTCCTGTATGGCCTGTTGGTGCGCTGGACGATCCTGCGCGTCGGCCCGGCGAGCGAGGCCGCCTCGGACGCGCGCTCCACCGTCACGGGGCGGGTGGTGGACAGCTATTCCAACATCCACTCGGTCAAGATGTTCGCTCATGACGACCGCGAACTGTCTTATGCCAAAGAGGCCATCGAGGAAACACGCCGCACCTTCCAGGTGGAGATGCGCATCTTCACCGTGATGGACGGCGTTCTGGTCACGCTGAACGGGTTGTTGATCGTGGGCGTTGTCGGCTGGGCCTTCCTGCTGTGGATGCAGGGTTCGGCTTCGGTCGGGGCAGTGGCGGCGGCCACGGCGCTGACCTTGCGGCTCAATGCGATGACCGGCTGGATCATGTGGGCGCTGACCTCCTTCTTCCGCCAGCTTGGCGTGGTGGCCGAGGGCATGCGCACCATTGCCCAGCCGATTGCCCTGGTGGACCGCCCGGATGCAGCGCCCTTGCAACTGACCAAGGGCGAGATCGAGCTGAATGATCTGTCGCATCACTACGGGCGCGAGGCGGGCGGGCTGGAGGCCATCAATCTGACCATCCACCCCGGCGAAAAGATTGGCCTGATCGGACGGTCCGGCGCGGGCAAATCGACCTTGGTGAAGCTCTTGCTGCGGTTTTATGACCCTGACAAGGGGCAGATCCTGATCGACGGTCAGGACATTGCCACAGTGACGCAGGATAGTCTGCGCAGCCATATCGGCATGGTGCAGCAGGACAGCGCGCTCTTGCATCGTTCGGTGCGGGACAACCTCCTGTATGGGCGCCCGGATGCCAGCGAGGACGAGATGATAGCCGCCGCCCGTCAGGCTCAGGCGCATGAGTTCATCCTCGATCTTGAGGATCCGCAGGGCCGCAGGGGCTATGATGCCCATGTGGGGGAACGTGGCGTGAAACTCTCGGGTGGCCAGCGGCAGCGGATCACCCTGGCGCGGGTGATCCTGAAGGACGCACCGATCCTTCTGCTGGACGAGGCGACATCGGCGCTGGATTCCGAAGTGGAGGCCGCCATTCAGGAAACCCTTTATGGGATGATGGAAGGGAAGACCGTGATCGCCATTGCCCACCGGCTGTCCACCATCGCCCAGATGGACCGCATTCTGGTGCTGGATCAGGGTCACATCGTCGAAGAAGGCAGCCATGACGCGCTTTTGCAAAAGGGCGGCCTATATGCTCAGTTCTGGGCGCGCCAATCGGGCGGGTTCCTCAATGCAGAGGCGACAGAGCAATGCTGAAATCCTTTCTCGACCGGTGGCTTGATCCCTTCCGCCCGGCCTCTGGCCCGCCGCCCTCCACGCTGATGGGGTTCACGCGCTGGGCGCTGGCGGGGGCCTGGCCGGTGCTGGGGGTCTTTGTGATCCTGTCGGTGCTGGCGGGGGGCATGGATACGCTCAACGCCTTCCTGCTGGGCTATATCATCGATACAGCGGTAGAGGCGGGACCGGCGGCGTTCTTCACCCAGCACATGCCGGTGGTCATCGCCTTTGTCGCCTTTTTTCTGCTGTTTCGCCCGGCGATCCTTGGGCTGGGCGCCTTTGCCAATGCGGTGCTGGTGCAGCCCTTCATCTCTCCCTTGATCCTGTCGCGGCTCAACACCTGGGTGCTGGGGCAATCGGTCAGCTATTTCGACGATGATTTTGCAGGCCGCATTGCCCAGAAGCAGATGCAGACCGCCAATGCCATGACCAATGTCGCGGTCGAAGGCATCAACGTGGTGATCTTCGGCCTGGCGGCCCTTGCCTCTACCTTTGTCCTGCTGGGGTCGATCGACTGGCGGATCACCCTGCTGTTTGCACTCTGGCTCATCGGGTATTTCGCGCTGATCCGCTACTTTCTGCCGCGTGTCCGCAAACGCTCGGGCAAGATGGCGGGCGCGCGGGCGATGGTCTCGGGGCAGGTGGTCGACACCATCACCAATATCAAGACGGTGAAACTGTTTGCCCATGCCGACAACGAGGAGGAAAGCGCCAAGGGCGCCATGGCGAACTACCGCGAGGCGCGGCTGCATCTGGGCACCCTGTCGGCCAGCTTCCGGTTCTTCCTGATGGGCTGCGCCGGGGTGCTGCCGGTGATGATGATCGGCGCCTCGTTGATGCTGTGGCAGGCGGGGCAGGCCACCGAGGGTGATATCGTCGCCGCGGGCACCATCGCCATTCGCCTGGCGCAGATGACCGGCTGGCTCAGCTTTGCCCTGATGGGGATCTACGCCAACGTGGGCGAGGTCGAAAACGGCATCAAGACGCTGGCGCGGTTCGACCGGATCACCGATACGGAGGGGGCCCGCGATCTCACCGTTGGCGAAGGGCAGGTGCAATTCGATGATGTCAGCTTCTCCTATGGCCGTGACATTGGCGGCGTGCGCGGGATCGACCTGACCATCCACCCCGGTGAGAAACTGGGCATCGTCGGCGCATCGGGAGCGGGGAAATCCACGCTGGTGTCGCTGCTTCTGCGCCTTTACGACCCCGAAGGCGGCCGCGTGCTGATCGACGGGCAGGACGTGGCCCATGTCACGCAGGACTCCTTGCGCCGTCAGATCGGCATGGTCACGCAGGAAACGGCGATGTTCAACCGCTCGGCCCGCGAAAACATCCTCTATGGACGCCCGGATGCCAGCGAGGCAGAGCTGATCGCCGCCGCGAAAAAGGCCGAGGCGCATGAGTTCATCCAGGATCTGGCTGATGGGCAGGGGCGCTCGGGCTATGACGCGCATCTGGGCGAGCGGGGCGTGAAGCTCTCGGGCGGGCAGCGCCAGCGGATCGCCCTGGCCCGCGCCATTCTGAAAGACGCGCCGATCCTGGTGCTGGACGAGGCGACATCGGCGCTGGATTCCGAGGTTGAGGCTGCGATCCAGACCGCGCTGGAACGGGTGATGGACGGCAAGACGGTGCTGGCCATCGCGCACCGGCTGTCCACCCTCAGCGAGATGGACCGGATCATCGTCATGGAGCAGGGCGAGATGGTCGAGACCGGCAGCCATGAGGAGCTTCTGGCGCTGGGCGGGCGTTACGCGCAGTTCTGGGCGCGCCAGTCCGGTGGCTTTATCGGCACCGATGACGATGAGGCCACGCAGGCTGCGGAATAGTGCGGCCCTGCGAAAGTTTCGCGTGGTTTGTCCCTTTTGCAAAGGGCAGGCGCAGTCTATCTAGGCCCCATGACAGACGCAGCCAGAACCACAGCTACGATCCTGCGCCTTGGCGCGCAGGGGGACGGGGTCGCCGAAGGCCCGCTTTTTGCCCCCCGCACCCTGCCGGGCGAGGTCATCAGCGGTGTTGCCAGCGGCAGCCAGCTGACCGACATCCGTATCGAAACCCCGTCCGAGGCGCGCGTGCAGGCGCCCTGCCGCCACTACAAATCCTGCGGTGGCTGCCAGTTGCAGCACGCAAGCGATGGCTTCGTCGCGGGTTGGAAGGTCGAGGTGGTTCGAAACGCGCTGAAGGCGCAGGGGCTGGAGGCCGACTTCCGCCCCATCCATACCTCGCCTGCCCAGAGCCGCCGCCGCGCCACCCTGACCGTGCGCCGCACCAAGAAGGGCGCGATGGCGGGCTTTCATGGCCGCGCATCCGACGTGATCACCCCGATCCCCGACTGTCACCTGCTGGATCCTGCGCTGATCCGCGCGATCCCCCTGGCCGAGGCGCTCGCCATGGCGGGGGCCAGCCGCAAGACGCTGCTGTCTGTGACGATCACCACCTCCGAGGTGGGGCTTGATGTCATGGTGCGCGATGGCAAGCCGCTGGACGGTCCCCTGCGGGTGGAGCTGGCGCGGATTGCCGGGCAGAACGGAGTTGCACGCCTCACCTGGGAGGACGAGCAGGTCGCGATGGAGCAGCCGCCAGTGCAGGTCTTTGGCGCGGCCCGTGTCTGCCCGCCTCCCGGTGCCTTCCTGCAGGCGACCAAAGATGGCGAGGCGGCCCTGCTGGCGGCGGTGCAGGAAATCACCAAAGGTGCCAAACGGATTGTCGATCTCTTCGCGGGCTGCGGCACCTTTGCGCTGCCGCTGGCCAGGGACGCCGAGGTGCATGCGGTCGAGGGCGAGCGGGCGATGATCGCCGCGCTCGATGCAGGCTGGCGCCAGGCGCGGGGGCTCAAGAAGGTCACCAGCGAGGTGCGGGATCTGTTCCGAAACCCGCTATTGCCGGAAGACCTCAACCCCTTTGGCGCCCATTTCGAGGCCGCGGTGATCGACCCGCCCCGCGCGGGCGGAGAGGCACAGATTGCCCAGCTGGCCAAGGCCCGCACGCGCGTCATCGCCTATGTCTCATGCAACCCGGTGACCTTTGCCCGTGATGCCAAGACGCTGGTGGAGGCCGGATATCGGCTGAACTGGGTGCAGGTTGTGGATCAGTTCCGCTGGTCCGCCCATACGGAGCTGGCCGCCAGCTTCACCCTCAATTCCTGAATAGCAAATGCACGTGGAGTGACCACCGCAATGGATACCCTTCGCAAGATCCTCGACAGCGCTCGTTTCAGCCGGTTCATCACGGCGGTCATCCTGATCAATGCCGTGACGCTGGGCATGGAGACCTCTCCGGCGATCATGGAGCGGGTGGGTGCGCTGATTCTGCTGATCGACAAGATCTGCCTGTCGATCTTTGTGGCCGAGATCCTGGCCAAGCTGATCGTGGCGCGGCATCGGTTTTTCCTCAGCGGTTGGAACATCTTTGATTTCGTGATCGTCGGCATTGCGCTGATCCCGTCGGCGCAGGGGGTCTCTGTCTTGCGGGCGCTCAGGATCCTGCGGGTCTTGCGGGTGATTTCGGTGGCGCCGCGCCTGCGCCGGGTGGTCGAAGGCTTCATCACCGCCCTGCCGGGGATGGGGTCGGTCTTCCTTCTGATGGCGATTATCTTCTACATCGGCGCGGTGATGGCGACGAAGCTGTTCGGAGACAGCTTCCCGGAATGGTTCGGCAACCTTGGCCAAAGCGCCTATTCCCTGTTCCAGATCATGACGCTGGAAAGCTGGTCGATGGGGATCGTGCGCCCGGTGATGGAGGTCTACCCCTACGCCTGGGCCTTCTTCGTGCCCTTCATCATGGTCACCACCTTTGCGGTGGTGAACCTTCTGGTCGGTCTCATTGTCAACTCGATGCAGGATGCCCATGCGGAAGAAGACAACGTGCGCACCGATGCCTATCGGGACGAGGTGCTGTCCCGGTTGGAGGCGATCGAACGGCGGCTGACGGAAACCTCCGCAGACCGGCATGCAAATAAGTGATTTTGCCAAGGCCGTGAATCGGGTTATTTTCGACGCAGGCAGGCATAAGAGCGGAATCGGACATGGACAGGCGTCAATTTGGCCTTGGGGCGGCATCTACCTTCGCTTTGGCGGGATGCAGTCAGACCGACAGCAAGTTCAAAACCTACAACGGGCCGGAAGTGACCTCGATCGTGGTCAACAAGGGCGCGCGCAGGATGTACCTTCTGAACAATGAAGAGGTGCTGCGTGAATATGAGGTGGATCTGGGTTTTGCCCCGGAAGGCCCAAAGCAGATCGAGGGGGACGGTAAAACGCCCGAAGGCACCTACCTGATCGACCGCCGCAATCCCAACAGCAGTTTCCATCTGTCGGTGGGCATATCTTATCCGAACAGGGCCGATATGGCCCATGCCCAGTCACTGGGGAAAAAGCCGGGCGGCGAGATCTTCATTCACGGAGAGCCGAACGACCGCAAGGACCGCAAGCGGGCCGAACGGGTAAGGGACTGGACCGCGGGATGCATCGCGGTGAAGAATCACGAGATCGAAGAGGTCTATGCCATGGTGCAGACAGGCACGCTGATTTCCTTGCGGCCCTGACGCCTATCCGGCGTGACCTTGGGGTAGGGGGTCTGGGTGAAGGCCTGTCAGTTGCCCATCACCAGCGTCCACCACAGCTTGCCATTGGACTCCTGGAACCAGGAAAAGCCCATGTTGGTGGCTTTGGGATCCAGAATCACCGCCCGTGTGCCACGGTCTTCCATCCAGGCGGTCAGGGTCTGCAGCTCGTTCTCATAGGTTTCTGAAATCGCCTCTCCCAGAAGCGTGCCCGGATACCCCGTGCGCGCCACCCGATCCAGCGGCGAGGATCCATCCGACCCGAAATGCCAGGGGCGATTCTGCACGGACATGTCGCGGGAATGTGTCGCGGCGGCGGCGTTCAACTGGGCGTTCAACTGGACCGGCGCGGCAGAGGCGGCCTGCCGCAGGGCATTGATCGAATCGAGCATGCGAACCTGCACCTTGTCGGCGTTGCGGATGCGGTAGATCTGACCACTTCCGCCTTCTCCGCTTTGCGGGACCGGAGTACAGGCGGCGGCAAGTGTCACTAGGGCAGCGGCCAGGATCAGAAATACGCGCGTCATCATGCTTCTCGCTCAAAGTCACAGTGCCATGTCACTTAGCGCTCCTGTGGCATGGGTGCAAACCTGAGCGGGGCATTCGGTGCCCCGATCCGCTGGTTTGATTTGCGACTGAGGCTTTCCAGCCATATTATGGCGCAAGTTTTGATGTTCTGTGCAGGATAGAATTCCATGAGTCGTCTGTTTGAAAACCCATCCCGGCGCGCATTTCTGGCCGGTTCGGCCGCGCTGCTGTCGTCTCCGGCCCTGGCAGAGGAGAAGGCGGAAGATCAGGAGGTTGCCTATGATCCCCTGCGCCCGCCGCCAGAGCCCGAACCTCCGGTCAAGCGCAATATCTCTTCCTTCCGGGCCAAGGACTGGCGGCCCTATTTCGACAATCTGCGCAAGGGGGCGATTCTCGTCGATATCGACAGCCGCGCTTTGCACTATTGGTCCGAAGATGAATCGGTCTATCGGCTGTTTCCCTCCTCCGTACCCCTGTCCGACGATCTGACCCGCCGCGGCCGTACCCAGGTCATTCGCAAGGTCGATGGCCCCAGCTGGGCGCCAACGCCGAACATGCTCAAGCGAAATCCCGAATGGCCCAAGTACATCCCGCCCGGCCCGGACAACCCGCTGGGCTCACATGCCTTGTACCTGAGCTGGAAGTTTTACCGCATTCACGGCACCCACGATACGCGCAAGATTGGCCGAAAGTCGTCCAATGGCTGCATCGGTCTTTACAACGAGCACATCGCTCAACTGTTCGAAATGACCAGGGTTGGCACCCAAGTGTTGCTTATTTGACGACATTTCTGCACCTGCGCGGCGTCCTGTGGAAACAAGCATTTGCATTCCCAGAGGTTAGCTGTTTAGAAAAAAATACGAGATATGTCTTGGGTGCGTTGGGCATAGGTATGCTTGGCGCGAATTCTGGAGGTTAACATGAAAAAACTCGTTATCGCTGCTGCTCTGACCGCTGCTGCTTCCACTGCTTCTGCCGGCAACCTGGCAGAGCCCGTCATCGAAGCACCGGTGATCGTTGAGCAGGCCGAAAGCTCGTCTTCCGGCGTCCTGCTGCCGCTGCTGCTGCTGCTTCTGGTTGGCGCAGCTGTCGCAAGCAACTAATTGCTTCTTACAAGATTTAAAAAGGCGGTGGGTTTCCACCGCCTTTTTTATTTGTCCCCTACCCGGCGCAGATCCCTTTAGGACAGCGCAACCTCGTCCAGAATCAGGTCCAGGCTGTGAAGAATCATCTCCACGTCCTCGGCGTCGATGGTCAGAGGCGGGCGGATCTTCAGGATGTTGTCCTTTGGCCCTTCGCTGCCGATCAGGATCCGATGATCGCGCATCCGATTCTTGACATAGGAACAGATCGCGCTGGCTTCACTGCCATCGGCCTTGATCAGCTCCACCCCCAGGAACAGCCCCATGCCGCGCACATCCCCGACGCAGGGGTGCTTTTCTTCCAGTGCTTTCAGACCGGCCAGCAGGCGCTCGCCCATCAGCTTGGCGTTCTGCTGCAGTGCTTCGTCATCGACGATATCCAGCACCTCCTTTCCGATGCGGCAGGACAGGGTGGAGCCGCCGAAGGTGGAGAAGAACTCAGGCCCCTTGGCAAAGCTGTCCGCAATGGCGCGACTGGTGACCAGCACGCCCAGGGGGTGCCCGTTGCCAATGGGTTTGCCCATGACCACGATATCGGGCAACGCCCCCTGGTGTTCAAAGCCGAAGTAATAATCGCCAAGGCGCCCCAGACCGGTCTGCACCTCATCGGCAATGCAGACGCCACCGGCGGCGCGGATCTTTTCATAGACCGCTGGCAGGTATCCTTTGGGCGGGATGATCTGACCGCCGACCGAGGGGAAGGTTTCGGCGATGAACCCGGCCAGCCCGTGGCCCTTGTCCTGCAGGCGCTTGATCGCCGGGTCCACCAGATCCGCGAACTTCTGCGCGCGATCCGGGTCGTCGCGTTTGAAGCTGCCGCGATAGTCGTCGGCGACCTCGACCAGCTCCACCCAGTCAGACGGGCCGACACCTCCGGGCGCGTTAAACTTATAGGCCGAGATATCAACCGCGCCGGTGGTATTGCCGTGATAGCCATGATCCGGCGTCACCATCCCCTTGGCGCCGCTATGGGCGCGCGCCAGCCGCAGGGCCAGCTCGTTCGCCTCGGTGCCGGAGTTGACGAAGAAGCAGACCTCGAAGGGCGCGGGCAGTTTCGACAGGATCTTTTCGGCAAAGGCGACCTGCGCGGGGTGCAGGTAGCGGGTGTTGGAGTTCATCCGCTTCAGCTGATCCGCCGCCACCGCCTGAATGCGCGGATGGGCGTGGCCGACGTGGGGCACGTTGTTATAGGCATCAAGGTACGGCCTGCCCCATTCGTCGAATAGATGATGCTTCCAGCCGCGCAGCAGCATCACCGGATCGGAATAGGTGAGGCTGAGGTTGCCGCCAAAATGCGCGCGGCGCCCTTTCAGGACTTCCGCTTTATCTGTTGGCTGATAGCAGGTCTTGCCGTCGGGCAGGTTCATCAGCGCTGCCGGATTAGGGCAGATCGCGTGCCAGAGGTACATTTCATCTGGATCCCCCACACCGGGCCAGTCCGCCTCGATCCCATCGGTGGTCATCGCCAGCTGGAAATGCACATGCGGCGCCCAGCCGCCGTTCTGGGTGGCATCGCCAAGGCGGCAGAAGGCTTCACCCTTGGCCACGTGGTCACCGGGTTTCAGCCGGTCGCAGCACTCCGGATCCAGGTGGCCGTAAAGGGTATAGAAGGCATCCCCCGCCGGGGTTTCATGGCGCAGGATGATGGTGCCGCCGTAATCCAGATGATGCGCGCGGTTCTCGACGATGAAGACCTCACCCGCCAATGGCGCATAAAGCGGTTCCCCCGCAGGCGCAAAGCCATCGACCCCCAGATGCACCGTGCGCCGGTTGCTGGCCTTCCAGCGCCCCTTGCGGAAGGCAGGTGCAGTGTAGATCAGCCGCGGTTCGTTGTAATAGCCCAACCAGATGCCGCTGCCGTATTCCTCGCCCACGCGGGCGGCTTCCTCCAGCGGCATGTCGAATGGGTTTTGCGGCCAGGTGGAATTCTCGACAGAGAGCGACCCCATGGGGGCATCCGCCAGATCCGTGCCCATCAGAGGGGCGAAATTGCCACGTTCGGCATCAAGCCATTCAAGAACCCGGTCGGCGCCGTCGACCACCGGAAGACCACAGGCGGCGCGCAGGCGGGCGTTGACCAGCTTGGCGTTCAGGTCATGGCCTTCGAGGAACCGCCAGGCAGGCGCCTGCGAGATGGTTACATAAGGATCGTCAGGGTTCTCGGCCGCCATAAGGGTGGAGTTCACCACCGAAACCGCCAGCCGCATCCGCAAGAGCGGCCAGATCATATCGACCTCTGCCGGGGTCAGTGGATAGGCGGCGTGATAGCCGGAAACCAGCGCAGCCAAAGCGGCCTCGGGTTCGGGGTGATCCAGCACGATATAGGCCGCCGCGATCGCCAGATCGCAGATGCGCGGCGCACGGCACATGTCGCCAAGATCAATCAGGCCCGAGACCCGGCGCGGTTCGCTCAGCTCTCCCGCGACGATGATGTTGTAGTCATTGGCATCATTGTGGATCGCCTGCATCGGAAGCGCGGATAGGTCTGGGTGCAGATCGGAAAAGCTGGCGTTGATCTCATCCAGCAGGGCGCGGCGGCCTGGGTCGGTGATGCAGCCCAGATCGTCGGCAATCCAGCCTGCCTGGATCAGGTTCCATTTGAAATCGCGGTCGAGGCCACTGTGCTGGAAATCCGCCAGGGCCTTGTCCGTGCGGCCCAGAACCTCTCCCACCTCGTGGATCAGGGCAGCGCTTTTGGGCGCGGCCTTGGCATAGCAGCGGCCGGGCAGTTCGTTTATCACCCAGACCAGGCGTTCGGCGCCATTTTCGTCGGCAATGGGCAGCATCGCGGCGCCATTGCAGCTGCGGATCACACGGGGGCAGGGCAGATCCGGTGCAACGCTTGCGATATGATCAAGCGCCTGCACCTGCAGATCGACGAGCTGTTCCGCGCAGCCCGGACGCATCGCCTTGACGATATAGCCGGTCCCATCCGCTGTGCGGGCCAGGAAGTTCAGATCGTATTCCCCATCAAGGCGCGTCAGCTCCGCCTCGATCCCCCAATGCGCCGCCAAGGCGGCTGCCCAATGTCCTTTGGTCATGAACTCTCCCCGATCCGCCGCTTTGGCGGCAACCCTGATTTTGGATCCTATTTGGACCGGGGAGGGGAGGTTAGTCCAGCCAGCCTTTCAAGTTCTGTTCGATCACACCGGCAAGCGCCGCGATATGGTCATCATCATCGTTCAGGCAGGGGATATAGAGGAAGTCTTCGCCGCCAGCCTCTTCAAAGCTTTCCTTGATCTCCTCGTTGATCTCTTCCAGCGTTTCTATGCAGTCGGCAGAAAAGGCTGGGGCGATTACGGCGATGTTTTTCTTGCCTTCCTTGGCGAGCGTCGCGACGTGGTCGACGGTATAGGGTTTCAGCCACTCCTCGGGGCCAAAGACCGACTGGAAGGTCGTCGTGATCTCGGTGTCCGCCCAGCCCAGGCGCTCCTTCAGGAGGCGCGTCGTTTTCTGGCACTGGCAGTGGTAGGGATCGCCCTGCATCAGGTAGCGTTTCGGCATCCCGTGGTAGGAGACCACAAGGATATCGGGGCGGCTCGACGCCTTGGCGTAGGCCTCTTCGACGGAACGCGCCAGCGCGTCGATATAGGCGGGCTCGTCGAAATAGGCGGGGATGGTGCGGGCGGCGGGTTGCCAGGTCTCTTCCATCAGGGCACGGAAGAACTGGTCATTCGCGGTGCCCGAGGTGGCGCCTGCATATTGCGGATAAAGCGGCACAAACAGGATCTTCTGGCAGCCGGCCTTCACCATCTCCTGCACCTTGGATTTGGTCGAGGGGTTGCCATAGCGCATGCAGAAATCGACCATGACCTGATCGCCGTAACGGTCGGCCATCACCTTTGCCATCTTGGCGGTCTGCTCTTTGGTGATGGTCATCAGCGGGCTTTCGCCCTTGTCATGGTTCCAGATGGATTTATACGCCTCGCCCGAGCTGAACGGGCGTTTTGTCAGGATGATGAGCTGCAGCAGCGGCTGCCACTTCCAGGCGGGGTAGTCGATCACCCGCTTGTCCGACAGGAATTCGCTCAGGTAGCGGCGCATGGGCCAATAGCTGTAGTCGTCCGGCGTGCCGAGGTTCGCCAGCAGGATCCCCACCTTCTGCGGCATCACCTTGGGGTGGTCGGCAGGGGCGTGGACGGGGCATTTGGCGGTCGAGGTCGAATCCAGCATTTCGGTGTCCTGTGCGGTTGGCATCTTTTGGTGCGGTGGAACAATAAGGGCATACGCAGGCAAAGAACAATCGGATCACATTTGCGTAGCCAGAGTGTTTTTCTATCAGGCGCCCGGTCCGGGCTAGTCGGGCAGTTTCGTTTCCGGCACCCGCAAGGCATCGGCAAGCCGCATCTGGGCCGATCCGGGGCGCAGCGGTTTCTGCTGGCTGTCAGAGGGCGACCAGCCGGTGAGGCAGATCAGCTCGAAACTGGCGGGCAGGCGGCCTTCGTCAGTTTCAAAGTGGTCGCGGTAGATCTCTTCGGCGCGGCTGAACAGGCGGCGCGGGACGGGGCGGCGCAGGCGGGCTTCCAGCGCGTTGCCCTCTCCCATGGCGCGCAGCTCGTGCATCAGGTGCCTGAGGTCCCGGTACTCTGCCGTCAGCGGCACCACATCGGCCACCGGCAGGGCAAAGCCTGCGCGTTGCAACAGGGCGCCCAGATCGCGCACCTCGCCCATCGGGGCGATTCGCGGTGACAGGCCGCCCAGAACCTCTGATTCGGCTCCGGCGAGGGCCACGCGCAGCTCTTGCAGGGTCTGCCCGCCCAAAAGAACGGTCAGCAAAAGCCCGTCTTCCTTCAGGGCGCGGCGGCATTGGATCAACTGACCCACCGGATCGTTGGCCCAGTGTAAGCCCATGGAATGGATGACAACATCATGCGCGCCGGGTTCAAGATCCAGCACATCGTCGTCGGGGACCAGCTTCGCGCCGGACAGGGGGCCGGGCCGATCGCCCTCCCAAAGCTCCGCAAAAGGAGTCACTATGGCGGGAGCTGTAAAGACTCTGTTAACCATGTCGAGCCGATCCTCGATCTCGTTCCTGGCCATTTCGTGCAGGAACAGGGCCCCTAGCTGCCGCCGGGCTCGATTTGCTGCCAATGCCTTCCTGTCAAACAGCTTCGGCTGTGCGGTGGGAGTGTGCGTCATGGGGGGATACTTATATGTTGCATGCGCGGTTTCAAACCGCTGTTTCACTGGTCTATCCGCCGCAGTGTCTGGGCTGCGGAACGCTGGTCGATCAGGAACCGGGCCTGTGTGGATCCTGCTGGAGCGATACGGAGTTCACCTCTGGCACCGTCTGCGAGGGCTGCGGGGTGCCGCTGCCAGGGGAATGCGATGGGTTTCGGGTCGAATGCGACGACTGCATGGTCCATCCGCGCCCCTGGAGCCAGGGACGATCTGCGCTGATCTACGGCGGCAAGGCCCGCGAGCTGGTGCTGGCGCTGAAACACGGGGATCGGATGGATATCGCCGCGCATGCTGCGGGTTGGATGGCGCGGGCGGCCTTGCCGCTGTTGCGGGACAACCCGCTGGTCTGCCCGGTGCCGTTGCATTGGCGCCGTCTGTTGAAACGCCGTTACAATCAATCCGCCCTTCTGGCAGAGGCGCTGGCAAACCGGACAGGCCTGGAGTACTGGCCGGATCTTCTGCGCCGGGGGCGCAAGACTCCCTCCTTGGACGGCAGGTCTCGCACCGAACGCTTTGAACTGCTGGCCGAGGCGATCCAGCTGCCCGCGCGCCACAATGCACAGGTCAGGGGGCGCTGCGTTCTTCTGGTGGATGATGTGATGACATCCGGGGCGACCCTGTCGGCCTGCACGGATGCCTGTCTGCGCGCCGGGGCTTCCGAGGTGCGCGTCGTGGTTCTGGCCCGCGTCACGCGTGCGTGATTGCAGCGGTTTGCCGGGTGGCAATGATTGCATTGCGTCCCCATATCGCCGACAAACGCGAAAATCGGAATGTTTTGGAGACCTCTATGAAACCGGTGGAAATCTACACCTCGCCCCTGTGCGGCTTTTGCCACGCTGCAAAACGGCTTTTGAAACAGAAGGGTGTGACCTTTTCCGAGGTCGACGTTATGATGAACCCCGGCCGCAAACCCGAGATGATCCAGCGTGCAAACGGGGGCCGCACCGTGCCGCAGATCTTCATCGGAGAGACCCATGTGGGCGGCTGTGACGATCTTTATGCGCTGGAGCAGGCCGGTAAACTGGACGCGCTTCTGGCCGACTGACCCAGGAGACCCGCCCCATGCGCGCCGCGCTGCTGCAGATGACATCAAGCGACGATCCCGCCGAGAACCTGGACACGGTGCGGCGGATGATGGGCGACGCCGTGGCAAAAGGGGCGGGGTTCATATTGACCCCCGAGGTCACCAATTGCCTGTCGACCAGCCGCAGCCATCAGAAGGCTGTCCTGTGCCACGAGGAAGACGACCCGACCCTTGCCGCCCTGCGCGAAGAAGCGGCAAAGCACGGCGTCTGGCTGTTGATCGGCTCGCTTGGGGTGAAAACCCATGATGCGGATGGCCGGTTCGCCAATCGCCAGTTCCTGATCTCGCCCGATGGCGCGGTCACCGCGCGCTATGACAAGATCCACATGTTCGATGTGGAGGTCACGCCTGAGGAAACCTACCGGGAATCCGATGGCTATCGTCCCGGCACCCGCGCGGTTGTGGCGGATACGCCCTTTGCCAGGATCGGGATGACCATCTGCTACGATGTGCGCTTTCCCCATCTTCACCGGGCGCTGGCAAAGGGCGGGGCGCAGATCCTGACCGCTCCGGCGGCGTTTTCGCATGTGACCGGCGCGGCCCATTGGCATGCGCTATTGCAGGCCCGCGCGATCGAGACGGGCTGCTATGTTCTGGCGCCTGCTCAGACCGGCACCCACAAGGCCAGCCGGGGGGCCACGCGCCGCACTTATGGGCATTCATTGATCGTTGCGCCCTGGGGAGAGATCCTGGCTGATGCGGGTACCGACCCGGGGATTGTCTGCGTTGATCTCGACATGGGAAAAGTGGCACAAGCACGCAAACGTGTTCCTGCGCTCACCCATGACCGAGAGTTCGACGGACCCTGATGGAAGAATCACATGCCCTGGCCGTTTCGCTGTTCAGCGAAATCCTGATGGCCGAACAACTGGCCAAGTCACGGCTGGGCAAGGCCTTGCCCAAGGGAATGGAACTGTCGCATTTCTCAGTGCTGAACCATCTGGCGCGTGCCGGGCTGGAGCGGTCGCCTGCACAATTGGCCAAGGCCTTCCACGTCACCCGCGGCGCCATGACCAATACGCTGAACAAGCTTGAAGTGGCGGGATATGTGCACATCCGTCCCGACTGGGACGATGCCCGCCGAAAGATGGTGGCGATCAGCCCCGCCGGCCGTCAGGCCCGCGATGCGGCTTTGGCCAGTATCGTGCCGGTGATCTCCGAAGTGGTGGAAGAACTGGGTGGCGACCGCGTCCGTGCGGCTCTTCCGATCCTGAGAGAGCTGCGCGCCAAGCTGGAAGACGATTGATCGGCGCATTGGCCTTGGTGATGTGTGTGACACGCGATGGGCGCTGTGGCACGAAGACGGGACAAGAAAAAAGGGACGCCTCAGCCAAGGCGTCCCTTTCTCTATTCATCCCGTCCGGGTCCGTGAGTGGTGACGCGTCTTTGCAGGAAACGTCGAAAAACCAACGGGACAGCATTCACTCGGTTCTGGGCCTGTGCCCGGCGCCAGCTGGTAAATCCAACCGAACGGTCAGTGAATACGTCATTCAGCCCTGCGGGCCAAGGCACCTAAAAGGATAGAGGCCTATCCTTTCGTATAGGATTGGGGTTCTGGGGCCATTCTTTTCTGAGCTTTAGCCGGGTTTCACGCTGGCGGTGACGTAGTTGACCGACAGATCCCGTGGAGAAATCGACCAGCCCCAGGTGACTGGGTTGAAGACGAACCCCTTGCGGTCCACTGGATCCAGCCCTGCCTTGCGCAGGAGGTCGAACAATTCGTCCGGGGTGATGAACTTGTGCCATTCATGGGTGCCGCGTGGCAACCAGCGCATCACCACCTCGGCGCCGAAGATCGCCATCATGTAGCTTTTGGGATTGCGGTTGATGGTCGAACAGATCTGCAGGCCGCCCGGTTTCAGCAGCTCTTGCGTGGCCGTCAGATAGCTCAAGGGGTCGGCCACATGTTCCACAACTTCCATGTTCAGGACCACGTCGAACTGTTCGCCCGCCTCGGCAAGCGCCTCGGCTGTGGTGTGGCGATAATCGATCTCAAGACCGGATTGTTCGGCGTGAATACGGGCCACCGGCAGGTTCCCGGCGGCGGCATCGGCGCCCACCACCTCGGCGCCCAATCGCGCCATGGGTTCCGACAACAGCCCGCCGCCACAGCCGATGTCCAGCAAACGCAGCCCCTTGAAAGGGGCCGGCTGCGTCAAGTCCCGGCCAAATTCGCCCGCGATCTGGCTGGTGATATAGTCCAGGCGGCAGGGATTGAGCATATGGAGCGGCTTGAACTTGCCATTCGGATCCCACCATTCCGCGGCCATTGCTTCGAATTTGGCGATTTCGGACGGATCTACCGTGGACTGAGGCGCTTGCATTCCTGTCTCCGTGTGTTCTTTTGTACCGATAAGACTAGTTAGGTCAGTAATGGACAAATACTCGGACCAAAAGCGCGCAGTGCAGTATCTTTTTCCTCCGGTCGATGCCTTCGACCAGCGTATGCTGGATGTTGGGCAGGGCCACAGCATCTATGTAGAGCAATCCGGCAACCCCGATGGCATCCCCGTGGTGGTTTGCCACGGCGGGCCGGGTGGCGGCAGCAGCCCGGCGATGCGGCGCTATTTCGATCCCAAGGTCTACCGGGTGATTCTCTTTGATCAGCGCGGCTGTGGCCGCTCGCGCCCGCATGCCTCTTGCGAGAACAACACGACCTGGCATCTGGTGGCCGATATGGAAGAGATCCGGCGCGCGCTGGAGATCGACACATGGCTGTTGTTCGGCGGCAGCTGGGGCGCGACGCTGGCGTTGATCTATGCGCAGACCCACCCGGACCGGGTACAGCGGATGATTCTGCGCGGCGTCTTCCTGATGACCAAAGGTGAGCTGGACTGGTTCTATGGTGGTGGCGCGGGTCGGTTCTGGCCGGAAACCTGGCAGCGCTTTGTCTCGTTGATCCCCGATGCGGAACGCGGCGACATGATCGCGGCCTATAACCGGCGGCTGTTCTCTGGCGACGTGAGCGAGGAAATCCGCTTTGGCCGGGCCTGGTCGGCCTGGGAGAACGCGCTGGCCTCGGTCCATTCCAACGGCCATGGCGGCGAAAGCCCCGGTGATTATGCCCGCGCTTTTGCCCGGCTGGAGAATCACTATTTCATCAATGGCGGCTTCCTGGATTTCGACGGTCAGATCCTCGCCAATATGGGGCGGATTTCGCATATCCCCGGGGTCATCGTTCAGGGACGTTATGACATGATCTGCCCGCCGACCTCGGCCTGGCGCCTGAACGAACTGTGGCCAAATGCAGAGTTGAAAATGATCCGCAATGCAGGGCATGCCTTGTCAGAGCCGGGAATCAGCGCCGAACTGGTGCGCACGATGGACCGGATTGCCGAGGAGTTGTTGCCATGACCCGTATCGACCGCCGCGCGCTGTTCACCTCTGGTGCGGCTGCCGCTTTGCTGGCGGCCACGGGAACCTCGCTGGCGGCGGCGCCCCGGTCGGGTGGCGTGCTGCGTCTGGCGGTGCCGCGTCAGGATGGGCTGATGGAGCAGGTGGCGCGCGGGGCGGTGTTCGATACGCTGACCGAGATCGCGCCGGATGGTGTCTTGCGGGCCGAGTTGGCCGAGAGCTGGCACAGCAGCGAGGATGCCCGGACATGGTCCTTTGATCTGCGCAGCGACGTGCGGTTTCATGATGACGCGGCCATGACGGCTGCTGATGTGGTCGCCTCGCTGAGTGGACGCGGCATCGACGGCGCCGAGGTTGCGCTGGTGCAGCAGATCGCTGACCACCGGATCGAGATCCAGCTGCAGGCCGCAAACCCGCATCTGCCTTACCTGCTGGCCAATCCCGAACTGGTGATTGCCCCGGCGGGGCAGCGCGATCTGCCGCTGGCGCAGGCGGTGGGCACTGGCTGCTACCGGGTGGAACGCGCGCAGGACGGACGGCACTTCCGTGCCGCCAAGGTTGCGGACCATTACAAGACCGGCCAGGCGGGCTGGGTAGAAAGCATCGAGGTGATCGTGATCCCCGACGCCGCGGTGCGCGCCGAGGCCCTGCGCGATGGCTATGTGGATGTGGCGGCCCTGCCCGCACCCGAAGGGCTGATCGAAAAGGGCGGCTTCCTGTATCATCCCTCGGCCAGCGACATGGCGCTGGCGGCGCGCTCTGACGTGGGCATTCCCCGCACCGTTGGCTGCCGCACAGCCCTGGATGACGGCCGGATTGCCGAACGCTGGTGGCGGATCTGAGCCGGGCGCTGGGCGGTTTCTGAACTTCTCCTTGCAGATTCGCCCCATCACGCGTATATGCCTTGCACAACAGCGGCGCGTTGGGCTCTGGTCCAAAGCTCCACCGGAAATTTCAACGGGCCGCGCGCCCGTTTTTTTGTGTCTGAAAGACAGCTGGAAGCCGAATGACCAACGACCTGATTGCCAAAGCCGCGATTGACCGCCGCCTTGCCGAGATCATCACCCCGGTGATCGAGGATATGGGCTATGAGCTGGTCCGCATCCGGCTGATGTCCGGCAAGACGACGACCCTGCAGATCATGGCCGACAAGCCCGATGGCGGCATCGAGGTGGATGATTGCGCCGAGATCTCGAATGCGGTCAGCGCCGTGCTGGATGTCGAAGACCCGATCCTGGATGCCTATGCGCTGGAAGTTTCCAGCCCCGGCATCGACCGTCCCCTGACGCGCCTCAAGGACTTCGATATGTTCGAAGGCTACGAGGCCAAGCTGGAAACCGCCGAGCTGATCGACGGACGCCGCCGCTTCAAGGGGGAGTTGGCCGGGATCGAGGATGACGAGGTTCTGATCAATATCGAGGAACACGGCGAAACCGTGACCATCGGTCTGAAATTCGACTGGCTGAGCGATGCCAAGCTGGTGCTGACCGACGATCTGATCAAGGAAATGCTGCGCCAGCGCAAGGCCGCCGGCACGCTGAACGAAGACGCTTTTGACGACGTTATCGAAGATACGCCCCTTGAGGGCGAGGTGACCGAAGGGTCCGAAGAGGAGAACAAGTAATGGCCATCACCTCTGCAAACCAGCTTGAGCTGTTGCAAACCGCCGAAGCCGTGGCGCGCGAAAAAATGATCGACCCCGGCCTGGTGGTCGAAGCCATGGAAGAAAGCCTCGCCCGGGCGGCCAAGAGCCGCTACGGCAGCGAGATGGACATCCGCGTGTCCATCGACCGCAAGACCGGCAAGGCGACCTTCACCCGCGTGCGTTCGGTCGTTGCGGATGAGGACCTGGAGAACTACCAGGCCGAGATGACCGTCGAGCAGGCCAAGCAGTACATGGAAAACCCAGCGGTGGGCGACACCTATGTGGAAGAGGTTCCGCCGGTGGAAATGGGCCGCATCGCGGCACAGTCGGCCAAGCAGGTGATCCTGCAGAAGGTGCGCGAAGCAGAGCGTGACCGCCAGTACGAGGAATTCAAGGACCGCGCGGGCTCCATCATCAACGGTCTCGTCAAGCGCGAGGAATTCGGCAACGTCATCGTCGATGTGGGTGCGGGCGAAGCGATTCTGCGCCGCAACGAAAAGATCGGCCGCGAAAGCTACCGCCCGAACGACCGCATCCGCTGCTACATCAAGGACGTGCGCCGCGAGCCGCGCGGCCCGCAGATCTTCCTCAGCCGCACCGCGCCGGAATTCATGGCCGAGCTGTTCAAGATGGAAGTGCCGGAAATCTATGACGGCATCATCGAGATCAAGGCTGTGGCCCGGGATCCCGGTTCGCGCGCCAAGATCGCCGTGATTTCCTATGATGGTTCCATCGACCCCGTCGGCGCCTGTGTCGGTATGCGCGGCAGCCGTGTGCAGGCCGTGGTGAACGAGCTGCAGGGTGAAAAGATCGACATCATCCCGTGGAACGAAGACCAGCCGACTTTCCTGGTGAACGCGCTGCAGCCCGCAGAAGTCACCAAGGTGGTTCTGGACGAAGAGGCCGGCAAGATCGAGGTCGTCGTCCCCGAGGAACAGCTGAGCCTTGCCATCGGCCGCCGCGGTCAGAACGTGCGCCTGGCGTCGCAACTGACCGGTCTCGACATCGACATCATGACCGAGGAAGAGGAATCGGCGCGCCGCCAGAAGGAATTCGAGGCCCGCACCGCGCTGTTCATGGAAACCCTGGATCTGGACGAGTTCTTTGCCCAGTTGCTGGTCTCCGAAGGCTTCACCAACCTCGAAGAGGTCGGCTACGTCGAGCTGGACGAACTCTTGGTCATCGATGGTGTCGACGAAGGCACCGCCGAGGAGCTGCAGGCCCGCGCCCGCGACTACCTTGAAGCACAGGCCAAGGCCGCCATCGATGCCGCCCGTGCATTGGGCGCCGAGGACAGCCTCATTGACTTTGATGGTCTCACACCCCAGATGGTGGAGGCGCTGGCCAAGGATGGCATCCTGTCGCTTGAGGACTTTGCCACCTGCGCCGACTGGGAACTGGCCGGTGGCTGGACCACCGATGGCGGCGAGCGCATCAAGGACGACGGTATCCTGGAACCCTTCGGCATGTCGCTGGAAGAAGCCCAGGATATGGTGATGACCGCCCGCGTTCTCTTGGGCTGGGTGGACCCCGCCGAGCTGGAGCCGGAAGTCTCTGAAGAAGACGTCGAAGGCGAGGAATCCGAAGAGGAGGGCGCCGGGGCCTGATCCCGGCGGCTTTCTGAAAAGGAGAGACTGAATGGCTCGTGGAGGCGCCGCAAAAGACCGCTCGGACGGTCCGGAGCGCAAGTGCATTGCAACAGGTGAGATCCAACCGAAACAGGGTCTCATCCGCTTTGTGCTGGGTCCGGATGGTCAGGTGGTTGCCGATGTGCTGGGTAAACTGCCCGGTCGCGGCGTTTACGTGACGGCGAGCCGCGCCGCCCTAGAAACGGCGGTCAAGAAAAAGCTCTTCGCCCGTGGGTTCAAGGCCCAGGTGCAGGTTCCCGAAGGGCTGGTGGACGAGGTGGAGCGTCAGGTTCTGCGTCGTCTCGTCGATCTGATCAGCCTGGCGCGCAAGTCGGGCGATGCGGTCGGCGGCTATGAAAAAGTCAAGGATTGGCTGCTAAAGGAAGAGGCATCCGTTCTGATTCAGGCGTCCGATGGATCCGGGCGCGGTAAATCGAAACTGAGTACGCCCCACCGGGGAAAATACATCGGTTGCCTCTCTGCGGATGAGCTGGGGATGGCATTTGGGCGTCAAACTGTGATACATGCGGCGCTTGCCTCTGGTGGACTCAGCAAACGTGTTGTAGAGGAAGCGCAACGATTGCAGGGTTTGCGCGAAATGGTGGGCGGCAAGGGCCGCACGGAAGGATAAAGAGCTTTATGAGCGATAGTGACGGCAAAAAGACGTTGGGTTTGCGTGGCGGTTCCCGGCCTGGGAACGTGAAACAGAGCTTCAGCCATGGGCGGACCAAGAATGTCGTGGTGGAAACCAAGCGCAAGCGCGTTGTGGTTCCCAAGCCGGGTGCGGGTAAGGGGGGCAGCGGTTCCTCTCCTGCGACCGATGGTTCGCGTCGCCCTGCTGGCATCACCGATGCGGAAATGGCCCGCCGCCTGAAGGCGCTGCAGGCCGCCAAGGCCCGCGAGGCCGAAGAGGCGGCGCAGCGCGAGGCCGAGGAAAAGGCCCGCGCCGAAGAGCGTGAGCGCCGCCGCGCCGAACAGGAAGCCAAGGAACGCGAACAGCGCGAAGCCGAGGAAAAAGCCCGTCAAAAGGCCGAAGAGGAAGAGCGCAAGCGCCGCGAAGCCGAAGAAGCGGCCAAGCGTGCTGCTGCCGCACCTGCCGAGGAACCGGCCAAGGCGAAACCCGCAGGCGCCGGTGCCGGTCGTGGTGCGCCCAAGGGTGGCGTTCAGCCCGCGCCGCGCAAAGCGGACCGCGAGCGCGAAGAGCGCGGCCGTGGCGGCAAGGGCCGCGACGAAGGCCGCCGTTCGGGCAAGCTGACCCTGGGCCAGGCCACTGGCGAAGGCGGGCGTCAACGCTCCATGGCCGCGATGAAGCGCAAGCAGGAGCGTGCGCGTCAGAAGGCGATGGGTGGCTCGGTCGAGCGTGAAAAGGTGATCCGCGACGTTCAGCTGCCGGAAACCATCGTGGTCTCCGAACTGGCGAACCGCATGGCGGAACGTGTTGGCGATGTTGTGAAATCGCTCATGCAGATGGGCATGATGGTCACGCAGAACCAGTCCATCGACGCTGACACAGCTGAACTGATCATCGAAGAATTTGGCCACAAGGTTGTCCGTGTGTCCGACTCCGACGTCGAGGACGTCATCAAGGAGGTCGAAGACAAGGAAGAGGACCTGCAGCCGCGTCCGCCGGTGATCACCATCATGGGCCACGTCGACCACGGCAAGACCTCGCTGCTGGATGCGATCCGCGATGCGCGCGTCGTGGCAGGCGAGGCCGGCGGCATCACCCAGCACATCGGTGCCTATCAGGTGAAGACCGAGGGCGGCACCACGCTGACCTTCCTCGACACACCGGGCCACGCGGCCTTTACCTCGATGCGCTCGCGCGGTGCTCAGGTGACGGATATCGTTGTTCTGGTTGTGGCAGCCGATGACTCGGTCATGCCGCAGACCATCGAGGCGATCAACCACGCCAAGGCCGCCGAAGTGCCGATGATCGTGGCGATCAACAAGATCGACAAACCGGCAGCCGACGCCAACAAGGTGCGCGCCGAACTGCTGCAGCACGAGGTGATCGTGGAAGCCATGTCCGGTGAAGTGCAGGACGTGGAAGTCTCTGCCCATACCGGCCAGGGTCTGGACGAGCTGCTCGAAGCCATCGCGCTGCAGGCGGAAATCCTGGAACTGAAGGCCAACCCCGACCGCGCCGCCCAAGGTGCCGTGATCGAGGCGCAGCTGGATGTGGGCCGTGGCCCGGTTGCCACCGTTCTGGTTCAGAACGGCACCCTGCGCCAGGGCGATATCTTCGTCGTGGGAGAGCAATACGGTAAGGTCCGTGCGCTGATCAACGACAAGGGTGATCGCGTCAAGGAAGCCGGCCCCTCGGTTCCGGTCGAGGTTCTCGGTCTCAATGGTACCCCCGAAGCGGGCGATGTGCTGAACGTGACCGAGACCGAAGCCCAGGCGCGCGAGATCGCCGCCTACCGTGAGCAGGCCGCCAAGGACAAGCGCGCTGCCGCCGGTGCCGCGACCACGCTGGAACAGCTGATGGCCAAGGCCAAGGAAGACGAGAACGTATCCGAGCTGCCGATCCTGGTGAAGGCTGACGTGCAGGGGTCTGCCGAGGCGATCGTGCAGGCGATGGAGAAGATCGGCAACGACGAGGTGCGTGTGCGCGTGCTGCACTCGGGCGTCGGCGCCATCACCGAAACCGATATCGGCCTCGCCGAAGCCTCCGGTGCGCCGGTCTTTGGCTTCAACGTGCGTGCCAATGCCTCGGCCCGCAATACCGCCAACCAGAAGGGCGTGGAGATCCGCTATTACTCGGTGATCTATGACCTGGTGGACGATGTGAAGGCGGCGGCCTCTGGCCTGCTGTCGGCCGAGATCAAGGAAAACTTCATCGGTTACGCCACGATCAAGGACGTCTTCAAGGTTTCCAACGTCGGCAAGGTCGCCGGCTGTCTGGTCACCGAAGGTGTTGCCCGCCGCTCGGCCGGTGTGCGCCTGCTGCGTGACAACGTGGTGATCCACGAAGGCACGCTGAAGACGCTGAAGCGTTTCAAGGACGAAGTGTCCGAGGTTCAGTCCGGTCAGGAATGCGGCATGGCCTTCGAGAACTACGAAGATATCCGCGCAGGCGATGTCATCGAGATTTTCGAGCGTCAGGAAGTCGCCCGCCAGCTCGACTGATCGCGCCCGACGCGTTCAACCTGATAGAGAAAGCCCCGGACCTATGGTCCGGGGCTTTTTCATGTGGCAGGAGGGGGGCTTCCCGGGTTTTGCAGCGATGGCGAAGGGCGGCGGCGTCCCTGCCGTGAAAGCGCCCCTTTCAAACGAGTCGAGGGCAGCCGATAGGCTGCCCTCTTTCTCGTGAGTGGTTGGTCTTCGTAGTGCCGTGGACGTGGAGGAAACCGGGGGGCTGAATAATATTGCCCCGCCACGGTAGGAAGTGATGTGCCTGTATGAAACTGCCCCGGACCAGGATGGTTCTGCCAAATTCAGGTCCGTTGCAGCCCTGGTCCTTCTTCAGGGAGACGTTGAGAGAGGTTCACTGCGCGATAGTGTGACCATTTTTTGACAAATTGGTTAACAAACTATTGCCAAACATCTGCGAAACCCACCAATGCTAGTGTTTCTATCGTAAAATCACCCAAGATCAGGTATCAAAACGTGACATGTCGCAAGTGTTGCGGTGGTTCCCCTTACAACCAGTCCCGCAGGATCGGGATCAGGGGAATGTCTGCTGGCGGCATCGGATAGTCGCGCAACTCCTGCGGCCGCGCCCATTTCAGCACCTGGCCTTCGCGGGCCTGGGGAATGCCCTCCCATTTGCGGCAGGCAAACAGCGGCATCAGCAGATGGAAGTCATCATAGCTGTGGCTGGCAAAGGTCAGGGGCGCCAGGCAAGAGGCCCAGGTGTTGATCCCCAGTTCCTCTTCCAGCTCGCGGATCAGGGCTACCTCCGGCGTTTCCCCGGCTTCGACCTTGCCACCGGGAAATTCCCACAGGCCGGCCATGGATTTGCCTTCAGGGCGCTGCGCCAGCAGGATCCGCCCTTCAACGTCGATCAGCGCGACCGCTGAGACGAGGATGGTTTTCATGACCGGTAATCCGCGTTGATGGTGATGTACTGATGGGTCAGATCGCAGGTCCAGACGGTCGCGGAGCCGTCCCCCAGGCCAAGATCGACCTTGATGGTGATCTCGTCCTGCTTCATCTGGGCCGCACCGTCTTCTTCCTTGTAGGAGGAGGCCACCCAGCCCTTTTCGGCCACCAGCACATCGCCGAAGGAGATCGACAGGCGGTCCCGGTCGGCCTCGGCACCGGATTTGCCGATTGCCATCACCACGCGTCCCCAGTTCGGATCTTCACCCGCGATGGCGGTCTTGACCAGCGGAGAGTTGGCAATCGCCATGCCGTGCACCTTGGCCTCGGCATCGGAAACGGCCCCGGTGATCTGGATTTCGACAAACTTGGTGGCGCCTTCGCCATCGCGCACCACCTGGTGGGCCAGATCCATCATCACGGCTTCCAGCGCCTGCGCGAATTCCGCGTTGCCGGTGGCGTCCACGCCAGAGGCCCCCGTGGCGCAGAGCATCAGGCTGTCCGAGGTCGATGTGTCGCTGTCCACGGTGATGCAGTTGAAGCTGCTGTTGCAGATCTCTGCCAGCTGCGCCTGCAGGGCGGCTTGTTCGACCTGGGCATCGGTGAAGATATAGACCAGCATGGTGGCCATATCGGGGGCAATCATGCCGGAGCCTTTGGCGATTCCGGCGATGTTCACGGTCTTTCCGTTGATGGTGACCGTGGCACCGGCGCCCTTGGCAAAGGTGTCGGTGGTCATGATGGCGGCGGCAGCGCGTTCCACAGCGTTTTCGTCCAGCCCGTCGTTCAGCTCGGCGATCTTTGCGACGATCCGCTCATGCGGCAGCGGTTCGCCGATGACACCGGTTGATGCGGTAAAGACGCGCGATTGGGGCGCGCCGGTGATCTTGCTGACCGAGGCGACGATTTCGGCCACCGAAGTCTGCCCATAGTGGCCGGTAAAGGCGTTCGAGTTGCCGGAGTTGACCAGAATGGCGGCAGCGCCTGCGGTATCTCCGCCCAGCTTTGCCTGACAGTCCCGCACCGGTGCGGACCGCGTTTTGGAGCGGGTGAAGACGCCCGCAACCGCCGCGCCCGGATCCAAAACGGCCAGCATCACATCGGTGCGGTCCTTATACTTGACGCCTGCCGCGGCGGTGGCAAAACGCACGCCCTTGACCAGGGGCAGATCGGGAAATGCCGCCGGAGCAAGCGGTGAGACGGGCATGGATTTTGCCATTGGATCAGTTCCTTACCAGGCTGAGATCTTTGATGATCGACACGTCCAGGTCTTCGATTTCCGGGCGCTGGATGTTGGCGGCTGCGGTCAAATCGTTGACGCGATCCTCGACCGCGCGGGTGCGTAGTTCCTGTTCCAACTCGCCGCGCACCTCGTCAAAGCTGGGGGCGGCGGATTTGCGTCGCTCGCGCAGCAGAATCACATGCCAGCCGAATTGAGTCTGTACCGGGTTGGAAATCTGACCCGAGCGCATGGCCAGCAGCGCCTCTTCGAATTCGGGGACCATGCTGCCAAGGCCAAACCAGCCCAGATCGCCGCCGCTGGGGCCGGAGGGGCCGGTGGAATGCGCCTTGGCCATGGTGGCGAAATCGGCGCCGTCGTCTAGCTCTTCCTTGATTTCCCGCGCTTCTTCCTCGGTTTCCAGCAGGATATGCGCGGCGTGGAATTCATCGCCGCCGTTGCCGGTGGAATACTTGCGGTCATAGGCCGCGCGCAGCGCTTCTTCACCAGCGGCATTCGCCATCACGGTTTCGATCACATCGGCGGCCAGAAGGGCGCGGGATTCGTTCTCGACCGAGAGCTGCACATAATGGGGCACCTCGCCATTGAGCTGCTGTTTCAGCGCGGTCTGCTGGATCAGCTGATCGAGAATCGCGTTGTAGAGCACCTCGTCGGGCAGTTGCTTGTACTGCTGCGGCAGGTTCTCGCGCGCCATGATCATATGGCCCAGGGTGATCTCTTCGCCATTGACCGAAGCCACCACCGTATTGGCATGGGGTGCCGCGAGCGCGGGTGCGGCCAGGGCCATCAGGGCCACCGTCGCGGCGCCTCGCAGAAAAGTGAGACCTTTCAGCATTGAATTCTTCCTATTCCCGGGCCGCAGCATGGCGCGGCGTTGACACTTAAATGGCTGCCGCTTACATCGCCTAGGGGCTATTGGGCAGCACCGTCGTTTCCACCTTTGTTTATGGGTTGCGGGCAGGGCGGGCAAGCCTGCCTGAGAACGGAAGCCATGACAGGACTGTTGGAGAGCACATGCTGGGTATCGGAACACTCGCCAAAAAGATTTTCGGCACACCGAACGACCGAAAAGTCAAGGCGACGCGGCCGCTGATCGCACAGATCAACGCGCTGGAACCCGAGTTCGAGAAGCTCAGCGATGAGGGCCTCATCGAGAAGACCGCAGAGCTGCGCAAGCGCGCGCTGGACGGTGAACCCCTGGATGCACTGTTGCCCGAAGCCTTTGCCAACGTGCGCGAAGGGGCGCGTCGTGCTTTGGGCCTGCGGGCCTTTGACACCCAGCTGATGGGCGGTGTCTTCCTGCATCAGGGCAATATCGCCGAGATGAAGACGGGTGAAGGCAAGACATTGGTTGCGACCTTCCCCGCCTACCTCAATGCGCTGACCGGCAAGGGCGTGCATGTGGTCACCGTGAACGAATACCTGGCCAAGCGCGACAGCGAATGGATGGGCAAGGTCTTCGAACAGCTGGGCATGACCACCGGCGTGATCTGGTCCGGCCAGCCCGACGATCAGAAGATGGCGGCCTACCAGTCCGACGTGACCTATGCCACCAACAACGAACTTGGCTTTGACTACCTGCGCGACAACATGAAGCCGAGCCTGGACCAGGTGTTCCAGAAGCAGCACAACTTTGCCATCGTCGACGAGGTCGACTCGATCCTGATCGACGAGGCCCGCACGCCGCTGATCATCTCCGGCCCTGCCGAGGATCGCTCGGAGCTCTACTCGACCATCGACAAGGTGATTCCGCTCCTGAGCGACGAGCATTTTGAGCTGGACGAGAAGACCCGCGGTGTGACCTTCACCGAAGAGGGCAACGAGTATCTTGAGCAGAAGCTGATCGAACACGGTCTGCTGGACGAGGGTGCCTCGCTCTACGATCCCGAAAGCACCACCGTGGTGCACCACGTCAACCAGGCCCTGCGCGCGCACAAGCTGTTCCAGCGCGACAAGGATTACATCGTACGCGATGGCGAGGTGGTGCTGATCGACGAATTCACCGGCCGGATGATGGCGGGCCGCCGCCTGTCCGAAGGTCTGCACCAGGCAATCGAAGCCAAGGAAGAGGTGCAGATCCAGCCCGAGAACACCACTCTGGCCTCGGTTACCTTCCAGAACTACTTCCGCCTTTATGACCGCCTGTCCGGCATGACCGGCACCGCCATGACAGAGGCCGAGGAATTTGCCGAGATCTACGGTCTGGGCGTGGTCGAGGTTCCCACCAACAGGCCCATCGCCCGGGTGGATGAGGACGATCAGGTCTACCGGACCGCTGCCGAGAAATACCGCGCCATGATCGAGGAAACCAAGAAAGCCCACGCCAAGGGCCAGCCGGTTCTTCTGGGCACCACCTCGATCGAGAAATCTGAACTCCTGAGCCAGCTTTTGAAACAGGAAGGCATCGAACATAACGTTCTGAACGCCCGCCATCACGAGCAGGAAGCGCAGATCGTGGCCGATGCGGGCCGCCTGGGTGCGGTGACCATCGCCACCAACATGGCCGGTCGCGGTACCGACATTCAGCTGGGCGGCAACGTCGAGATGAAGGTGATGGAGGCGCTGGAAGCCAATCCGGAGGCCGACCCCGTCGCCCTGCGCGCCGAGGAAGAAGCCAAGCACGCGGAAGAGAAACAGAAGGTGCTTGATGCGGGAGGGCTGTTCGTGATGGCCTCCGAACGACACGAAAGCCGCCGGATCGACAACCAGCTGCGTGGCCGTTCGGGCCGTCAGGGCGATCCGGGTCGCACCCGATTCTACCTCAGCCTCGAAGACGACCTGATGCGCATCTTCGGCTCCGAGCGGCTCGACAAGGTTCTGTCTTCGCTCGGCATGAAGGAAGGCGAGGCGATCATTCACCCTTGGGTGAATAAATCGCTGGAACGCGCCCAGGCCAAGGTAGAGGGCCGCAACTTCGACATGCGCAAGAACGTGCTAAAGTTCGACGATGTGATGAACGACCAGCGCAAGGTGATCTTCGGCCAGCGGCGCGAGATCATGGCCGCCGAAGACCTGTCGGAAATCGTGCAGGACATGCGCCACGAGGTGATCTCTGATCTGATCGACACCTATATGCCGCCCAAGACCTATGCCGATCAGTGGGACACCGAAGGCCTGCAGGCCGCTGTCGCCGAAGGGCTCTCCATCGATGCGCCGGTTGCCGATTGGGCCGCCGAAGAAGGTGTGGACGACGAACAGATCCGCGAACGGCTGGAAGATGCCAGCGATGCGATGATGGCAGAAAAGACCGAGGCCTTCGGCCCCGAGAACATGCGTCAGATCGAAAAGCAGGTACTGCTGCAGACCATTGACGCCAAGTGGCGCGAGCATCTTCTGACGCTGGAGCACCTGCGCTCGGTCGTGGGCTTCCGCGGCTATGCGCAGCGCGATCCGCTCAATGAATACAAGAACGAAAGCTTCCAGCTGTTTGAGACCATGCTGGATTCGTTGCGCGAAGATGTCACCAAACAGCTGAGCCGCGTGCGCCCGATGAACGAGGAAGAGCAGCGCCAGATGATGATGGAGATGGCCGCACGTCAGGCCGCGATGCAGCAGATGGCCGCCGCTGCGGCGGGTGACGCTCCTGCTGCCGGTGGCGGTGGAGAGCCGGTTGAGGATCCCCTGCCCGGTTTTGTCGAGAATGACCCCGCGACCTGGGGCAACCCGTCGCGCAACGACAAATGCCCCTGCGGCTCCGGCAAGAAGTTCAAACATTGCCACGGGCGCCTGTCCTGATCGGCAAATCCGGCAGCTTGGCGGGATGAAATCACAGGCGTCCGACCGGGTCTATTGGGTCGGACGCAGACGTTAAAATTCTCTTTATTTTGCCTGAATCTCACCTGCGGGCGGCCACAAACTGGCCGCCTTTTGCTTGTTACAGTTCCTTAACCTATTCTGGGGGTGGAGCCTGTGACGATGGACAAGCGAGTATTGATATTGAGTGGCGCGACCATGGTCTGCGCCTTGGGGATTGGCTTCTTCATGCAGCAGTCAGCCTCGCCCCGGTCGTTGGATGCGCCCGGACAAATCGCTTCTGTCGACGTGGCTGCCTCGGGGGTACAGGCTCTGCAGATGCCGGCGGAACCTGAAAGCGGCGCTTTCAAGATTGAGAATATCACGCTGACCTCGGTGCCGCGCGCAGAGGCTCAGGAGCTGCAGGGCGAAACCCCGGGCCCGGCCACGCTGGCCGCAGCAGAGGATTGTGAGCTTGCGGTGACCGCCCTTGCGCGCCCCGGCGCCATGGTCGATATCGCCGTCTCGGCCCCCTGTCAGGCCGGTGCGCGGTTGACGGTGCATCACCATGGCATGATGTTCACCACGGCCCTGGATGAGGCGGGCGCTTGGCGTCAGATGGTTCCGGCGCTGGCATCCACAGCTGTTTTCATCCTCGAACCCGAAGGTGGCAAGGCAGAGGTCGCCGCGGTGCCTGTGCCCGATCTGGCCGAGGTGGACCGTGTCGTGCTGCAATGGAGCGGCAACAGCGGCTTTGAGATCCACGCCCGCGAAAACGGTGCCGAATATGGTGCAGCCGGTCACGTCTGGCATGGTTCCGATCCGGAGGCCGGTCAGGGCCGGATGCTGCGCCTTGGCGACGCGGATCAACTCGCGCCGCGCCTGGCCGAGGTCTACAGCCTAGCCCGCGGATCGGAGCAGGGCAGCACGGTCGATCTGAGCGTGGAAACCGAGATCACCGCGATCAATTGCGGACGCGATATCGAGGCGCAGGTACTGACACTGGGCACGGCGAGCGACGATCAACGGCTGCGCACACGGGATCTGACCCTTGCAATGCCCGATTGCACCGCCGAGGGTGACTTTCTGGTGTTGAATAATCTGCTGGAAAACCTGAAAATCGCCGCCAACTGATCTGCGACTGTTTCAGGATTTCTCATGGCTTTCTTGCGTGCGGCGATCTGCGCCGCACTTCTTCTGTCCGGCACCACCCTGCCACTTTTTGCGCAGGATGTGACCCTGTCCTCTCCCGATGGTGCGGTGGAAATCACTGGCAACCTGCTGGGATTTGACGGCGAATACTACCGCGTGGACACGAAGTTCGGAGAGCTGACCGTCGATGGATCCGGGGTCACCTGCGATGGTCCGGGCTGTCCCAGCCTGTCGGATTTCGTGGCCGAGATCTCCTTGTCCGGTTCATCCAGCATGGCAGAAGTTCTGCTGCCTGCGCTGATCGAGGGCTTTGCCCTGCGCAATGGCTACCAGACCCGGCGCGATTCCTTGCCAGAGGGCAACTTCGAATATGTGCTGATGCGCGGTGCCGGGCGCCCGGCGGCGCGGTTCAGCTTCTTCGTCAGCAATACCGATGAAGGCTTTGCGGATCTTCTTGCCGATGAGGCGGATATCGTCATGGCCCTGCGTGAGATCCGTGCCTCAGAGCGCGAGCGGGCGCGCGAAGCGGGCATGGGGGATATGACCGGCCCGGCCCGCAGCCGGGTTCTGGCGCTGGATGCCATGGTGCCGCTGGTCTCGCCAGAGAACCCGGTGCAAAGCATCTCTCTGCCACAATTGGTTTCGGTCTTTTCAGGAGAGATCAGCAATTGGTCGGCGCTTGGCGGCGCGGATGCGCCGATCTCCCTGCATCTGCCGGTCGCGGGATCGGGGCTGGCGCAGGCATTTGAGGACAAGCTGATGGCGCCGGTAGAGGCCGCGCTTGCGCCGGGTCTGCGTCGACATGATCGCCACAGTACCCTGGTGCGGGTGGTCGCCACCGATCCCTTCGCCATCGGAATCGGCAGCTTTGCCAATACCGGCACGGCGCGGGCGCTGACGCTCACCGGGACTTGCGGGTTTTCCCTGCGGGCAACGCGGCGATCGATCAAGACCGAGGATTACCCGCTGACCTCTCCGATGTTCCTGTACCTGCCGGAACGCCGCCTGCCGAAAGTGGCGCGGGATTTCCTCAACTATGTGCGTGGCCCGGGGGCGCAGATCGTGATCCGTCGGGCGGGGTTCGTGGATCAGGCACCGGAGCGCATTGCTCTGGCCGTGCAGGGGGACCGGATCGCCAATGCCATCCAGGCGGCGGGGCCGGAGGTCGATCTTGAAGAGCTGCAGCGCCTGGTCAAGACCTTGCGCGGCTTCACGCGATTGACCACCTCCTTTCGGTTCGAGCCCGGTTCGACCCGGCCCGATGCCCAGTCGCGCAGCAATATCGAGCAATTGAGCCGGGCGCTGGAGGCCGGGGTCCATGATGCCAGCCGCCTGCTATTCGTCGGCTTCTCGGATGGCGACGGCCCGGCGGCTATGAACCGCCAGATCGCCTTGAAGCGGGCCAAATCCGTTCGCGATGCGGTGATTGCCGCGGCAGAGACCGCGAACCTGGATCGGGTGGAAATTGAAGTGGCAGCCTTTGGCGAAGCCTTGCCAATGGCCTGCGACGATAGTGCCTGGGGGCGCGAAGCCAACCGCCGGGTCGAGGTCTGGGTGCGCTGACTGGGCAGTACAGGGCGCTTTGCTGCCGATGGAGTGGAGCGCTCCCGCGCGTTTGTCGCCGCATCACAGATGCATCGAAAACCCTTGGGCGTAGCGCCGCGCATCGCGCGGCGCTACGCCCAACTCCGTCAAGGGGGCATGGCGTAGACAGGCCACCTGCGGCGGCTGGGAGAGCCACGTTTGCCAAATTTGGATCAAAGATAGCCGTGGCTGCGAAAGCTGAGCTCGCTGGATTTGCCGATGATCAGATGGTCATGCAGCGCGATCCCCAAGACAGTGAGCGCAGCCGCCACGCTTGCGGTCATGGAGATATCACTTTCCGAAGGAGTGGGATCGCCTGAGGGGTGATTGTGCACCAGGATCACCGCGCTGGCGTTCATCTCCAGCGCGCGTTTGGCCACTTCGCGGGGATAGACCGGCACATGGTCCACCGTACCCCGCGCCTGTTCTTCATCCGCGATCAGCACGTTCTTGCGATCAAGGAACAAGACGCGGAACTGTTCCACCTCGGAATGGGACATGGTGGTATGGCAATAGTCCAGCAGCGCATCCCAACCCGAGAGCACATGACGCTGCAGGATCCGCGCCCGCGCCATGCGATGCGCCGCGGCCTCTATCACCTTGAGATCGGTGATCACCGCTTCGCCGATCCCCTTGACCTGCAACAAGCGCTCGGTCGGTGCGGTCACGACACGGTTGAAGTCGCCGAAGGTATCCATCAGCCTGCGCGCCAGCGGCTTCACGTCCTTGCGGGGGATGGAGCGGAACAGCACCAGTTCCAGCAGCTCATAATCCGGCATCGCCGCCGCGCCGCCGTCAATGAAGCGTTTGCGCAGCCGGGCGCGATGATCCTTGATGTAGGAGGGCAGGCGGCCTGCGGGCAGCAGGGCGGCGCGTGCCTCGTCACTGCAATCAAACAGCGGCAAGGTCTCGTTCCGGGATGCGCCTGCTTTCCCCATGATCGTCCCCCATGATCACCACGTTGGCGATATCAAGGCTAACTCATCCCTATCAAATGGCGGCTGGATTTGGTTAAGAAAGAAAAAACGCCCCGATGAGGGGCGTTTTTGCGATAGTATTCCGAAAAGGGCATGCAAGGCGCCTAGCCCTTCATCCCGTCCCAGAAGCTTTTGACCGAGGAGAAGAAACTCCGGGATTCCGGGTTGGTGTTCTCTTCCGACAGGTCTTCGAACTCGCGCAGCAGCTCCTTCTGGCGTGCGGTGAGGTTCACGGGTGTTTCCACCGCCAGTTCGATGAACATGTCCCCGGGCGCGCCGCCGCGCAGGGCGGGCATGCCCTTGCCGCGCAGGCGCATCTGGCGGCCGGACTGGCTGCCTTCGGGGATCTGCACGCGGCCGCGACCGCCGTCGATGGTCGGCACCTCGATGGCACCGCCCAGGGCGGCCTTGGCCATGGAGACCGGAACCCGGCAATAGAGGTTGTTGCCGTCGCGTTCGAACAGATCGTGCGGTGCCACCTCCACAAAGATGTAGAGATCGCCCGGAGGCCCACCGCGCAGGCCCGCCTCGCCTTCACCGGCCAGGCGGATGCGGGTGCCGGTCTCGACCCCTGCCGGGATGTTCACCGACAGCGAGCGGTCCTTTTCGACGCGGCCATGACCGTGGCAGGTCTTGCAGGGGTTCTTGATGATCTGGCCCAGGCCCGAACAGGTCGGACAGGTGCGTTCGACGGTGAAAAAGCCCTGCTGCGCGCGCACCTTGCCCATGCCGGAACAGGTCGGGCAGGTGGTGGGTTCAACCCCGCCTTCGGCGCCGGAACCGTCACAGGAGGTACAGGCGACCGAGGTCGGCACCTTGATGGTCTTGTGCAGGCCGGTGAAGGCTTCTTCCAGGTTGACACGCAGGTTGTAGCGCAGATCCGCGCCGCGCGATGCGCGCTGACGTCCGCCAGCCTGGCCGCGCCCACCCATGAAGTCGCCAAAGAGATCGTCGAAGACATCCGAGAAGGCAGAGGAGAAATCGCCGCCGCCGGGATGACCGCCGCGCGGCCCGCCGCCACCACCACCCATGCCGTTTTCAAAGGCGGCATGGCCAAAGCGGTCATAGGCGGCTTTCTTCTCGGGGTCCTTCAGGACTTCATAGGCCTCGTTGGCCTCTTTGAACTGGGCTTCTGCATCCGGGTTGTCGGCATTGCGGTCCGGGTGCAACTCCTTGGCCTTCTTGCGATAGCCCTTCTTGATCTCGTCGGCGCTGGCGCCTTTCGGAACGTCAAGAATGTCGTAGTAGTCACGTTTTGACATCGGTGTATTCCTTCTGCCTCAACGAAAAACGGGCCAGCCCGGGATGCGGACCGGCCCGTGGTCAAGCCTGAGTATCAGGCCTTAACGCTTGTCGTCGTCCAGGTCTTCGAATTCGGCATCAACGATGTCGTCATCGCCAGAGGCAGCAGCCTCATCGGCGGCGGCGGGTTCGTCGTCAGCCTCTTCGGCTTGTGCCTTGTAGATCGCCTCGCCCAGTTTCATCGCCGCTTCGGTGACGTTCTGGATACCGGCCTTGATCTTTTCGGCGTTGGCCTTGTCGCTTTCCAGGTCGTCCTTCAGCGCCGCAACCGCCAGTTCGATCACTTCGACGGTGGAGGGGTCGACCTTGTCGCCGTGCTCCTCGAGCGATTTCTCGGTCGAGTGGATCAGGCTTTCGGCCTGGTTCTTGGCTTCGATCAGCTCGCGGCGTTCCTTGTCCGCCTCGGCGTTCTCCTCGGCGTCCTTGACCATCTGTTCGATATCCTCGTCCGACAGACCGCCGGATGCCTGGATGGTGATGGTCTGCTCCTTGCCGGTCGCCTTGTCCTTGGCGCCGACCGAAACGATGCCGTTGGCGTCGATGTCGAAGGTCACCTCGATCTGAGGCATGCCGCGCGGTGCGGGCGGGATTTCCTCGAGGTTGAACTGACCCAGCATCTTGTTGTCGGCCGCCATCTCACGCTCACCCTGGAACACGCGAATGGTCACGGCGTTCTGGTTGTCCTCGGCGGTCGAGAAGACCTGGGACTTTTTCGTCGGGATGGTGGTGTTGCGGTCGATCAGGCGGGTGAAGACACCGCCCAGGGTTTCGATACCGAGCGACAACGGGGTCACGTCCAGCAGAACCACGTCTTTGACGTCACCCTGCAGAACACCGGCCTGGATGGCGGCGCCCATGGCAACCACTTCGTCCGGGTTCACACCCTTGTGGGGTTCCTTGCCGAAGAACTTGGTCACCTCTTCGATGACCTTGGGCATGCGGGTCATACCGCCGACCAGAACCACCTCATCGATGTCGGACGCGGACAGGCCGGCGTCTTTCAGAGCTGCCTGGCAGGGCTTCATCGAGGCCTTGATCAGGTCACCCACCAGCGATTCCAGCTTGGCGCGGGTCAGTTTCATGACCATGTGCAGCGGCTGGCCCGAGGAGGGATCCATCGAGATGAACGGCTGGTTGATTTCGGTCTGCGAGCTGGAGGACAGTTCGATCTTCGCCTTTTCAGCCGCCTCTTTCAGGCGCTGCAGGGCCATCTTGTCCTTGGTCAGGTCGACGCCGTGCTCTTTCTTGAACTCGTCCGCCAGGTAGTTGACGATGCGCATGTCGAAGTCTTCACCACCGAGGAAGGTGTCACCGTTGGTGGATTTCACTTCAAACAGGCCGTCGTCGATTTCCAGGATGGTCACGTCGAAGGTACCACCACCAAGGTCATAAACCGCGATGGTCTGGGTGTCTTCCTTGTCGAGACCATAGGCCAGCGCGGCGGCGGTCGGTTCGTTGATGATGCGCAGCACTTCCAGGCCCGCGATCTTGCCCGCGTCCTTGGTGGCCTGACGCTGGGCGTCGTTGAAATAGGCAGGCACGGTGATGACGGCCTGGGTCACTTCCTCACCGAGGTAGGACTCCGCGGTCTCTTTCATCTTGCCGAGGATGAAGGCCGAAATCTGGCTCGGGGAGTATTTCTCACCCTTGGCTTCGACCCATGCATCGCCGTTGCCGCCGTTGATCACGTTGAACGGCAGGTTTTTCTTGTCTTTTGCCAGGTCGGCATCGTCGAACCGGCGACCGATCAGGCGCTTGACGCCAAAGATGGTGTTGTCCGGGTTGGTGACGGCCTGACGCTTGGCGGGTTGGCCGACCAGGCGCTCTTCATCGGTGAAGGCCACGATGGAGGGCGTGGTGCGCGCACCTTCGGCGTTTTCGATGACGCGGGGCTGCGAGCCGTCCATGATGGCGACGCAGGAGTTGGTGGTCCCGAGGTCGATCCCGATAACTTTGCTCATTTTCGATCCCTTTTCTTTTCAAGGCGATTTCCCGAAGACCGGACCCGTTTTGGCATCCAGCCCCCGATTTCGGTGCCGAGAGGTCTGCATCTCTCGGCGTCAGGGCGTATATAGGGAGCAGATTTTGCCCCTGCAACCGCCAGAACGCGTCGAGAAAGACGATTCAATGCGCTTTTTTGCAAGGGGTGTGGTTAAGGATGAGATAACGGCGATGAGCAAGTTGCGCCTGCGCGGATTCGAGATTTACAAATCCTATCTGGACCCCGCCCGGCAGCGCGAGTTGATCGAGGCGCTGCGCCCGATTCTGAAGGCGGCGCCGCTGTTCTCTCCGAAGGTGCCGTCTGGTGGGCAGATGTCCGTGCGGATGACCTCGGCCGGCGCCTATGGCTGGTACTCCGATGCCGAGGGCTATCGCTACGAGAAGCAGCATCCGCGCGGCCAGGACTGGCCCGCGATCCCGGATCCGATCCTGTCGATCTGGGGCGATCTGACCGGGCTGGAGCGCCTGCCCGATTGCTGCCTGGTCAACTACTACGGGGAAGGCGCCAGGATGGGCCTGCATCAGGACAAGGACGAGGCGGATTTCTCCTATCCGGTGGTCTCTATCTCTTTGGGCGATGACGGGCTGTTGCGCCTGGGCGGCACGGGGCGCGGCGGCAAGACGGATTCGGTCTGGCTCAGCTCCGGCGATGTGGTGGTGATGGGGGGCGAAGCACGCCTCGCCTATCACGGCGTGGACCGGATCCGCTTCAAGTCCTCCCGGCTTTTGCCAAAAGGTGGGCGGCTCAACCTGACCCTGCGGGTGGTGACCTGAGCCTGGGCTCAGGTCCCGATACTGATGTGCCTAGCGGCGTGCGTTCCAGCTGATCGATGCGCGGCGCCGGGTGTAGAAATCGCCCATCAGGCCCAGCATCACCAGGACCAGCCCCACCCAGGCGGCATACTCCCAATTGCTGTAATGGGGGTTGTAGTTGATGAAGACAAAGCCGCGCGATTGATCGATGCAGTGAAACAGCGGGTTCCAGTCGAACATCGCCAGCATGAAGCTGGGCAGGGTGTTGGCCAGGAACATCTTGCCCGAGGCAATCATATTGGCCCGCTGATAGACGGTGCTGATGATCCCAACCACGCTGGGCGCCCAGGGCTTCATAACGAGAAACAACAGGCCCACGGACGCGCCGGTAAACCAGGCGAGCAAGACCATGCCATAGGCGCCGATCGGATCCTCGATATGCACGGGGGTAAAGGCGACGTGATAGACGAAGAGGATGATCAGCAGCGACAGCGTCTGGACATAGAGCGAGCCAAGCGCGGCCGATAGGATGGCCACCATCGTATTCATCGGCGCATGTTGCATCATCGGGCTGCTTGGCCCTTCGGCGCCGGCAACGGCACCAACCGTCTTGGCATGGGTCATGAAGAGGAAGATCCCCGACATCACATAAAGCAGAAAGTCGCCGCGGATCGCGGAGCCGCGCAATCCCATCACCGCAAACATGAAATAGAAGGCGGCAACGAACAGGACCGCCTGCAGGATGTTGAGACCCAGCGCGATAAAGGCGTTGTTGTGTTTCGACCGCACGCTGCGCACGGTGCTGTGAAACACCACTTCGCTCAAGGCGATGATGCCGGAAAAGGGCGATCTCTGCGTTCGAAGCTGGAACATGTTACTGATGGTGTGCTGCGCCTGGGGGTATCGGGATGTAGCTCTGGGATATTGGTATGGACTTCTTGCCGTTCCATGCGGAAAACATCATAAGGGGCCACAGGCAAATTTTCAATTAACCCTTGGCTCGGGAGACGCCATTTGACCTATGAAGAGCTTGTTCCCGTGATCCGCCGCCTGGCCATCGAGGCCGGCAACAAGATCATGGAAATCTACAATTCCGATGATTTCGACGTGAAGGTGAAATCTGATGACAGCCCTGTAACCGAAGCGGATGAGGCTGCGGATGCCCTGATCTCGGCTGGTTTGCGCGCGGCCTTTCCCGATGTGATGCTGGTCACCGAAGAGCAAAGCGCCTCTCACAAGGAGCAGGGCGACACCTTCCTGATCGTGGACCCTCTGGATGGCACCAAGGAGTTCATTCACCGGCGTGGTGATTTCACGGTGAACATCGCCCTGGTGGAAAAGGGCGTGCCGACACGCGGCGTCGTCTATGCGCCTGCCAAGGCCCGCATGTTCTTCACCCTGGCCGATGGCTCCAGCGTCGAAGAGACCGGCGCATTCGCTCCCGAAACCATCGGTGAGACCGCTCCGATCCGGGTGGCCGACAGCGACAATGCCGCGCTGATGGTCGTGGCTTCGAAATCGCATCGCGATCAGGCAACCGACGACTATATCAACAAGTACAGCGTCAAGGACATGAAGAGCGCAGGCTCCTCGCTCAAGTTCTGCCTGGTGGCCACCGGAGAAGCGGACCTTTACCCGCGCGTGGGTCGCACCATGGAGTGGGATACGGCTGCGGGCCATGCGGTTCTGAGCGGTGCAGGCGGCAAGGTGGTGCGGTTCGACGATCATACTCCGTTGATCTATGGCAAAGACGGCTACGCAAACCCGTTCTTTATTGCCTATGCACCTGGCGTTGAACTGAAAGAGGCCTGATGTCCGTCCTGATCGTCATCCCTGCCCGATATGCATCGACCCGATATCCGGGCAAGCCGCTTGTGGAACTGACCGGCGCCACCGGTGAGCGCCGCACCCTGATCGAACGATCCTGGCGCGCCGCTTGTGCGGTGTCCGGAGTTGACCGTGTGGTGGTGGCAACCGATGACGACAGGATCCGCATCGCAGCAGAAGGCTTTGGTGCCGAGGTGGTGATGACCTCGGAAAGCTGTGCCAACGGCACCGAGCGCTGCGCCGAGGCCCATGCGGCGCTTGGCGGCGGCTATGACGTCGTCGTCAACCTGCAGGGCGACGCGCCCCTGACGCCCCATTGGTTCGTCGAGGATCTGGTCGAGGGCTTGCGCGCCGCCCCGCAGATGGGATTGGCCACACCGGTGCTGCGCTGCGACGGTGCGACGCTGAACAGCCTGCTGGCGGACCGACGGGCGGGGCGGGTTGGCGGAACCACTGCGGTCTTTGCGGCGGATCGGAGTGCGCTGTATTTCTCGAAGGAAGTGCTGCCTTTTTGTGCAAATGCCTATTCTGACGGCGAAAACACGCCCGTTTTCCACCATGTCGGGGTCTATGCCTATCGTCCCGATGCTCTGGCTGCCTATCCTGATTGGCAGACGGGGCCGCTGGAAACACTCGAAGGGCTGGAACAGCTGCGGTTCCTGGAAAACGGTCGCAAGGTGCTGTGCGTTGAAGTGGCGGCACGGGGCCGTGAATTCTGGGAACTGAACAATCCTGAGGATGTACCACGGATAGAAGAGATGATGGCCAGAATGGGTGTCGCCTGAGAAATGAGTCGGAATGCCATGAAAAACCCTTTTTTTGATGGTTTTCTGTCGCGAAAGTGAAATAGGTTTCTGAGCCGAGGTCGAGCGGAACTGAGCCGAGATTTTGACGAGTTTGGACTTGTGGCCCAAAGAATAGGATATTGAGAGACGACCATGCGCAAGAAAGTTACGAAGGCGATTTTCCCTGTAGCGGGGCTTGGGACGCGGTTTCTGCCGGCGACCAAGTCGGTGCCCAAGGAGATCATGACCCTGGTGGACCGGCCTCTGGTGCAATACGCCATCGACGAGGCCCGGGCGGCGGGGATCAAGGAATTCATCTTCGTCACCTCGCGCGGCAAGGGCGCCCTGGAAGACTATTTCGACCACTCTCCGGTGCTGGAGCAGGAGCTGCGCAAGAAGGGCAAGACCGAGCTGCTCGAGGCGCTGAAGCACACCAATATGGACAGCGGCGCCATCGCCTATATCCGCCAGCATCAGGCGCTTGGCCTCGGTCATGCGGTCTGGTGCGCGCGGCGCCTGATTGCCAATGAACCCTTTGCGGTGATCCTGCCGGACGATGTGATCGCGGCCGAGCGGCCCTGTCTGAAGCAGATGGTCGAAGCCTATGAGGAGACCGGCGGCAATATGGTGGCGGCGATGGAAGTCGCGCCGGAAAAGGCAAGCGCCTATGGTGTTCTGGACGTGAAAGAGGACATGGGCGCCGTGGTCGAGGCCCGCGGCATGGTGGAGAAACCGGCCCTGGGCGAGGCGCCCTCGAACCTGGCGGTGATCGGCCGCTATATCCTGGAGCCGTCGGTGCTGCGCAATCTCAACAAGATGAAGCAGGGCGCGGGCGGCGAGATCCAGCTGACGGATGCGATTGCCCAGGACATCGAGCAGGACGTGCCGGTCTACGGCTACCGCTTCCAGGGCCAGCGCTTTGACTGCGGTTCCAAGGCCGGTTTCCTGCAGGCCACGGTCTCTTTCGCGCTCGCACGCGATGATTTGCGCGACGAGCTGATGCAGTATATCAGCGAGATCGCTCAGGTCGGGCGGGCTGCCGAGTAACATCTCTGCGCCCAGCGGCAGTGCTGGCGAAAGCGTGAAACATCAACACGAGGGTGCAGTGAACGTGGCAAATGTATTGGTGACCGGCGGTGCCGGCTATATCGGCTCGCATGCCTGCAAGGCACTGAAGGCGGCAGGGTTCACCCCTGTCACCTACGACAATCTGATCACGGGTTGGCAGGATGCCGTCAAATTCGGCCCCTTCGAGAAGGGCGATCTGGCGGATCGTGCCCGTCTGGACGAGGTCTTTGCCAAATACCAGCCGGTTGCGGTGATGCATTTTGCGGCCCTCAGCCAAGTGGGGGAGGCGATGAGCCAGCCGGGCCGCTACTGGGCCAACAACACCGGCGGATCGCTCAATCTGATCGAGGCGGCTGTGGCCGCCGGATGCCTTGATTTTGTGTTCTCCTCGACCTGCGCCACCTATGGCGAGCATGACAATGTGGTGCTGGACGAGAACACGCCGCAGCTGCCGCTCAATGCCTATGGCGCCAGCAAGCGTGCGGTGGAGGATATCCTGAAGGACTTCGGCGCCGCCCACGGGCTGCGCTCGGTGATCTTCCGCTATTTCAACGTGGCGGGTGCCGACCCCGAGGCTGAGGTGGGCGAGTTCCATCGACCCGAAACCCACCTGGTGCCGCTGGTGCTGGATGCGATCGACGGCAAACGCGATGCGCTGACCATCTTCGGCACCGATTACGACACCCCCGATGGCACCTGCATCCGCGACTACGTGCATGTCTGCGATCTGGTGGATGCCCATGTTCTGGGTCTGAAGTGGCTCAAGGACGGCAAGGGCAGCCAGATCTTCAACCTGGGCACCGGCAGCGGATTTTCCGTGCGCGAAGTGATGGACAAGGCCGAAGAGGTGACGGGTCGCAAGGTGCCCTGCACCGAGGGGCCGCGCCGGGCAGGGGATTGCACCAAGCTGGTCTCGGGCTCCACCCGCGCGATCACCGATCTGGGCTGGACGCCGGAGCGCTCCAGCCTGGAGGTGATGATCGCCGATGCCTGGAAGTGGCACCAGACCGGCCATTACGAGGCCTGATATGGAGGCCTCCCGCGCCGTTGCCGAGATGCCAAGGATCGGCTGGCGCGCGGGCTATCGTCTGCGCTGGAAGAGGCGACGGTTGTTGTGGCGGTCCTGGCGGTCGCGTCACCAGTTGAAGCCTCTTGCGGACAGGAGTGGCCGGATATCCTCCGGTGACATCCTGGTATTTGTGGTGCTGCGCAACGAAGCGACTCGGCTGCCCTATTTTCTGGACTACTACCGTCGCCTTGGCGTCAATCACTTCCTGATCATCGACAACGGCAGCGATGACGGCAGCACAGAGATGCTGCTGCGGCAGGAGGATGTCTCTCTGTGGCAGACGGTGGCGAGATACAAGGCGTCGCGGTTCGGACTTGATTGGCTGACATATCTCTTGATGACCTATGGTCACGATCATTGGTGCCTGACCGTGGATGCGGATGAGCTGCTGACCTACAGCGGCATTGCCTCGCATGATCTGAAGGCACTGACAGATCTTCTGGATCGGCAGGGGCACACAGGCTTTGGCGCGATGATGCTGGATCTTTACCCGCGCGGGCCGCTGGATGAGGCAAGCTACACAGCCGGGCAGGATCCTTTGGAGGTGTTGCAGTGGTTCGACCCTGCCCCCTATCGCGCGGTGCGCCAGCTTCCCATGGGCAATCTCTGGCTGCAGGGCGGCGCGCGGGAGCGGGTGTTCTTTGCGTCCGATCCGCGCCGCTCGCCCACCTTGAACAAGATCCCGCTGATCCGCTGGAACCGCCGCTATGCCTATGTGAACTCTACCCATGGGGCATTGCCGCCCGCGTTGAACGGTCTTTATGATGGCCCCGGCGGGGCGCAGCCTTCGGGCGTTCTCTTGCACACCAAATTCCTGCCGGAGATTGTTCCCAAATCGGCAACGGAAAAGCAGAGGCAGCAGCATTTCCATACCCCCGCCGATTTTGATCACTACTATGATCACCTGACCGCTGCGCCAGATCTTTGGGTTGAGAAGTCCTTGAAATACAAAGGGCCAGAGCAGCTGAGTGACCTTGGGCTGATGCAGGCGCCCGATTGGTGAGCGGCGCTGTCTGCCGCTGTGCCGCTATTGGCATTGGCGCGTAACTGTTTCTAAATGCGTTGTTAATAGCTTGGCCGCGTGACATATTGCGTGCAGCTAATGAGATCGGCGGCAGCCGGATCAGGTTTGAAGGCGTGCAAGGAGTAAACGTGGGTCTTTGGCAGTCTTACCGAATGCGTCTGCGGCGAAAACGCAGATTGATCCGGGCGCTCAGGAAATCCCGTGAGCTGACTGCGGTTCAGGACAATACCAAGGCGATCCGCCCGCAGGATATCCTCCTGGTCTCGACCATGCGCAACGAACAGATCCGCCTGCCTTACTTCCTGGAGTACTATCGCAACCTGGGTGTCGATCACTTCCTGTTCGTGGACAACGGTTCGCAGGATGGCACGGCGGAGTATCTGCGCGGCATGTCGGATGTGTCGCTCTGGCGGACCGAGGCGAGCTATCGGCACGCCGGTTTCGGGATCGACTGGATGAACTATCTCAAGCGCCGCTATGCCCATGGTCACTGGGTGCTGGTGGTCGATCCGGATGAGCTGTTCATCTACCCGTTCTGCGACACGCGCCCCATTCGGGCGCTGACCGACTGGCTGGACAATTCCGCCATCCGCAGCTTTTCGGCGATGCTGGTGGATGTCTATCCCAAGGGGCGGGTGTCCGATGCGGTCTATCAGGAGGGCCAGGATCCCTTGGAGATCGCGAACTGGTTCGACAGCGGCAACTATACCATCAGCAAGAACCCGACCTACGGAAACCTGTGGATCCAGGGCGGGCCTCGGGCGCGGCTGTTCTTTGCCGATGCGCCGAAGAAGGCACCGGCTCTCAACAAGATCCCGCTGGTCAAATGGGATCGCCGCTATGCCTATGTCAGCTCCACCCATGCCCTGCTGCCGCGCGGGCTGAACCGGGTCTATGAAACGGGCGGCGGAGAGAAGGCCTGCGGGGCCCTCTTGCATACCAAGTTTCTCGATACCTTCGGCGCCAAGGCCCGAGAGGAGATGTCCCGCAACCAGCACTATGCGCAATCGGCCGAATACAAGGCCTATGCCGAGGCTTTGGACAACCACCCGGAATTGTGGTGCAAGTGGAGCGAGCGATACATCAACTGGCGCCAGCTTGAGATTCTGGGCCTCATGTCCAAGGGGAATTGGGCATGAGCGCGTCACCGGCTCCGGGTCAGCAGGATCTGAACAGCGGCACCGTCGGTATTGTCATGCTGGTGCATACCGCGCTGGATCGGGCCGCGCAGGTCGCCCGGCATTGGGCCGCGGGGGGATGTCCGGTGGTGATCCATGTGGACCGCAAGGTGCCACAGGCGGCCTACAGGGGATTTCGCGATGGGCTGGCACAGGACCAGCTGATCAGCTTTTCCATGCGTCACCGATGCGAATGGGGGACATGGGGCATCGTTGCGGCCTCGCAATCGGCCTCTGAACAGATGTTGCGCCAGCACCCCGGTGTGCGCCATGTCTACCTTGCGTCCGGATCGTGCCTGCCGCTGCGCCCGGTGCAGGATCTGGTCGACTACCTGGCGGCCCGGCCCGAGACCGATTTCATCGAGAGCGCCACCACCGCCGATGTGCCCTGGATCGTGGGCGGGTTGGACGTGGAGCGGTTCACCCTCCGGTTTCCCTTTTCCTGGAAGCGTCACCGGTATTTGTTTGATCGCTATGTGACCCTGCAGCGCAAGCTTGGGATCAAGCGGCGCATCCCGCCGGGCCTGGTGCCCCATATGGGCAGCCAGTGGTGGTGTCTGACCCGCAAGACGCTGTCGGCCATCCTCGAAGACCCGGAGCGGCCCACCCATGATCGCTATTTCCAGAAGGTCTGGATTCCTGACGAAAGCTACTACCAAACCCTGGCGCGACAGCATTCGGCGAAGATCGAAAGCCGTTCTCTGACGCTGTCCAAGTTCGATTTCGAGGGCAAGCCGCACATCTTCTACGATGACCATCTGCAACTTCTGCGCCGTTCGGATTGCTTTGTGGCCCGCAAGATCTGGCCAAGCGCAGAGCGGCTCTATCAGACCTTTCTGAGCGAAACGGGCGATGCGATGACCGGAGTGGAGCCGAACCCGGTCAAGATCGACCGGGTTTTTGCAAAGGCGGTGGAACGGCGCACGCGGGGGCGCGAAGGGCTCTATATGCAAAGCCGCTATCCGGGCCAAACCGCGATAAATGCGGTAACCGCCAGCCCCTATTCGGTGTTCCAGGGCTTTGCCGAACTGTTTGAGGATTTTGACGGCTGGCTGGCCCGTATGACGGGGGCGCGGGTGCATGGGCACCTGTTTGCGCCCGAGCGGGCCGAATTTGCGGGCGGTGAGACCATGCTCAATGGCGCGCTCAGCGATTCCGCGCGGCTGCGAAACTACAATCCGCAGAGTTTTCTGACCAACCTGATCTGGAACACCCGTGGGGAGCGCCAGGGGTTTCAGTTCGGTCCCGCAGATCATCAGAAGATCGCGCGGCTCATCGCTACCGATCCCAATGCACAGGTCTCGGTGATCAGCGGCGCCTGGGCGGTACCGCTGTCGCGCTCGAAACGCAGTTTTTCCGAACTGCGACGCATCGCGGCGCGATTTCAACGGATCGAGGCCGGGCAGCTCAAGATGCTGAGGGAGCGCAGCACCAAGGCCCGCGTGCGGATCTGGACCATGGCGGAATTCGTCGAGGCACCGATGGAGCCCCTGCAGACCATTCTCGAAGAAATGGGGGCCAAGACGCCGGGTCACTTGAGCGAGGTGCCAAGCATGGTGGACCTGGAAGGGTTTGGACAGTTCCTGCAAAATCTGAAGAACCAGGGCATGCATCCCTACCTGATGGGAGATTTCCCGGTGGAACAGGAACCGGTGACCATGCCAAAACCGCCCCGCAGACCCTATTTGGTGCGATAGCTGACCATGCAAGATCCCTTTGATTACTTCATCGTCTTTGCCGAAATGCGGACCGGCTCCAATTTTCTGGAGGCAAACCTCAATGCGCTTGAGGGTGTGGTCTGCCACGGAGAGGCCTTCAATCCGCATTTCATCGGCTACCCGAACCGGACCGAGGTGCTGGGCATGACCCAGGAGATGCGCGAGGCGGACCCTGCCGGGCTGATTGACCGGATTCGCGCGCAGCCCGATACGCTGGCGGGCTTTCGCTATTTCCACAATCACGACCCGCGCATTCTGGATCTTGCGCTGGAGGATCCGCGCTGCGCCAAGATCATCCTGACCCGCAACCCGCTGGACAGCTACGTATCGCACAAGATCGCCCGTGAAACCGGGCAATGGAAGCTCACAAATATCACCCGCCGCCGCGAGGCGCTGGCGGAATTCGATGCCATTGAGTTTGCACGCCATGTGGGGACGTTGCAGGCCTTTCAGGTAATGTTGCTCAACCGGTTGCAACACAGCGGCCAGACCGCCTTTTATGTGGACTACGAGGATCTGCAAAGCCTGGAGGTGATGAACGGCCTGGCCAAATGGCTGGGGGTTCCGGCCCGGCTCGAGGCCCTGGATGACAGTCTCAAACGCCAGAATCCGGCGCCGACCCTGTCCAAGGTTTCAAACCCCGAGGATGTGACGCTCGCCACGGCAGAGATGGACCTGTTCAACCTGTCCCGCACCCCGAATTTCGAACCACGCCGGGGGCCAGTGGTGCCGGGCTACATCGCGGCTGCCAAATCGCCGCTACTGTACCTGCCGGTGCGGGGCGGGCCAGAGGCAGAGGTGACGGAGTGGATGGCGGCGCTGGACAGTGTCGCGCAGGACGAGCTGATTTCGGGCATGAACCAGAAACAGCTGCGCCAGTGGAAGAACCGCAACAAGGGCTTCCGCAGCTTCACCGTGCTGCGTCATCCGGTGGAGCGTCTGCATCGGGTCTTCTGCCACCGGATCCTGAACAGGCATGCCGAGAGCTACGGCGCGATCCGCGAGACCCTGCGCCGCCGCTTCAAGGTGCCGCTGCCGCAGGATGGCCCCGATGAGAGCTATACGCGCGACGATCACCGGGCCGCGTTTGAGGCCTTCGTCAGCTTTGTGAAAGCCAATCTGGCCGGGCAGACCTCGATCCGGGTCGATGCCGAATGGGCCAGCCAGTCGCAGGCGATTTCAGGATTTGCCGAGCTGGGCGCACCGGATCTGATCCTGCGGGAAGAGGAACTGACGTCAGAGCTTCCTGCTTTGGCGCGGCGATTGGGCTGTGAGACGATACCGACGGTGCCCTCTGGATCAGGGCCAGAGCCCTACGGGGTGGAGGCCATCTATGATGCCGACCTGGAAGACCGTATTTCCAAGCTCTATCAGCGGGACTACCTGACCTTCGGCTTTTGTCCCTGGATACAGAAGGGCAAATAGCCGCTCTGATCAGGCCGCCTGTACCGGCTGGTTCTCGGTCAGAATGGTGTAGAGCGTGGCGGGATCGCTATTGGCGCGCAGCTTTGTGCAGAAGGACTGTTCACGCAGGGTGCGCGAGACCAGCGCCAGCGCCTTCAGATGTTCAACGCCTGCATCCTCGGGCGCGAAAAGGGCAAATGCAATATCGACCGGTTGCCGGTCAACAGAGCCGAAATCGAGCGGCTTTTCCAAGGTGACGAAGACGCCGCAGACCTCGGTCAGGCCATCCAGCCGTGCGTGGGGCAGGGCAACGCCGTGTCCTACCCCCGTTGGGCCAAGGCTTTCGCGATCCAGCAGCGCATCAACCGTCGGCTGCGCATTCAGACGATAGGCAAGCTGCCCGACTTCTGCGATTTCCTGGAACAGACGCTTCTTGCTGGAGGCGGCGCCGATCACGCGGACCGCCTCCGGTTTGAGGATGTTGGAAATCTGCATCTCTGTCATCTGCTCCGCTCGGCCGCCGGATTTGGCGTGCCGCTGGGCCTACGATTTAGGGATCGATCCAACCGATGTTGCCATCGTCCCTGCGGTAGACCACGTTCAACCCGTCTTTGCCTTCATTGCGGAACACCAGAACAGGCGCCCCGGCCAGTTCCATCTGCATCACCGCCTCCCCGACCGACAGCGATGGGATCTTGGTTTCCATCTCGGCCACGATGATTGGCTGCAGTGAGTCGGGTTCGGTCCCGGTCTCCGCTTCGTCAGAGGCGAGGATATAAGAGCTGGCGCCCAGGAGTTCAACCGGTTCGCTGCGTTCGCGGTGGTGGTCCTTCAGCCGCCGCTTGTAGCGCCGCAGCTGTTTTTCCATCTTGGCGCAGCAGCCATCAAAAGCCGCATAGATTTCAGTGGCATGGGCCTTGGCCTGTGCCGTGAGGCCGGTGGACAGGTGAACTGTGGCTTCGCAGACATATTCATGCGCAGAGCGGGAAAAGACCACATTGGCGTCCGTGGGGCGCTCTGCGTATTTCGCGACGGCTGCTCCCAACTCATCCTTGACATGAGACTGCAGGGCTTCGCCGATATCGATCTGTTGTCCGCTGATTTTGTAACGCATGTGATCTCCTTCACAATAATGCCCATTCGCAACGCCACCGGGCGCAGGCCCGATGGAGGATCGTCAGCTGCGAATGAGGGGATTAGGCAAATCAGTCAGAAGCAGCCGACCGGACCTTGTCGCCAAGGCCAACTTACGGACTGCATCGAACTGCACATTTGCCATATCTCGATTCCATGCCAACTGGCCGGGAGAGTCAATGAAGAAGCGAAATACAAGGTGAAGGAAAAGCAAACAGGCGGGAAAAGGCCGATGCCCGCCCCGATGCCGTGATCAGGAAATGCGGAAGTTTTCGCCCAGGTAGACGCGGCGCACGTTTTCGTTTTCCACCACCTCGGCCGGGGTGCCCGACATCAGCACCTGCCCGTCATGCAGGATATAGGCCCGGTCCACGATCTCCAGGGTTTCGCGCACGTTGTGGTCGGTGATCAGAACCCCGATGCCACGTTTCTTCAGATCCGCAACCAGGTGCCGGATATCGCCCACGGAAATGGGATCGACCCCGGCAAAGGGTTCATCCAGAAGCAGATATTTCGGATTGGCGGCCAGGCAGCGGGCGATTTCCACCCGGCGCCGTTCGCCGCCCGACAGCGCCAGGGCCGGGGCGCGGCGCAGATGTTCGATGGAGAAGTCCGACAGCAGTTCCTCCAGCCGCTCGCGCCGCTTGTGGTCATGCTGTTCGGAGATATCCAGAACCGCTGAAATATTGTCTTCGACCGAGAGGCCCCGGAAGATGGACATTTCCTGCGGCAGGTAGCCGATGCCAAGGCGCGCCCGGCGGTACATGGGCAGGGTGGTGACGTTCTGTCCGTCGATTGTGACGGTGCCCGCCTCGGGAAACACAAGGCCCGCGATGGCGTAGAAACTGGTGGTCTTGCCGGATCCGTTCGGCCCCAGAAGGGCGACGACCTCTCCGCGGTCCAGCCGCATGGAGACATCGCGGATCACCACCTTCTTGCGATAGCTCTTGCGCAGATGTTCGATTCTGAGGCCCGAGGAGCCTTCCGTCACTTTCAGATCGGGTTTGGCCGCCATCAGTCGTTGCCATCCGGGTTGAGGATGGTCTTGACGCGTCCGGCCATGCTGGCGGTGCCCGTGGTCAGGTTCACTTCCATCCGGTTGGAGGTCAGCGTGCTGTCCCCCTGGCTGAGAAGCACATTGCCGCTCATCACGATCGTGCCGCTGTCGATGGTGTATTTCGCCCGTTCTGCCTCGGCGGCGTCGGGGCCGCTGACCAGAAGCACGTTACCGGTTGCTTCCAGCTGGTCGATGCCGCGCTTGCCGGCCGCGTCGGTCTTGTAGATGACCAGAACCCGGTCCGCCGACAGGCGCATGACACCCTGGATGATCAGGACATTGCCGCTGAATTCAGCCGATCCATCCGCCTGGTTGACCGCCAGAGCGTCCGCCGTGACCTCGACCTGCTCCTTGGGGTCGGTCTTGACCGCGCCAAATGCGATGGTGCCGCTTTGGGCACTGGCGACAGGAGCCTGCGCAGCAAGGGCGCAGACCACCAAAATCATCAAGGCGGGTAATTTGAACACGGGCTATCTTTCTTCGCTACTAGGATCGTATACCAGCTTGACTCTATTTTTGAATAGCATTTGAACAGGTGCGCCTTCGGATTGAGCAGTGATCAGCATCTGCCCGGCGGTCAGGGTCCCCATGGGGCCTGTCGCCCGCACCGCACCGGGGCTTTGCACCCGCAGGCTGCTGAGCGAGGTTTCCAGCTCTTCGGTTTCCACCACCAGCTCGTCTACCGAGGTCAGTCGCACATTGCCGGTGAACCGGGCCATGTCCTGACCGGGGTGGATGGTGCCGGTCTCCGCGACCAGTGTCATCCGCCCGCCCTGCGCCATCCGGATCACAGCCTCCAGATCGCTGGCCATTGCCCCGTTCCCAGAAGAGCTGCCAGGCCGCGCGACGCTTGCCGTCACCATGATCTCATCGCCGTCCGCGGTGGTGCCGGAAAAGAACGGGCCGGTAATCTGCTGGCCGCGCATGCGCTCTTCGATTTCCTTCTGGGCAAAGGGGATGACCGCATCGGTATCGATCCCGCGCGAGATCAGGAACAGGGTGGACAGCAGCGCCAGCGCCGTCAGGGGCAAAAGCACCTTCAGGTAAGCGACCATGCGCGAATAGCGGTCCATTCCGTCGTCCCCCTCCGCCTTAGCCGAGGCCTGCACGCAGGCAGTCGTGAATGTGCAAAAGACCCTGCGCCTGTGGTCCCTGGCTAGTATCCACCACGAAGAGACAGGTGATCTTGCGCGCGTTCATGATCGCAACCGCCTCTTCGGCCAGGGCGTCCGGGCCGATGGTGGTGGGCGCCTTGGTCATGACGTCGGCGGCCTTGTGATCCAGCAGCCCCTCCATGTGGCGGCGCAGGTCGCCATCGGTGATGATACCCGCAAGGGCGCCATCCGCGCCGGTGACGCCCACGACACCAAAGCCCTTCTGGCTGATTTCGATCAGCGCATCGGACATGGGCGTTGCGTCCTGAACCAGCGGCAGGGCACTGCCTTCATGCATCAGGTCACGCACCTTCGAGAGGCGCGCGCCCAGTTTGCCGCCGGGGTGGAAGTCGCGGAAATTCTCGGGCCGGAAGTCGCGATGTTTCATGATGGCGATCGCCAGCGCATCGCCCATGGCCAGGGTCAGCGTGGTCGAGATCGACGGCACGATACCGTATCCGCAGGCCTCGCCCAGGGCGGGGATCTGCAGGTGCACATCGGCCTGTGTCATCAAGGTGCTGCCGGGCCTGCTGGACAGGCCGATCAGCGGGATCTCGAACCGGCGGGTGAACAGCAGAAGATCGGCCAGTTCCGGCGCCTCGCCGGAGTTGGAGATCGCCAGCACCACATCCCCCTTGGAGAGCATGCCCAGATCACCATGGCTGGCTTCGGCCGGGTGCACGAAATGAGCGGGGGTGCCTGTACTGGCAAGCGTTGCGGCGATCTTGCGGCCGATATGGCCGGATTTGCCGATGCCGCTGACGATCACCCGCCCCTTGGCCTCAAGGATCAGGCGCACCGCATCGGCAAAGCGATCATCAAACCCTTCGGCCAGGGCATCCAGTGCGCGGGCCTCGTCGGTGACCACCTGCCGTGCGGTAGCGAGGAGTTGTTCTGTCTCGGTCATGAGTGCGCAAAGATATCGGTTTCGGGCCAGCCTTCCAGATCGAGGCGCGCGCGCATCGGCAGGAAGTCGAAACAGGCCTGGGCCATCTCGGTGCGTCCCTCGCGGGACAGGCGCTTGTTCAGCTCGTCCCTCAGGCGGTGCAGGTGCAGCACATCCGATGCGGCGTAGTCCAGCTGCGCCTCGGTCAGGGTTTCGGCGCCCCAGTCGCTCATCTGCTGCTGCTTGGAGATATCGACACCGATCAGCTCCTGGCAGATATTCCGCAACCCGTGGCGATCCGTGTAGGTGCGTACCAGGCGGCTGGCGATCTTGGTGCAATAGACCGGTGCGGCCAGGGCGCCAAAGGCATGGTACATTGCAGCTATGTCGAAGCGTCCGAAATGGAACAGTTTCAGCACGTCGGGGTCTTCCAGCATCCGGCAGAGGTTCGGGGCCTCGCTCTGGCCCTTTTCGATCTGCACGATATGGGCATTGCCGTCGCCGCCCGACATCTGAATGACGCAAAGCCGGTCCCGATGAGGGTTCAGCCCCATGGTTTCACAATCGATGGCCACGACGGGCCCCAGATCCAGCCCGTCCGGCAGATCGTTCTTGTAAAGATGATTGGCCAATGGAGATATCCTTTGTCTGGTCGGCCCGCGCGGCCCGCCTGCTGCCGAGATAAGCGCTAAAGGCGGCGAACTCAACTGTGACAAGCCAAGGGGCGATTGCTCCTGTTGTCCGGCACTGGAGCGCATGGAGCCTAATATGCGGTTTATGCCTGTCAGCCCGCTGCGGACATGCGCGCATAGCTCATCGAGATATGGGCCTGCTGCAACAGGGCGGCGGCCCGCAGGTCTCGGGTCTCCAGGGCGCCGATCAATGTATCAAGCTCCCCATCGAAGATGCGCATCTCCTCCTCCAGATCGATCACCGATTCCGACACCGAGGTCAGCCAGATCCGGGCGGTCTGATAGTAAAGCCGTTCCGAGATGAGCCGCAGTTGCATATTGCCGGTGAGTTTCAGCGTGGCGCGGAAGAAATCGGTGATCAGCTGGGCAAAGTCGCGGGCTGCGGGCGTCTGGAGCAGGGATTTCGAGCGGGCAGAGAGCGCGCGAAATTCAGTCAATAGCGTATCATCAGGGGGCAGGGGCATCACATGGCCCATCATGCCGGCCAGCTCCATTCTCAGCTGGTAGGTCTGCGCCAGGGCATCCAGGTTCACATCCGTCACGAAGGTGCCGACGCCATGAACGGATTGCACCAACCCTTCGTCCTCAAGCCGGGCCAGAACCCGGCGCAGGGGCGTGCGGCTGACGCCGAATTCCTCGGCCAGTTCGATCTCTGAAAGGCGGGTGCCGGGCGCATAGTCCAAGAGGCAGATGCGATCCCGGATCTCCCGGTGCATCAGTTCGAACCGGTCGCGGGCGCTTCCCTGGGCTGTTGTCATGCGTCAGCCCTCCTTTGGCTGGCGGCTGTGGGCCTATGGGGGCATCGCGCCCTTGGAGGTGCGGATCAGATCAGTTTGGTGGACAGGCCTTCCAGCAGCCCAAGACATTGGGACAGCTGGTCGAGCGAGACATATTCATCCGGTTTGTGCGCCTGTTCGATCGATCCCGGCCCGCAGACAGCGACATTCATGCCCAACCCTTGGAAGATCCCCGCCTCGGTGCCAAAGGCCACCAGATCGGCCCCGTTGGCGCCGGTCAGCTCCTGAAGGATCTCGCGGGCCTCGTTCTCAGATGCCGGTTCCAGCCCGTCCACTTCGCCGATCACCTCGGTCACGATATCGGCCCCGGGACAGATGGCGCGCATCTGCGGCAGCAGGGCGTGGGTGCACAGGCGCTCCAGATCCTCCTTGACGAAATCGGCATCGGATTTCTGTACCGGGCGCATTTCCCAATCCACCCGCGCCTTGCCGGGGATCACGTTATGGGCGTGCCCGCCCACCAGCGCACCGGTGTTGATGGTGGTCCAGGGCGGCTCGAATCGGCTGCCTTCGGGCGCGCGGGCGCGCAGGGCGTCCTTCAGCTCCAACAGGCGCGCAACATAGCGGGCCGCGTATTCCACCGCGTTGACGCCAAGATCCGGGCCGGACCCGTGCCCCTCCAGCCCGGTGAAATGGGTGGAGTATTCATAGCAGCCTTTGTGCCCTTCGATGATGCGCATCATCGTCGGCTCCCCGACGATACAGACGCCGGGGCGCAGGCCGCGTTCCTTCAGCGACTGGGCCAGGGCCTGCGCCCCGAAACAGCCGACCTCCTCGTCATAGGTGAAGGCGAAATGGATCGGGCGGGAAGGGTTCAGGTCGGCATAGTGCGGCGCCATCGCCGTGGCGGCGGCAATGAACCCCTTCATGTCGCAGGTGCCGCGTCCGTATAGCCGACCGTCCCGTTCCACCATCTGGAAGGGATCGCTGGTCCAGTCCTGATCGGTCACCGGCACCACATCCGAATGGCCCGACAGCACGATGCCGCCGTCCCGCTCCGGCCCGATGGTGGCAAAGAGGTTGGCCTTGGTGCCGCTCTCATCCGTCCAGATGTGTACCGTTGCGCCTGCGCTATCGAGGCGGTCCGCCAGCAGGGAGATCATCGCCAGGTTGCTGTCAGCCGAGACCGTCGGCAGTGCGATGAGCTCTCCCAGGAGGTCTGTCGTTCGGGGCAGGAAGGTCATTCAGCCCTCGTCCTTGATGAAGAGCTTGCGCTCCACATTACAGAGCGCCTCGGCCGGGCCGCTGTCGCGGATCAGGATGGTTTCGGTGGTCTCCAGCCCCCAGTCGTCCATCCACAGGCCGGGCATGAAGTGGAAGGTCATGCCGGGTTCCAGCATGGTTTCATCGGTGTCGCGGATCGAGATCGTCCGCTCGCCCCAGTCCGGCGGGTAGCTGAGGCCGATGGGGTAGCCACAGCGGCCGTTGCGATCGATCCCGGCTTTCTTCAGCGCGCCATTGAGGGCATTTGCAATGTCGCAGGCACGGTTTCCGGCCTTGGCTGCGGCAAGACCTGCCTCGATCCCTTCGTTCAGCGCTGCAGAGGCATCCAGCATCGCCTGTGGCGGCTGGCCCAGATGGACCGTGCGGCAGAGCGGCGCGTGATAGCGGCGGTAGCAGCCTGAGAGCTCAAAGAAGGTCGCTTCGCCGCTTTGCATCGGGCGCCCATCCCAGGTGAGATGCGCCGCAGTGGCATCCAGGCCGGAGGGCGTCAGCGGCACGATGGCGGGATAATCGCCCCAGTCGTCACCCACACCGTAGGTGCCGGCCTGCAGGATATCGCCCACCAGCTCGTTCTTGCGCAGGCCCGGGCGGGCGCGGGTGATAGCGAGGTTGACGATGCTTTCGGTAATGCGGGCGGCGCGGCGGATGAAGGTGAGCTCCTCATCCGATTTCACCCCGCGCTGCCAGTTCACCAGAGCAGTGGCGTCCTGCAGTTGCGCATCGGGCAGGCTCTGCTCTAGCACCGCATGGGCCTTGGCCGAGTAGTAGTAGTTCTCCATCTCGACCCCGATGCGGGCCATGCCATGGCCGAGGCGGGTCAGATGGGCGGCCAGATCCTCCATCGGGTGGCAGGTGGTGGACTGGATATAGCGATCATCATAGCCGATGACGCTTTTCTCTTCCATCCAGACGGTGCGCAGGGCGCCAAAGGCATCCATGGTGCGCCCCCACCAGATCGGATCGCCATCCAGGCCCAGGATCACCCCCTGGTGTACATAGAAGGACCAGCCGTCATAGCCGGTCAGCCAGGCCTGGTTCGAGGGGTCGGTGACAAAGAGAACCTCGATCCCGGCCGCCTCCATGGCCTTGCGGGTCTTGTCGATGCGGCGGGCGTATTCGGCCTGCGAGAAGGGAGCGTGTTCCAGTGGCATGGCGATCTCTGATCAATCAATGGCGAAAAGCGGTAAGTGAAGCGTAGATGAATACATCTTCCGCTTCGGATCTATTCGCGACACGGGGTTTTCCCAAAACGACCCCCAATTTTTGGCAGTTCAGGGGTATTTGGCGGGTGGGTGCCGTAATGTTGTGCACATCTTGGGTTGTGGCTGAAAACCTGCACCTTGTAGGCAGCGGCGGGAAGGCCGCGGAGCGGGTGCGGCTCTAGTGCTTTTCCAGTCCCTCTGCCCGTGATACGCCCTGTTGCATGATACGTCTTGATGATCGGGATATCGCCATCCTGCGGGTTCTGTCGCAGGAAGGGCGCATTACCAAAGCGGCCCTGGCCGAACGCATCGGCCTGTCCGCAACCCCCTGCTGGGACCGGCTGCGCAAGCTGGAACAGGCGGGTCTGATCGAAGGCTATGGCGCCCGCATCAACCTGCGCAAACTGGCTCCGCATGTCACCGTTTTCGTGGCGGCGGAAATCGCCGATCACACGGCGGCCAGTTTTCAGACATTCGAAACGGCGATACAGCGATATGACGAGATCACCGGCTGCTGGGCGCTGGGCGGGGGCTTTGACTATCTGTTGCAGGTGGTGACCCGCGATATCGAGGCCTATCAGGCGCTGATCGATGCCATGCTGGAGGCGCGTATCGGCCTGTCGCGCTATTTCACCTATGTGGTGACCAAGCCCGTCAAGGGCCCCACCGCGCCACCGCTGGATCTTCTGCTGGGGGGGTGATCCGGCAGAGATTTTTCTGCCATCCTGCTGAAGATCAGTTCCCGTTTCTGGCAAGAGCCTAGAAAGTGCAGCCTGACGTATTGGGCTGCCGATCAAGGACATGACATGCTGAAGAACGACCAACTGGACCAGTGGGACCGCGACAATTTCTTTCACCCCTCCACCCATCTGGCGCAGCACGCGCGTGGCGAAAGCCCGACCCGCGTGATCAAGACCGCCAGCGGCGTCCATATCGAGGATCGCGATGGCACCAAGCTGCTGGATGCCTTTGCCGGGCTCTACTGTGTGAACGTCGGCTATGGCCGCCAGGAGATCGCCGAGGCCATCGGTGAACAGGCGCGGGAGCTGGCCTATTACCATTCCTACGTCGGCCATGGCACCGAGGCGTCGATCACCCTGTCGAAGATGATCCTGGACCGTGCGCCCGCCAATATGTCCAGGGTCTATTTCGGCCTTGGTGGTTCGGACGCCAATGAAACCAACGTCAAGCTGATCTGGTATTACAACAACATCCTGGGTCGGCCCGAGAAGAAGAAGATCATCTCGCGCTGGCGGGGCTATCATGGTTCGGGGCTGGTGACGGGATCGCTGACGGGGCTGGAGCTGTTTCACAAGAAATTCGATCTGCCGCTGGCGCAGGTGGTACACACCGAGGCGCCCTACTATTTCCGCCGCGCCGATCAGAGCCAGTCCGAGGAACAGTTCGTCGTCCATTGCGTCGCCGAGCTGGAGGCGCTGATCGAGCGCGAAGGCGCCGACACCATCGCGGCCTTCATCGGCGAGCCGGTGCTGGGAACGGGGGGCATCGTGCCGCCCCCGGCCGGATACTGGCAGGCTATCCAGGGCGTGCTGAAAAAGCACGATATCCTCTTGGTTGCCGACGAGGTGGTCACCGGGTTTGGCCGTCTCGGCACCATGTTCGGCAGCGATCACTACGGGATCGAGGCGGATATCATCACCATCGCCAAGGGGTTGACCTCGGCCTATGCGCCGCTGTCAGGCTCGATCGTGTCTGACAAGGTCTGGAAGGTGCTGGAGCAGGGCACGGATGAAAACGGCCCCATCGGCCATGGCTGGACCTATTCCGCCCACCCCATCGGCGCTGCGGCGGGGGTGGCCAACCTCAAGCTGATCGATGAGCTGAACCTGGTGGAGAATGCAGGCAGCGTGGGCGCTTATCTCAATCAGTCGATGAAGGATGCGCTGGGCGATCATGCCCAGGTGGGCGACATTCGCGGTGAGGGCATGCTGTGCGCGGTGGAGTTCGTGAAGGATCGCGGCAGCCGCAGCTTCTTTGACGCCGCCGACAAGATCGGTCCGCAGATCGCGGCCAAGCTGTTGGAGCAGGACAAGGTCATTGCCCGCGCCATGCCGCAGGGCGATATCCTGGGCTTCGCGCCACCCTTCTGCCTGAGCCGCGCGGAGGCCGACACAGTGGTCGCTGCCACCGCCCGGGCCGTGAAGGCCGTGTTGGGATAGAGCCCGGGCCGGGGCTCTCCCGCCCGGATCGGAACATCCGCTGGATGATCCTCTCCCGTTGGGCCCTACGCCGCGCCTGAGGCGCGGCGCAGGTTGCATTCAGTCGATTCTGCTGCTGGATCTTTGCCAAAGCCGGGAAGGCCCAAGGGCCGACAGCGATTTTTTTCGCGGCTCATAAATCCATAAACATTTGAATTACATACAGATTACCGGGTTCGAATAGCGCACTCATATTGTCGCCGCCATTTCCCTTGACCAGGGGTAAGCCCTTGATGGAACATGATTTTATTAAGGGAGGAAAACTAATGAAACTGACTTCGACGCTGACAGGCGCCGCGCTGGCGCTGTGCACTGCACTGCCCGCCTTTGCGGCTGATGTGACGGCCCGTATCTCTTTGCAGCTGCCGCTCAAAAGCCACCTTGGCCAGAACCTTCTGATGTTCAAGGAAGAGGTGGAGAAAGCCTCGGGCGGGGATATCGCGGTTGAGATCTACGATTCCGCACAGCTTTACAAGGACAAGGAAGTGCCCGCCGCCGTGGGATCGGGCGCCATCGAGATGGGCGTCGCCTCGCTGACGCGTTATGTGGGCGATATCCCGGCGGTGGATGTCTTCTACATGCCGTTCCTGTTCAACTCCGAAGACAAGGTCCGCAAGGCGGTTGAGCCCGGCAGCCCGGTGCGCGCGCCGATCGATGCCGCCATCGCCGACACAGGTGCGACGGTTCTGTGGTGGCAGGCCTATGGCGGTGCGATCATGCTGTCGCAGGGTGGCCCGGTGAAGACACCGACCGACATGGAAGGCAAGAAGGCCCGTGTCTTTGGTAAGACGCTGGGTGACTTCGTGACTGCAACCGGTGGTGCGCCGACCCTGATCTCGGGGTCCGAGCAGTATCTCGCCTACCAGCGTGGCACCGTCGACATCGGCATGACCGGCGTATCGGGTGTGAAATCGCGCAAACTGTGGGAGGTCATGGACACCATCACCGTCACCAACCACGCCGATATCGAATTCCTCGTCGTGGCCAATACCGACTGGTGGAATGGCCTGTCGGCAGAGCATCAGAAGATCATGGCGGATGCCGCGCGCAAGGCCGAGATTTCCGTGCGGGACGAGATGTCCGCGATCGAAGCTGCCGCCTATGCCGAAGCGGAAAAGGCGGGCATGACCATCTACACGCCCACGGATGAAGAAATCGCCGCCTGGAAGGCCGCTGCAGCCCCCGTCTATGACGGTTTCCGCGCCAAGGCCGGAGAGCTGGGCGCGCAGATCCTGTCTGCTGCCGAAAACTTCTGAACCTGACCATCCCGGACCAGCCCTTGAATGCGGGGGCTGGTCCGCTTCTATTCTTCGGGACATTCCATGGACGTTTTTGCCAGGTTCGTGACCGCGCTGGCCCTTGTGGCTGCGGCGCTTTTCGTTCTTTCCGGGATCATGCTCACCTATGAGGTGCTGGCCCGCTACTTCTTCGTGCGGCCCACCATCTGGGCAGCGGAGCTGAGCCAGTTCTGCCTGATCTGGGGATCGCTGATCGCAGCGCCCTGGTGTCTGCGGGAGCGGCGCCATATCCGCATCACCGCCGTGATCGCCAACCTGCCGCGCGGGCCTCGGCTGGCGGCGGATGTCTTTGCCATGGCCGCGGTCGCTGTCTTCTCGGCCATCTTGCTGTTTTACGGCTACGAGATCTTCCATGACAGCTTTGTCCGTGGCCGCACCACCGGCACCATGCTGGATATGCCCATGTGGTTTGTGGAACTGTCGCTGCCCTTCGGATTTGCCATCCTGCTGATCCAGGCCGTGATCGAGACTCTTCGCGCCCTGCAGGGGCAGATCGTGGCTGAGGGGGAGCACGACTGATGACCGTTTTCCTGATTCTTATCGCACTGTTCGGTCTGCTGCTGATCGGTGTCCCGGTGGCCTTTGCCCTGGGCGGGCTTGGCCTGTCGCTGCTGATCTTTGGCGGTTTTTCTCCGCTGATGGCGCCGCAGGCGGTGCTATCCACGCTGGACGGGTTCATCCTTCTGGCGGTGCCGCTGTTCCTGTTGATGTCCAACGTGCTGCTGAAAGGCGGCGTGGGCCGTGACCTCTATGCCGCCGTGCAGGCCTGGGTCGGGCATTGGCCCGGCGGGCTTGCGGTGGCGACGGTAATTTCCTGCGGGCTGTTCGCGGCGATTTCCGGCTCCTCTGTGGCGACGGCCGCCACCATCGGTACCGTGGCCATCCCCGAGATGATCAACCGCGGCTACGAGAAGCGCTTTGTCTACGGGCTGCTGGCTGCGGGGGGCACGCTGGGCATCCTGATCCCGCCCTCGATCCCGATGATCGTCTACGGCTTTGTCACCGAGGAATCGGTGATCGCGCTGTTCCTTGCGGGTGTTGGCCCCGGTCTTGCGCTCCTGGTGCTCTTTTCCGGCTATTCGATGATTTACGCCTCGATGAAGGGCATGGGTCGCAGTGAAAAAGCCAGCGGAGCCGAGCGCCGCGCCGCCAGCCTGCGTGCGCTGCCCTCGATGGCGCTTGCGGCCGTTGTTGTGGCGGGGATCTATTCCGGCGCCTTCACTCCGACCGAAGCCGCCGCCATTGGATTTGCCTTTGCCGTTGTGATCACCGCCGTCATCCTGCGCACCCTGACCTGGAAGGCCTTCTGGGAGGCGGCGATGGACAGCATGGCCACCACCGTTGCCATCCTGCTGATCATCGCGGGGGCCAAGGTCTTCGGCAAGGCGATCACCCTTTATCGCATCCCGCAGGAGATCAGTGGTTTCATCTCGGATGCGGTCTCCAGCCCGGTGATGTTCGTGCTGCTTGTCGCTGCGATCCTGGTGGTCATGGGGCTGGTGCTGGAGGCACTGTCGATGGTGCTGATCATGACGCCGGTGCTACTGCCCGCGGCCATGGCGCTGGGCTTTGATCCGATCTGGTTCGGCGTCTTCATGGTGGTCATGGTCGAAGCGGCCCTGATCACTCCGCCCGTGGGTCTGAACCTCTACGTGATCCAGGCGGTGGCGCGGGCCACGCTTGGAGATGTGGCGCGCGGCGCCATTCCCTTCCTTCTGCTGATGTTCCTATGCGTGATCCTGCTCTATCTGATGCCGGATCTTGCCCTCTATATTCCCTTCAAACTGTGAGCGACATGACGACCCCTGCCGACAAACTGCGCGCCCTTCTGGCGCAACCCCGCCTGCACACCATGCCCTGCGCCTATGATGCGCTTTCGGCCAAGCTGATCGAGCAGGCCGGGTTCGACCTGACCTTCATGACCGGCTTTGGAGCCTCCGCCGCGCGTATCGGCGCGCCCGATCTGGGTCTGATGAGCTATGGTGAGGTGCTGGATCAGGCCCGCAATATCGCCGGAGCCATCACCATGCCGCTGATTGCCGATGGTGACACCGGCTATGGCAATGCGATGAACGTGCGCCGCACCGTGCAGGGCATGGCGAATGCGGGCTGCGCTGCGGTGATGATCGAGGACCAGCTGGCGCCCAAACGCTGCGGCCATACGCCGGGCAAGGCCGTGGTGGGCCGGGAGGAAGCCTTTGACCGCATCCGCGCCGCGGTGGATGCGCGCAATGAAGGCCAGGACATCCTGATCCTGGCGCGCACCGATGCCCGCCATGACCACGGGCTGGGTGAGGCGCTGACCCGCGCACAGAAGTTCCGCGAGCTGGGTGCCGACATCATCTTTGTCGAGGCCCCCCGATCGGAAGCGGAGATGCGCGAGGTCTGCGCCGCCACGGATGCGCCCAACATGGCCAATATTGTCGAGGGCGGCGAAACCCCTGACCTGCCGCCCGAAGCCTTGCAGGAGATCGGCTATCGCATTGCCGCCTATCCGCTGTCGCTGATGGCCTCGGCCATGCAGGCGATGGTGCAGACGCTGGCAGAGATGAAGGCGGGCCAGCCGCGCAGCAACCTGATGGATTTCATGGAGCTGCGCCGCCGGATCGGATTTGACGACTACTATGAGGCCTCAGAGCGCTATGCCACATCGGCTCGCCCGGTGACCGGCGCGCGCGAAGAAGGATAGGGAAGCCAGCCCTCAACGCCCTGTCCGGACTGTCTTACGCGAAGAAATGATGGACAGGGCCCCCCTCCTGCGCTCAGCTTGGAACAGACGCAGCCTTGGGAGGGGAAGCGATGCAATTTGATTACGTCATTGTTGGAGGGGGATCGGCGGGATCGACGCTGGCCTCACGGCTGAGCGAAGATCCGAATATCAGTGTTTGCCTGCTGGAGGCGGGCGGGCGCGGCGACAGCATCCTGGTGCGCGCGCCTGCGGCGGTGGTGGCGATGCTGCCGGGGCGACCCAAGATCAACAACTGGGCGTATGAGACCGTACCGCAGCCGGGATTGAACGGGCGCAAGGGCTACCAGCCGCGCGGCAAGGCCCTGGGCGGCTCCAGCGCGATCAATGCCATGCTCTATATTCGGGGTCATGCAGGGGATTACGACGAATGGGCGTCGCTTGGCTGTCCCGGCTGGGCCTGGCAGAACGTGCTGCCCTATTTCCAGCGCGCCGAGAACAACGAACGTGGCGCGGATGATGCCCATGGGGGCAGCGGCCCCCTGCAGGTCAGCGACCAGAAATCGCCGCGTCCCATCAGCCGCGCCTTTGTCGAGGCCGGGAAGGCGCTGCAGATCCGCGAGGTCGAGGATTTCAATTCCGGCGACAACGAGGGGATCGGCCTGTACCAGGTGACCCAGTTCCACGAGGCGACGAAGAACGGCGAACGTTGCTCGGCTGCCGCCGCATATCTGCATCCGGTGATGGAGCGCAGTAACCTCACGGTGATCACCGGCGCCCATGCCACCAAGGTTCTGTTCCAGGGCAAGCGCGCTACCGGTGTGGCCTACCGCAAGGGGGGGCAGGACGAGACAGTGAATGCCCGGCGCGAGGTGATCTTGTGCGGTGGCGCCTTCAACTCGCCGCAACTGCTGCAACTGTCGGGCGTGGGGCGCCCCGAGGACATCACCCCGCATGGAATCGGAATGGTGCATGAGCTGCCGGGCGTCGGGCAGAACCTGCAGGACCACCTTGATTTCACCCTCGCCTACAAAAGCAAGGACCGGGACAATTTCGGGATCTCGCTGCCCGGCAGTGTCAACCTCTTGAAACACATCAATGACTGGCGCAAGACCGGCAAGGGCATGCTGGCGACCCCCTTTGCCGAAGGGGCGGCGTTTCTAAAAACCGACCCTGCGCTGGACCGTGCCGATGTGCAGCTGCATTTCGTCATTTCCATTGTCGACGATCACGCGCGCAGGCTGCACATGGGCCATGGCTTCAGCTGTCACATCTGCGTGCTGCGTCCGAAATCGCGCGGCTCTGTGGGGCTGACCTCGGGGGATCCCCTGGCGCCGCCCCGGATCGATCCGCAGTTCCTGTCCGACCCCGAGGATCTGGCGGTGATGATCAAGGGCATCCGCAAGACCCGGCAGATCATGCAAACACCGCCCCTGCAGGGCTACATCCACAAGGAGCTGTTCATCAAAGAAGAGCCGGATGACGCAGCGTTGGAGCAGCACATCCGCGCCCGGTCGGATACGATCTATCATCCGGTGGGAACCTGCAGGATGGGGCAGGACGAAATGGCGGTCGTCGATCCGGAATTGAAAGTGCGTGGCATGGAAGCTCTGCGCGTTGTCGATGCCTCGATCATGCCCCGGCTGATCGGTGGCAATACCAACGCCCCGACCATCATGATCGCAGAGAAAGCCGCGGACATGATCCGCAACCGCGCGGCCCTGGCCGCTGAGTGATATTTGGAGGAGCAAAGCGAAATGCTTGGCAAGATGATGCACAAACCGCTGACGATCAGCTCACTGATCGAACATGCGGGCCGCTACCACGGCAACACCACCGTGACCTCGGTGGAAACCTCCGGCGAGGTGGTGCATTCCAACTGGGGAGAGATCGAGGCAAATGCCCGCACACTGTCGGCTGCCCTGAAACGCCTTGGCATCAAGGAAGGGGAGCGTTGCGGCACCATCGCCTGGAACAACCGCCGCCACCTTGAGATCTACTTTGGCGTCTCTGGCGGGGGCATGATCTGCCACACGATCAACCCGCGCCTGAAGCCGGAACAGCTGATCTACATCATCAATCACGCCGACGATCAGGTGCTGTTCATCGACGCCACCTTTGTGCCTGCGGTGGGCAAGCTGAAAGAGCATCTGACCACGCTGAAGCACATCGTGCTGATGGGGCCGCGGGATGAGGCCGCCGCCGAGGCGGTGCCGGGTATCCTGTTCTACGACGAATTGTTGGCCGCCGAAGGCGATGACAACAGCTGGCCCGAGCTGGACGAGAACACGCCTTCCAGCCTGTGCTACACCTCCGGCACCACCGGTAACCCCAAGGGCGTGCAATATACCCACCGCACCACGGTGCTGCACTCATTGGGTGGCAATCAGCCGGACGGGCTGGCGATCTCGGCCCGTGATACGGTGATGGCAGTGGTGCCGATGTTCCACGTCAATGCCTGGGGCGTGCCCTATATCGCGGCCGCTGTTGGGGCCAAGCTGGTGCTGCCGGGGCCGAACCTGGATGGCGAGAGCCTGGTCAAGCTGATCGACGGCGAGCGCGTCAGCCTGGCGCTGGGCGTGCCGACCATCTGGATGGGCCTGTTGCAGGCTTTGGCCAAGACCGGCAGCAAGGCGGAAAGCCTGAAACGCACGGTGGTCGGCGGCTCGGCCCTGCCGACGGTGATGATCCCCACCTTCCGCGACAAGTATGGCGTCGAGCTGATCCATGCCTGGGGCATGACCGAGACCAGCCCGCTGGGTACGCTCAACAACCTTCTGCAGAAGCATGATGACCTGACCATCGAGGAGAAGGGCAAGATCCGCGAAGGACAGGGGCGCCCGCCCTACGGTGTTGAGCTGCGCATCGTCGACGAAACAGGCAAGCGCCTTCCCGAGGACGGCGAGACCCAGGGCGAATTGCAGATTCGCGGTCACTGGATCATCGATACCTACTTTGGCCATGACAGCAGCGCGCTGACCATGGATGGCTGGTTCGATACCGGCGATGTCGCCACCATCGATGCCGATGGCTACATGATCATCCGCGACCGCTCCAAGGACATCATCAAGTCCGGTGGCGAATGGATCTCGACGGTGGAGCTGGAAGACATCGCCATGTCGCACCCCAAGGTCGCACAGGCCGCAGCCATCGCGGCGCGGCATCCCAAATGGGATGAACGCCCGGTGGTGATCGCGGTGCGCGGTGACGACAGTCTCAGCGAGGAAGAGCTGCTGGCCCATTATGAGGGCAAGGTGGCCAGCTGGCAGATTCCGGACAAGGTGGTCTTCACCAATGACCTGCCTCTGGGCGGCACCGGAAAGGTTCTGAAGAACAAGCTGCGCGAATCCTACGGCGACATTCTGCTGGACGTATAAGACCGAATCCTGATCCCGCTCATGCATTGGGCGGGATCATCCATTGTTTATTTTTTGGCATCAATACACCACGGCGAAGTCATTGTTGACCGTTTGAGGGCCGACGCTGTCCCGTAAAGCAGTTGTTCAAAGGTCTTAATAATCGCCAATTTTATCTGTTAAGGCTCACTTAAGACACCGCCTGCTACCCCGGTAATGGGTGAAAATGTGGTGGTGGATATGAGCGCTCAAGCTCCGATTATTATCAAGAAGAAGAAGGCTGGCGGTGGCGACGGTCACCACGGTGGCGCGTGGAAGGTGGCCTATGCCGACTTCGTGACCGCGATGATGGCCTTCTTCCTGTTGATGTGGCTGTTGAATGCAACCACGGAAAAACAGCGCAAGGGTCTGGCGGATTACTTCTCCCCCTCCATTCCGCTGAGCCGGGTCTCCGGCGGTGGCAATGGCGCCTTTAGCGGTGACAGCATGTTCACCGAAGAGATCAAGCCGCAGAACGGAACCGGGGCGACGGATCAGAACCCGATGAACGCACGCCAGGCACAGGGCGAAACCGGGCTCGTCGATGAAAGCGAGCAGGCCGCCCAGGAAGAGATCTTCCGCGTCATCGAAGAAGAACTGCGCGGACGTGGCGGTGAAAGCATGATCGCGACGGATCTGGCGCGTCACATCGTGACCCGTGTCACCGATGAAGGGCTGATCATCGAATTGTTCGAGACCGAGGACGCAGCGCTGTTCGAGGATGGCAGTGCAGATCCCACGCCCTTGTTCCGGGATCTGGTGCGCATGGTGGCCCGCGTCAGCGGCGCGGTTGCAAATGACATCGCCATTGGCGGCCATACCCGGTCCCAGCCGCTTGTGGTGGCAAAGAACCCGGTCTGGGAGCTGTCCCACGCTCGGGCGGATGCGGCCCGCAAGCTGCTAGAATCGGGTAGCGTCAAATCAAGCCGAATCCGTCGCGTTACGGGGCATGCGGACCGAAACCTGGCCGTGGAAAACCCCATGCAGTTGCGCAACAACCGCGTCGAGATCATCCTTCTGCGCAAGTAAAATAAGACAATTTCCTCCACGGTGCGGCAGCAGATAGATAGGATTTTATCTGTTAGCCGCCCGTTAAGTGGTCCTGCGTTAGCTGTTGCATCAAGATTTTGAAGCAGCAGAAAGGCGTGCTATGACCATTTCTTCGTCGCTCTACGCGGGTGTATCCGGGCTGGGTGCGAATGCCAGCCGACTGGCGTCCATCTCCGACAACATCGCGAACTCCTCGACCGCGGGATACAAGCGCGTCCAGACCGATTTTCACTCGGTGGTGATGTCCTCCTCCCAAGGTAGCTACAGTGCAGGCGGCGTGCGCACCACCAATGTGCGTCTGATCGACGAACGCGGCCCCCTGGTCACCACCGACAATCCGACCGACCTTGCCGTGCGCGGCAGCGGCTTCCTGCCGGTTGCGACCGTGGCGGATGTTGCCTCGAACAACGGCAACCCCTCGATGCGCCTGACGACAGCAGGTGAGTTCAGCACCAATGAGGATGGCTATCTTGCCACTGAATCCGGTCTGGTGCTGCTGGGCTGGCCGACGGATGCGAATGGCAATGTGATCGGCGGGGCGATTGACTCGACCGATGGTCTGGAGCCGGTCTATTTCAACCGCAACCAGCTGGTTGGCGAGCCGACGACCGAGATGCAGATCGGTGCCAACCTGCCGTCGACTGAGACCGCCGCCGGCGCCAGTGGCGACAGTATCGATCTGCCTCTTGAGTACTTCGACAACCTGGGCTCGTCTGAGACCTTGAGCATCGAGTTCGTTCCCACGGTCCCGGCAACGGGCTCTTCCAACGAGTGGACGATGATCATCACCGATTCCGCCAGCGGTGGTGCGGTGGTCGGCGAATACACCATGGTGTTTGATGACAGCCGCACCGATGGCGGCAACCTGGCTTCGGTGACTGCAACGACCGGGGGCGCTTATGATGCGGCAACCGGCACGATCATCGTCACCGTCGATGGCGGGCCGATCGAGATCAACATCGGTCTTGTCGGTGAAAACGACGGCTTCACCCAAGTGTCGGACATCTTCTCGCCTGCCACCATCACCAAGGATGGATCGACTGCCGGCAGCATGATCGGAGTTGAAGTCGATGCCTCCGGCTATGTGACGGCAAACTATGACACCGGCGCCAGCCGCGTGCTTTACAAGATCCCGCTGGTAGATATGGCAAACCCGAACGGCATGGTGTCGATGGACTTCCAGACCTACATTCCGACTTCGGAAAGCGGGTCCTTCTTCCTGTGGAACGCCGGTGACGGCCCCACCGGTGAGATCGCATCCTATACCCGCGAGGAGTCTGCGACAGACGTTGCGGGTGAGTTGACCAACATGATCCAGACCCAGCGGGCCTATTCCTCGAACGCCAAGGTGATCCAGACCGTGGACGAGATGCTTCAGGAAACCACAAACATCAAGCGCTAAGGCGCTGATGTCCACTGAACGCGGCTTAGAAAGAGCAGGCTGATCATGTCTATCTCAAGTGCAATTAGCTCCGCCATGAGCGGATTGACTGCGGCGTCACGGTCCTCCCAGATCGTTTCGGAAAACCTCGCCAACGCGCTGACGCCCGGGTATTCCCGGCGGTCGTTGGAGCTGAACTCGAATGCCTATGCGCCTGGCGTCAGCGTTGGTTCGGTGAACCGCATGATCGATCCGGCGATCGTCACAGCGCGGCGCGATGCTCAGTCCGAACAGGCCGTGGCGCAGGTCAATGCCGACTTCTACGCTCGGATGAGCGGCCTGGTCGGCACCGTCGACGACGAGACCTCCATTTCTTCCCAGATGGCGAATTTCGAGGGAGCGCTGGTTGAAGCGCTCTCTCGTCCCGACTCCTCGCCGCGTTTGAACGACCTGGCTGTCAAGGCAGACCTACTTGTCGATTCGATCACCGAAGCGGCCGATGGGCTGCGCGAGATGCGAATTCAGGCGGATGCGTCGATTGGCGTTCAGGTGGATCGCCTGAACAGTGCGTTGAAAGAGATCGAAAAACTGAACGCGCGGATCGTTGTTGCCGGTGCGGCCAAGGCAGATGTGACCACGATGCTGGATCAACGGGACATGTTGATCGATGAGATCAACGATATGGTCCCGGTGACCGTGATGCAGCGGGATGGTGGCAGGATCGCCCTCTACTCCGCCGGAGGCACGGCCCTTCTGGATGGCAAAGCATCAGAAATCACATTCTCTCCGAAGAGTGATATGCTGCCCCATATGACGATCGACAATGGGCTGCTTTCGGGTCTTGAGGTCAACGGACGTCCTGTTGACGTGTCCTTGAATGGGGCGCTGCGTGGCGGCACATTGGCTGCGCAATTCAATGTCCGCGATGTTCTTGCCGTTGAAGCACAGGAAGATCTGGATGCCTACGCGCGCGACCTGATTGAACGGTTCCAGGATCCTGCGCTGGACAGCACCATCGGGGCAACGGATGCAGGCATTTTCACCGATGAGGGAGGTTTCTTTGACAGTGCCGATACCCTGGGCATTGCCGGCCGTCTTGAATTGAACACCCTCGTTGCCATGGACGGTCAGGCCGAGACCTGGCGGTTCCGTGACGGCCTTTATGCGGCTACTCAAGGCGATCCCGGCGATGGCAGCCTGATTGAAGGGTATTCCAATGCCTTGCAGGACACCCGTTCGGTCTCTTCGACGGGCCTGGGCAGCGTCAGTGGAACCGCTTCAACACTGAGCGCGGTGCTGCTGTCCCGCTTCGCGCGCGACGATAATACTGCGGCGACCACGCTTTCCTTTGCGGCGGCCAGCTATACCGAAATGGCTCAGACCGAAGCCGGTTTCGGTGTCGATACCGATGCCGAGCTGCAAAACCTCATGCTGTATGAAAAAGCCTACGGTGCCAACGCCAAGGTGTTGTCCGTTGTGGATGGCATGATGGAAACTCTTCTGAGGATCTGATGAATGATTATTAAGTCCTATGGCGATCTGGCACAGCACATGTTCCTGCGCAGCCGCAATGCCGAACTCAAAGAGAACATTGAGACGCTCTCTGCGGAACTTGCTTCGGGAACGGTGGCGGATATTACCTCCAGGCTCGGTGGAGATTTCACTTATCTTGCCGATATTGAGACCAACCTCGTACATCTCGACAGCTACGACATTGCGGCAAGCGAGGCCAAGCTGTTTGCCACCGGCATGCAGGGCAGTCTCGAACAGATCCAGTCCAATGTGCAGAATCTGCGCGACGATGTTCTGGGGCTGGCACCGTCCATGAAAGGCGAAGATGCGGAACGTTTTGGTCAGCGGGGGCGTGTGGAGCTGGAAACCGCGATCAGCAAGCTCAATTCATGGGTAGGTGGGCGCAGCCTGTTTGCAGGGACAGCCACATCCACATCACCGCTGAACAGTGCCGAAACCCTGATGACCGAATTGGTGACAGAGGTATCGGGGCTGACGGACAGCGCGGATATCATCCAGGCTGTGAAGGACTGGTTTGCCGATCCACTCGGGTTTGACGATGCGATGTATGTTGGCTCTACCAGCGATCTGTCCCCGGTAGAGGTGGGAGACGGCGAAAGCGTGACTCTTTCCCTGCGCGCAGATGACCCTGCTTTGAAGCATCCGCTGCAAAGCCTGGCGATTGGAGCGCTGATCAATGAAGGCGCCCTGGGCCTGAGCGATGCTACTAAGGTCGAACTGGCCAAGGAAATGGGTTTTGAATTGGCCAACAGCAATGAACAACTGATCAACAAGCAGTCCGGCATTGGTTTCATCGAAGGCCAGTTGGAGCGGGTTGTGACCAAGAATACGGCCAGCCGCACCAGCCTGAGCATCGCCAGGAACGAGCTTGTCGCGGCGGACCCCTATGAAACCTATACCCGCCTGGAAGAGGCCCAGCTGCAGCTGGAAAGCCTTTACACCGTGACCGCGCGCAGCTCCCAGCTGTCGCTGCTGAATTATATGTGATGATGAATATGCTGCGTCTTTTGATCTTTTGCCTGCTGCTTCCCGCCATGGCGCAGGCCAGCGCGATCCGCTTGAAGGATCTGGTTGAATTTGATGGTGTGCGGGGCAACGACCTTGTCGGCTACGGTCTGGTCGTGGGTCTGGACGGCACCGGCGACGGGTTGCGCAACTCGCCCTTCACCGAAGAAATCATGTCCAACATTCTGGAACGTCTCGGTGTCAACGTGACCGGCGAACAGTTCCGGCCCAAGAACGTGGCGGCGGTTTTCGTGACGGCGACACTGCCGCCCTTTGCCCGTGTTGGTGGCACCGTTGATGTGACGGTCTCGGCCATCGGCGATTCCAAAAGCCTCTTGGGCGGAACCCTGATCATGACCCCGCTGAATGCGGCGGACGGTCAGATCTACGCGGTTGCACAAGGCACCATCCTGGCAGGCGGTGCCGTGGCCGAAGGAGAGGCCGCGACCGTGACACAGGGCGTCCCGACATCGGGGGTGATCCCTTCGGGTGGCCGGGTGGAGCGGGAGATCGATTTCGATCTGGCTTCCCTCTCGTCCATGCGCCTTGCCCTGCGGGAGCCGGATTTCACCACCGCAGGCCGTATCGAACAGGCGATCAACCGGGAATTTGGGCGCAGCGTTGCCTTGATGCGTGATTCCGGCACCGTCGAAGTGGACATCCAGCGCACCAATGCCCGCTCCACCGCACATGCGGTCGGTCGTATCGAGAACATCCTGGTTCAACCCGAGCGCAAGGCGCGAGTGGTTGTCGATCAGGCCTCTGGCACCATCGTCATGGGCAGCGACGTGCGGATTTCGAGGGTGGCCGTGGCCCAGGGCAACCTGACCCTGCGGGTGGAAGAGGCGCCGCTGGTGGTGCAGCCCAATCCCTTTGGCGAGGGTCAGACGGTCGTGGTGCCCCGCACCGGTGCCGCCATCGAGGAAGAGGATGGCATCCAGCTTGCCGAAGTGCCCGAAAGCACCTCCCTGTCCGAGGTGGTGGCGGGTCTGAACGCTCTGGGCGTCTCACCGCGGGACATGATCGATATCCTGAAAAGCCTGAAGGCCGCCGGAGCCCTGCACGCGGAATTTGTCGTGCGCTGATCGCAAACACAGCTGAATACAAAAGCCCGGGCTGCCTCTGCGGTCCGGGCTTTTCTTTGGTCATTGCGAAAACAAGTACAGGTCGGCTTTGGAGCCCAAGCCGGCGCAACGCTGCGCAGCTGACGAAAGTTGGCTCGGGCTCTTGCAACACAGGAGCAAACGCCCAAATCTGCACCGATACTTTGTAGAAAGCCCCGCCTGAAATGAGCGCATCACTCCTCGTTGTTCTTGGCCTTCTTGGTCTGGTTGTCGGCGGTGAATTCCTGGTCCGCGGTGCCGTTTCCGCTGCAAAATCATTCGGCATCTCGCCGATGGTGATCGGGCTGACACTGGTTGGTTTTGGAACCTCGACACCGGAATTGGTCACAAGCCTGCAAGCTGCGCTTTCCGGGTCTTCCGGCATCGCAGTCGGAAATGTTGTTGGCAGCAATATCGGCAATGTTCTCCTCATCCTTGGCATTGCGGCCTGGATGGCGACGATCGCGGTTGACCCGAAAGCGTTCCGGCGCGACGGAACGGTGGTGGTGCTGGCGACGCTACTTTGTCTGGGGGCCGTTCTCATTGGCGAAATTGGCCGACTGTTCGGTGCGGGGCTTGTGTTGGCTTTGGCAGCCTATCTTGTGGGTACGCTCTGGTCCGAGAAACGGGCAGGGGGAACGCCGGCGGCAGTCATCTATGAAAGTGAAGCCGAGGCCGTGCCCGGGCCGAAAACCTCGCTCGGCGTTTCGCTGCTGATCGCAGCGGCCGGTTTGGCAATGACCATTGTTGGTGCGAAGTCCCTGGTGTCCGGTTCCGTGTCGATTGCGCAGGCGGCGGGGCTTTCGGAAACGGTGATCGGCTTGACCATTGTCGCGATCGGAACGTCGATGCCGGAACTCGTCACCTCGATCATTGCCGTCCGAAAAGGCGAAGGAGCTGTCGCCCTGGGAAACGTCCTGGGCAGCAACATCTTCAACATTCTGGGCATTCTCGGGATCACCGCTCTTGTCCAACCGATGGACATTCCAAGCCAGATTGCGAGCTTGGATATCTGGGTTCTCTGTGCCACGACGCTCGTTCTCATCGGCTTTGCGCGAACCGGCTGGGCCATCTCCCGGCGTGAGGGTGGGCTCTTCGTTCTGGCCTACGCGGTTTACCTTGGCGTGCTTCTGACCTGAAGACAGGGAGGCACTGCAGGCATGTATCGGACATTGATTTTCTGCAGAATGCACCTTCACGGGATAGAATCAAAAAGCCCCCCGAACCGCTGTTCGGAGGGCTGAGATCTGTCTTGAAGATCCGCTGGTCCGGCTAGGATGGATAGTAGCTGCGCACCAATGCGGTGGCGATCAGGCTCCAGCCATCGGCGACCACGAAGAACGCCAGCTTGAACGGCAGGGAGACCACCGCCGGGGGCACCATCATCATACCCATGGACATCAGGATCGCGGCGACCACCAGGTCAATGACCAGGAAGGGAAGGAACACCAAAAAGCCGATCTGGAAGGCGCGGGCGATTTCCGACAGCAGGAAGCTGGAGACCAGCACCGACAGGGGCGCGTCGGGCGTCGGGTCGATGCCCTCGGTCGCAGGGCGCAGGTCGGCAATGGCGTAGAAGGTATCGGGATCCAGCCGGTTGGCCATGAAGGCACGGAACGGTTCCAGGCCGCGGGTGATGCCCGTCTCCACATCCACCTGCTCTTCGATCAGGGGGTTGATGCCGGTCACCCAGGCCTCGGTGAAAACCGGTTCCATCACGAAATAAGTCAGGAACAGCGCCAGGCTGATGATCATCATGTTGGGCGGAGCCTGCTGCAAGCCGATGCCCTGGCGCAGGATCGACAGAACCGTGACCAGGAACGGAAAGCAGGTGATCATGATCAACAGGCCCGGAGCCAGGCTCAGGACCGTGATCAGCAGAATGAGCTGGATGGAGCGCGCCGAAATCGACTGTCCATCCGCCAAAGACAGGCTCAATTCTTGAGCAACAGCGGCCTGTGGCAGCGCCAGCAGCACAAGGGCTGCCAGCACCGCGTAGGCGGCGATAGATTTCTGTGTCATCCCAGACCGTTTTGCAGATCGGCGATTTCCGTTAGGCGCACGGCCAGCTGGCCTGCCTGATCGCCTTCCATTTCTTCCAACTGGCCGCGGGCGACCAGGCGATCCCCGACATAGAGATCCACCGGATCCTCGACCCGCTTGTCCAGGGTCAGGATCGCGTTTTCGCCCAGGTTGACCAGGTCGCGGATCAGCGGCCGCGCCTTGCCGACCGAGACGACCACCTCGACGGGGACCGACACGAAGGGGTTGCTGGCGTCGGTTGCTTTCATATTGAGATCGGCTGCGTTATCCATACTGGCTGTCCTCTCTGACATGATAGGTAAAGGCGTCGATCGAATCGTGGATCGACTCGAGCAGCGCAGAGCTGTTGATTTCGCGTTCGGACGCTCCGACCCGCAGGTAGGCCTGGCCAGGGGACAGGCTTTCGTCTTCCTGGACCTTCACCGGCACCGACACGTTTTCGGACACCAGCGCACGCACCGCGTTGCTTTCGCCGGGCGAGACGACAATGCGCATCGCCTGGTCCGTCTGGTTGCGCGCCATGTCTGTCAGCTGATCGACGATATGGTGGCCGAAGGTGGCCGCCATGGCGTCGGGCAAAACCGCGCTGGTCAGCACCTTGAACATCGGATCCAGCGATTCGATCAGCTGCGTCTGCGCTTCGTGATAGGTGAAGTTCAGATCCTCGAGCGAGCTGGCCAGGGTGGCGGATACGTGGGTGGATTCGCGGTCCTTTGCACTGACCGCGTCTTCCCAACCGGCGCTGTAGCCTTTTTCGAAAGAGACAAGTCGTTGTTCCTCGACCGCCTCTTCCGTCAGTCCCGGTTCCTCGGGTTCAACGGCGGTTGCACCGCCGAAGTCCTCTAGAAGGTGAGTGATGCTCATCAGGCACGTTCCTCATTTTCTTCCAGCCAACCGCGCAGGATCTGGACGGTCTCTTCCTGGCGTTCGCCGATCATTGCACGCAGGCGATCCACGGGGTTTTCACTTCCGCCACCCAGTGCGGGCAGACCGGCCAGTTCTTCCATGTTGCCACCCATCGCGGGCATGTCGCCCAGGGGTGCGAAGCCGCCGCCGATATCGTCCTGGATTTCACCATCCAGCGCGAGATTGGCGCCCAGGTCCGGATTGGACATGAAGTCACCACCACCTCCCAGCTGCGGCAGATCCGGCAAGGCCCCACCTGGACCCTCCAGCGCTCCGACAGAGGCGCCGCTGCCCTGGCTGGACAGAATCGGGCGGACCACGAAGAGGCCGAGAATCAGCGTGACAATCGCCAGGGCCGCCATCTGGATCAGCGACATGGCATCCAGATAGAAGTTGTCCATGAAGGAGCTGGTGGCCATGGTCCCTTGCGGTTCGACCGCAGGCAGATCCATCGATTTCAGCGTAATCACGTCGCCGCGCTGTTCATCAAAGCCGACAGCGGCCGAGATCAGCTCGCGCAGGGCCTGCAGCTCCTCTTCGGGGCGCGGTGCAAAGGTCGTTTCGCCCGCATCATTGGTGAGGACGGAGCCATTCACCAAGACGGCAACGGTCAGACGCTTGATGGCACCCGGGCCGCGGACGATTTCTTTTTCGGTTTCGGAGATTTCATAGTTCACCCGCTCGCGCGTTGCACTTGTGTTGGCCTTGGATCCCTGTCCGGAAGCAGCGTCTCCGTCCGGGATGTTCGAGGCCACGGTGACTTCACCGGCCTGATTCTGCGAGGAATCGGCGCGTTCTTCCACATCGGTGCTGATGGCGACGCGGCTTTCGGGATCAACCCGCTTTTCCCGGATCGATTCGGTGTCGGTTACGGTCTCGACACTGACTTCGACCACGGCATTGCCTTGCCCCACACGCGCTTCGACCAGGCGCATCACCCGTTCACGGATGGCTTGGGACCGGTCATCGGATCCGGCACCAGCGGCAGCTGCCGCTTCGGTCGATCCGATCAATGCGCCATTGGCATCGATCACGGCGACATTGTCCACCGCCAGCCCGGTTACGGCCGAGGCCACCAGGAAGCGAATCGCGTTTGCCTGCGCCGGGGTGATCGGCGAACCCATCGGTACCACGGAAACCGATGCGGTCGCTTCAGCTGTACGCTGGAAGGGATTCGTTCCTGTATTGGCGATATGGACCCGTGCCTGGCTGACATGGGGGCTGCCGACGATCGTGCGCGCCAGTTCGCCTTCTTTTGCACGCCAATAAGCTGCATCGAACATTTGTGATGTTGTTCCGAAGCCGCTGAGCGAATCGAGCAGCTCATAGCCGCGACCGCCGTTTGCAGGCAGGCCTTCGCTGGCCAGCGTCATGCGCAACTCATCGCGCCTGTCAGCCGGTACATAGATAGAGCCGCCGCGGACTTCATATTGAATGTTGCGCTGCTCAAGCGAGCTCACAACATCTCCGGCCGAGCCGCTTTCCAGCCCGGCGTAGAGCAATTTCATGGTTGGCTTGCTCGCCAAATTGGACATCGCAAGGACGCTGACAATCACTGCCAAAGTCGCGCCAATCACGATCAGGCGCTTCCTGGTGTCCAAACCTGCCCAGACATTCTTGATCTGCTGCACATTAACCTCCGTCGCACCGGCATTCTGTCCGGCGTGCAACCTTTTTGACCGAACGGCCTTAACATTCGGTTAGTTCCTCGCAGGTTATGAAAAGGGTGCACGACGTTATAGGAATAGCCATGACAGACGCTGTAGTGGATACAGAAGAACCAGCAAAAAAGAGCAAAATGCCCCTGATTATCGGGGTTGTGCTTGCCGTTGCTGGTGCGGGCGGCGGATTTTTCGCTGTTCAGTCAGGCCTTCTTCCTTTCGGTCAGAAAGACGCGCCCGAATCGGCGCATGTGGCCGAAGAGGCGCCAGAAGGCGTGGATAGTGGCGAGACGGCAGAGGATATTGCCAATCTTGCTTTCATCGAAATGGAACCGATCGTGATATCTATGCGCGCTCCCAGCGGCATGATGCATCTTCGATTCCGTGCTCAGTTAGAGGTCGACGTGGTTCACCAGGCCGAAGTCGAAAAAGTCCTCCCACGAGTTGTCGATGTACTGAACAGCTATCTGCGAGCTTTGGAGGTCGAGGATCTGTCAGATCCGATGGCCCTGCCAAAACTGCGCGCACAGATGCTGCGGCGGATCAACATAGCCACCGGTCAGGGGCGTGTGCGTGATCTGCTGATCATGGATTTCGTACTAAACTAGGAGGACAGGATGGACCTTATTGCTGATATCCTGCTTGCAGCTGGAGCTCTTGGAGCCGGTTTCTATTGTCTGGTGCTGGCGCGCCGGCTGAAACGGTTCAACGATCTGGAAAAGGGCGTCGGCGGTGCCGTCGCGGTTCTTTCGGCGCAGGTGGACGATCTGAACAAATCACTGGTTTCGGCACGCCAGGTGTCGGACGGTTCCAGCAAGGCGCTGGAGCAGCTGACCGGGCGCGCCGAAACGGTTGCCCAGCGGCTGGAACTGATGATGGCATCGATGCATGACATGCCCGAAGCCGTTGTTCCGCCCGCACCCGCAGCAGCCAAGCCCGCAGAAGAAAGCGACGCCCTGGCGGCCGCTTATGAAACGCAGGGCGAGCCGGAAAAACCCGCTGAAGAGGCGGCCAGCTCTTCTGGTCTGATGTTTGTTCGCCACAGCCGCGGTCAGAATCGGGTGGCGTGATGAGCGAGAAGAAAAAGGCCAAGAAGGGCGGTCGCGCCAAGAGCGGCACCCTGATGATGATTGCGATCCTGCTGATGGGTTCGGCCGTTGTGCGGCTGGGCATCGAGGCAGGACCGGCCATTGCGCGCGAGGTGGCAAGCCTGCAACAAGACGATGACGCAGGGCATGCCGACAAGGGCGAGATGCGCGGCGAATCGATGCCCTCTTCTGCGGAGCTGCAGGAGATGCTGGCCGCTTTCAAGGAACGGGAAGCTGCGCTTACGGCCCGCGAAGCCGAGATCGAAGATCGGATGAAGGCTTTGGAGATCGCCGATCAGGCCATCGAAAAGAAGCTGGCGGCCCTGCAGGACGCCGAGGAAAAGCTGAAGTCGACGCTGGCGCTGGCAGATGGGGCCACCGAGGCGGATGTTGCCCGGCTGACCACGGTTTACGAACAGATGAAGCCCAAGGAATCGGCGGCCCTGTTCGAAGAGATGGATCCGGCCTTTGCGGCAGGCTTCCTGGCCCGCATGCGCCCCGAGGCGGCAGCTGGAATCATGGCCGGTCTGAGCCCGGAAGCAGCCTATACCATCAGTGTGGTCCTGGCCGGACGCAATGGCGCGGTGCCCAAGGAATAATCTGGTGGCCGTTTGCGGCCGCTTGATCAGTCTTTTTTAATCAGACTCAACTAAGCTTCTAAAAAGCAACAAAATTCGGAGTGAACCTATGATCGGGATTGTAGGTATCGTCATCATCTTTGCCATGGTCTTTGGTGGCTACCTGTTGGCTGGCGGCAAGATGGCAATCATCGTGAAGTCGCTTCCTTTCGAGATGATGATGATCGGTGGCGCGGCAGTCGGTGCCTTCTTTATCGGCAACGACATGGGCGGCATCAAACATACGCTCAAGGACGTCGGAAAGGTCTTCAAGGGCCCCAAGTGGAAGCCGGATGACTACCGGGATCTTCTGTGCCTGCTCTTTGCCCTGATCCGGATCGCCCGGGCGAATCCGGTCGAGGTGGAACAGCACATCGAGGATCCGGAGAACTCCTCCGTCTTCAACAAGTACCCCAAGATCCTGTCCGACAAGGAAGTCGTGAACCTGATCTGCGATACCATGCGGTCAGCCTCGATGAACTACGACGATCCGCACCAGGTCGAGGAAGTTCTGGAAAAGCGCATGGAAGCCAACCTGCATCACGCGATGCATGGCAGCCACGCTTTGCAGACCATGGCCGATGGCCTGCCCGCTCTGGGCATCGTTGCGGCGGTTCTTGGCGTGATCAAGACCATGGGCTCGATCGATCAGCCGCCAGAAGTTCTGGGTAAGATGATCGGTGGCGCCCTGGTGGGTACCTTCCTGGGCGTGTTCCTGGCCTATGGCCTGGTCGGCCCCTTCGCCAGCCGGGTGAAATCGGTCACCGAGGAAGACGCTCATTTTTATCAGCTGATCCGCGAAGTGCTGGTGGCCAACCTGCACAACCACGCGGCAGCAATCTGCATCGAAGTCGGCCGTCAGAATACGCCGTCTCATATCCGTCCCGGTTTTTCGGAACTGGAAGAAGCTCTTAGATCGGTGAAACAGGACGCAGCATGATCTTGCGCGCATTCGCGATACTTGCGGGCCTTGCGGTCGGCAGTCTGGTGGCGGGAGAATCCCGGGCCCAGACAATTGTGGCCCGCTCGGGTGAACATGACGGGTTTTCCCGGCTCGTCATGCGCTTGCCCAGCGGGGCAGACTGGTCGCTGACGCAAAGTGGGCGCAGCGCCACATTGAACATCGGTGCACCGGATGTCGTCTTCGACACGTCGCGCGTGTTCAACCTTATTCCGCGCGATCGCCTGCAGGCGATTCGACAGGCCGCGCCCGGACAGCCTCTGCGGATGGACCTGGGCTGCAACTGTGAAATCCGCTCCTACGTACAAAGCGACGGCTACCTGGTGGTCGACATCCGGGATGGCAGCGACGATCCTGTCTATGCCTCCACCGGCAGCACCGCCCCGGTTTTCCCCATCGCGCCCTTTGCAACGTCGGAACAGCCAAATACCGGATACCGTTTCAACCTTGGCCAAAGTGCAATCGCCGATGCGCGTCTGGCGCTGGACACCGCCGCGAACATTGCCAGCAATGCGCCGCCCGTGCCTGCCGCGGCCACGGCCAAACCCAGTGCAAAGCCGGAACCTGCCGCGCCGCGCGAACCGGCTGTTTTGCCGCTGGAACGTCTGGCCGAGGCGCGAGGTCTGCCCGCACCGGATGCGGTTGATGCCAATATGGGTGAAGCGTCCGATGGTGAGGCACTACCGGAAGTGAACCTGCTCCTGGATATGGAAGAATCGGCCCGGGCCGCGACCGTGAATGTCTCTGAGCAACGCCTGTTGCAGCAGATCGGCCGGGCGGCAAACCAGGGGCTGCTGGATATTGCTGCCGGTGAAACGCAGATCGATGCCGGTGCGCGGCAGCTCAATCCCCTGGGGCGCGATGGCCGTCCGCTGGACCCGCTGGCCAATATCTCGATCACATCGGCCATCGACCGCGAATCCGGCCTGATCAACCGTGCCGAGCAAAACGATTCGGACCCCGGACTGTGTTTGCCGAACAGCCATGTCGCCATCCACCTGTGGGGCAATGACAGTCCCTTTGCCGACCAGCTTGGCCCCTTGCGGGGGGCATTGGTGCGGGAGTTTGACGACGTCAATCCGGCGAGTGTTCTGGCCCTGGCAAAGCTCTATCTGTTCTTTGGCTTCGGTTCCGAGGCAAAGGCGATGCTCTCAAGCGTTCCCGAGGATCGGCTGAAGGAAGAAAAGCGCAAAATTTTGAATGAGATGGCCGATCTGCTTGATGGTAACCCGCTGCCGGTCAACCATGTGTTTTCCGGTCAGCAGATCTGCGATGGCGACACGGCCCTGTGGTCGGTCCTGGCCGATGGCAGCATCAAGAAAGGTGCCAATACCGATGCGATCCAGCAGGCCTTTGGCCGCTTGCCGGTGCATTTGCGTGTGCACCTCGGACCCAAGCTCAGCTCCATTTTTGCCGATGCAGAGCAGCACCATGTGGCCGAAGCGATCCTGCGGGCGGTGAACCGGACCGGGGTCGAGGACATTCCGGAAATGAACATGGCGGAGGCGGCCATTGCGGATCTGGCCGGTGATACCGAAACGGCCGCGGAAAAGCTGACCGACGAGGTGACCGAACGGACCGAAAACACGCCTGTGGCGCTGATCGATCTGATCGCGCTCAGCTATCGGGAACGTACGGCGCTGTCGCCGGATGTGCCGGATCTGGCCGGATCCTATGAGCATGAGAACAAGGACAGCGAATTGGGCGCCGAGCTGCGCCAGGCCGAGATTACTGCCCTGGCGCTGACCGGCCGCTTTCACGACGCGTTTCAGGAGCTGAAGATCGTCACCAGTCGCGATGGTCCTGCGGCGCGGGCGGATGCGCTTGAACCCTTGATGACGCTGCTGGCGGAACGCGCCGATGACGTGACCTTCCTGCAATATGCGCTGGTCTTTGCCAAGCAGTCCACCGCCAGCGAGGCGGCTCCGGTTGCGGATATCGTTGCCCAGCGGCTGTTGGATCTCGGCTTTGCCGAACAGGCGATGTCGATCCTGAAGAAGCTGGCACTTGAACCTGAGAATGAAGACCGCCGTCTGATGCTGGCCGAAGCGGCGCTGGCGCTGAACAAACCCCAGCGTGCCCTGGTCGAGCTGATGGGGCTTGAGGGCACCGAGGCCAACCGGCTGCGGGCCGAGGCCCTGTGGCGCAATGGTGAATATGGTCGCTCGGGCGAGTATATGCAGGTTGCGCAGGACCCGAATGCAGCGGCACGCGGCTTCTGGCACTCTGAAGACATGGACGCGATCCAGTCAATCGATGCGGGGGAAGAAGCGCCATTTCGCAGGGTTGCGGATGTGACCACGGAAATCGGCGAAACCGCGAAGGATCCCGAAGGTCTGACCCCGCTGGCGCATGCGCGCGCCCTTGTCGAAAGCAGCCAGGGCACCCGTGGCGGGATCGAGGATCTGCTCAATCAGCTGAGTGCGGCCAGAACTCCCCAGAACTAGGTCTGACACGCCGTTCCTGGCCATCCGTCATGTCCATGACCGCGCCCCTCCGGGCGCGGTCTTTGCATTGAATGATAACGGTTTATAAACCGTCTGGCCCTAGCTTGATCTGCGGATGAATCCGCAATTGGAACGGGCAGAATGCCGGACAAACAACAAAAAACGCGCCTGGTCGGGCGGCGGTGGAGCCAATGGCGGCCACAAATGCCTGACATGCTTCCTATTTTATTGGGTGATCATGGATCGCACCGTGCTGTGCGGGCTGACTGGCCTGTTGCCGCATACCAAGCGCCCATTGAGGACGAATGCCCCGGTATTGAGGCCGGGAGCCTTGCCAGACAGTCGGAGCGAGGCGCCTCTCTTGGCTGGAAAACACTCTCGGACAGGCGTGCGGCTGCGATTTGCGTGCCGCATGAAGAACGATCTTCTGCAAAATCTCAGCGCGCTGCGGCCTGTTTTCCGCATGCCCTGACATCTTGAAATAGAGGACAAGACAGGTGCCCAAGCTAACCACGCAACAGTTGTTCAGCCCCACCGTGCTTCTGGCGCTGGCTCTGATGGCCATTATCGTGATGATGATCCTGCCGATGCCCTCCTGGGTGTTGGATGTGGGTCTTGCCGCCTCTTTCGGGCTGGCGATCCTGATTTTCACCATCACTTTGTTTATCGAGAAACCACTGGATTTCTCATCCTTCCCGACGATCCTGCTGGCGTCCTTGATGTTGCGGCTTTCGCTGAACGTTTCTTCGACCAAGCTGATCATCGGTCAGGGCCATACCGGCACCGATGCCGCCGGGGATGTGATCCAGGGCTTTGCCCAGTTCGTGATGGGCGGCAGCGTCTTCCTGGGCCTTGTGGTCTTTGGCGTGCTGTTGATCGTGAACTTCATGGTCATCACCAAGGGCGCCGCCCGTATGGCCGAGGTCGGCGCGCGTTTCGCATTGGACGGGATGCCCGGTAAACAGCTGGCGATCGACAGCGACATGTCCGCCGGGGCCATCGACCATGCCACCGCCCGGGCTCGCCGGGAGAACGACCAGCGCGAGACGACCTTCTTCGGCTCGCTGGACGGTGCATCGAAATTCGTCAAGGGCGATGCGGTTGCCGGTCTTCTGATCACCCTGTTGAACCTGGTCATGGGCCTGGTCATGGGGGTGCTGGTGCATGGCATGCCGGTTGGCAGCGCCTTTGAAACCTATGCCATCCTGACCGTGGGCGACGGCCTGGTTTCGCAGATCCCCTCGGTGATCATCTCGATCGCGGCAGCGCTGCTCTTGGCGCGTGGCGGTGCCACCGGCGCCACCGATATCGCGCTGTTCGAACAGTTCGGCAAGCACCCTGCCGCCCTGACCACGGTTGCGGTCCTGATGGTGATGTTTGCCCTGGTGCCGGGCCTGCCGTTCCTGCCCTTCATCACTGGCGGCGCAGTTCTTGGCTTCCTGGCCTATCGCATCCAGATGAAACGACAGGAAGCCGAAGAGGCCGAGGTGGAAGAGCAGCTGGAAGAGGCTGCCAACCCCGAGCCCTCCAAGGCACTGGGTGACATTCTGGATCTCGATGACCTGCATTTGGAGTTTTCGCCCGATCTGGTCAGCATGGTTCTGGATTCAGGCACCGGTCTGGATGCGCGGATTGCCAATATGCGAACCCATATCGCCACCAGTTTCGGCCTGATCCTGCCGGAGATCCGGCTGACGGATCAGGCGGATCTGGAAATGGGAACCTATGTGATCAAGGTTCAGGGCGTCGAGCAGGCCCGTGGGACCCTGCATCCCGATATGGTTCTGGCATTGATGCCCGACAACCATTCGGCTCTGCCGCCGGGCACCGATGTGACCGAACCCGTTTACGGCGCACCTGCACGCTGGATCTCCAGCAAGAGCCAGGACGAGGCTGCCGTGGCCGGTGCCACGGTGGTGACGGCTCCGGAAATCCTGGCGACCCACCTGCTGGAAGTGATCAAGCAGAACTTCTCGCGCCTGTTGACGCTGAAGTCGCTGCGCCGCCTGCTGAACGAGATGACCGAGCTGTCGGATGCGTTCCGGGCCGAGGCCAACCGCAAGCTGCTGGACGACCTGGTGCCCGACAAGGTGCCGATGGATGTGCTGCATTCGGTGTTGCGCCTGTTGCTGGACGAACGCGTCTCGATCCGCAACATGCCCTTGATCCTGGAAGCGATTGCCGAGGCGCGCGTGCATGTCACCCAGCCCGAGTTGATCTGCGAACATGTGCGTCAGCGCATGGGCTTCCAGCTGGTGTCCGAGATGAAGCGAGAGGATGGCACGATCCCGCTGGTGCAGCTTGCACCCGAGTGGGAGGATACCTTCTCGACCTATCAGGTGGATACCCAGAACGGCGGTCTCGATATCGCGCTGCCGCCCGATATGTTCAACCGCCTGGCCGAAGGGCTGAGCGAGCGGCTGACGACGATCACCGAACAGGGGGTCTTTGCCGCGGTTGTCACCTCGACCCGCCGCCGTCGCTATCTGCGCACCATCCTGAAGTCGCGCGGCATCACCAATCCGGTCCTCTCCTTCGAGGAAATCGGCCTGGAGGCGCGCCCCGCCTTGGTGGGCATGGTGCAGGCATGAATCCTCTGGATCTCCCACCAGAGCTGGTGGCGCTATTCGGCGCCACCTTCTGGCATGGGGCCATGGTGTTTCTTCGGATCGGGGCGATGACCGCGGTCCTGCCCGCCTTTGGCGAGCAATATGTTCCGACGCAGATCAAGTTGGCCATTGCGCTGGCCTTCACCGCGATTGTGGCGCCCGCGCTGCCGCAGATGCCGATCCCGACAGGACCGCTGCAATATGCAGGCTATGCCGTCAGTGAGGCGGTCATCGGTCTGGCGCTGGGGGTCGGGATCAGGCTGTTCGTGCATGCCATCCAGACCGCAGGAACCATTGCTGCCCAAAGTACCTCGCTGTCGCAGGTTCTGGGCGGTATCGGCGCCGAGGCGATGCCGGCCCTGGGCGCGGTGCTGTTGGTGTCTGCTCTGGCGCTGTCGGTGATGTTGGGGCTGCACGTGCGGGTCGCGCAGTTCATGATCTACTCCTACGACGCCTTTCCGGTGGGACTGTTTCCCGGCGCGGCCGGGCTGTCGGAATGGGGCGTCTACCGGATCTCGCAAAGCTTCTACATGGCCTTCACCTTGGCGGCGCCATTCCTGATCACCGCGGTGATCTACAATTTGACGCTTGGCGTCATCAACCGGGCAATGCCGCAGCTGATGGTGGCCTTTGTCGGTGCGCCGGTGATCACCTTTGGCGGATTGTTCATCCTGATGATCGCCAGTCCGATGATTCTTGATGTCTGGTATCGGGCCCTGATGGGCTTTCTTGCGGATCCGGGAGGCAACATGCCATGAGCGGCGGCCAGGACGACGATTCAGAGAAGTCATTTGAGCCGACGGAGGAAAAGCTCCGGAAGGCGCGGGAAAAGGGTGAGGTTGCCAAGTCCACCGACCTGTCCGTCGCAGCGGCCTATGCGGGGCTTCTGGTTGCTCTTTATGCAGCGGGCAGCGGCATGATGGAAGGCTTCGGAACCGCCCTCATGTCCTTGCTGGATCAACCGGATCGTCTGGCCGAACTTGTTTTTTCCGGCTCGGGAACCGCACCTGTGGGCGGTTTGATGATGGCCCTGGCCACACCGCTTTTGCCGATGTTCGTCGTGCCCTTCGCCGCGGTGCTGCTGTCGATCCTTGCTCAGCGCGCCATGGTATTCGCGCCCAGCAAGCTGGAACCCAAGGTCTCGAAGATCTCGATCATTTCGAACGCGAAGAACAAGTTCGGCCGGGCCGGGCTGTTCGAGTTCTTCAAGAGTTTCCTGAAGCTTGTCCTCTACTCGATCTGCCTTGGCCTGTACCTGGGCTACCGCATGCCGGAGATGATCGCCTCTTCGGGCACCGGTGCCTTCTCGGTCGTGATGATGCTGTCAAAACTGGGGATGGAGTTTCTGATTCTGTCGCTGCTGATTGCTCTGCCGATCGGGGTGATCGATGCCACGTTCCAGCATGCCGAACATCGGCGCAAGAACATGATGTCGCGCAAGGAAATCCAGGACGAGATGAAGGATTCCGAAGGCGATCCGCACATGAAGGGCCAACGGCGCCAGAAGGCACAGCAGATCGCCATGGGGCAGATGCTGGCCGATGTGCCCAAGGCCGATGTGGTGATCGTCAACCCGACCCATTATGCGGTTGCCCTGCAGTGGAGCCGCGAACAGGGGTCGGCGCCCAAATGTGTCGCCAAGGGTGTGGATGAAGTCGCGGCGGCCATCCGTCGTGTCGCCAATGAGAACGCGGTGCCGATCCACAGCGATCCGCCCACCGCGCGGGCCCTGCATGCCACCATCGAGATTGGCGAGGAAATCATGGAAGAACACTATGCTCCGGTCGCGGCAGCGATCCGCTTTGCCGAGGCAATGCGCGAGCGGGCCAAAGGAAGGATCTGATGAAACAAAAAATGCTGGATCAGATGGCAGCCGTCACCGCGGCGCAATACCTGCGGGAACATGCCCGGATCAAACCGGTTCTTGACGAAGAGGCCCGGCTGCGTGGCCAGCTGAACAAGCTGAAGGCACAGGTGCAGGAGACGCGGGCCCAGGCCGAGGACAGCCACGCCATGAAGGCCCTGGGGGCCGATCTCCTGTGGGAAGGCTGGCACACGCGGACACGGCGGCAACTCAATACTGAACTGGCTCAGGCCACCGCCAAGAAACTGGTCGCCATGGACAAGCTGCGCAAGAGCTTCGGTCGCAAAACCGCGATCCAGGATATGGCCAAGGCCGAGCGCGACCGGACCAAAGCCGCCCGGATCAAGGCCCTGCAGGAACGGCTCTTGTACTAGAGGGCAAGCTCATCCAGTCACCGCGCCTTGAAATCCATGGGGTTCAAGGCGTGGGACCATACCCGCATTTCAGATAATCGAAGCGTACTGAGCCTCGGCGTCAGATAGGAATACCCAGCCATGCCTGCGCAGCCTGGGATCAGAAACGAAGAACGGCCGGAACATTATGTTCCGGCCGTTTTCCATTCTTTGATTTGCCTGGCTCGGTTCAGACGTCCTGGCGTGTGATGTCCATGATCAGGACATCATAGACATCCTTGCCAAGTTGCTGCTGCGCGGCCTCGCGCAGGGCGGTGCGCAGAGGGTTCATCACATCCGAACGGGTGAAGGCGCCGCGGAAACCGCCCATGTTGGCGTGATCGAACAGCACCTGCAGGAAGACATCGCGCAGTTTCGGTTCATACATGCGAATCTTCTCGGCCATGCCAGCCTTGGTTTCCAGGCTGAGCGTCACCACCACCATCGATGTCAGCGCATCACGCTCCACGACCGGAACGATGAACTGATTGGGCAGTTTGATGAACTCGTGCTCGGCCGGCTGGTTTTCCGGATCCGATTCTTCTGGCTCGGCCTTGGGACCATCGTGCGCTGCGGCCATCTCGGGTTCTGGCGCCGGAGCAAGCACGATGCCCGCACCGATTCCGGCGCCGACACCGACGATCAACAGGATGACAGGCAGTAACTTTGAAAGCATGACTTACCTCAGAATGGCAGGATGGCGTCCAGGACCTGCTGGCCGTAACGCGGTTGCTGCATGTCAGTGATCTGGCCACGTCCGCCGTAGGACACACGGGCCGATGCGATCTTATCATAGGTGATTTCGTTCTGGCGGCTGATGTCCTGCGGGCGGACATAGCCAGTTACCAGCAGTTCGCGCATCTCGAAATTGACGCGCAACTCCTGCGAACCGCTGATCGCCAGAACGCCATTGGGCAGAACATCCACAACGGTGGCTGCCACGCGCAGTTCCAGTTTCTCGCTGCGTTTCACCGAGCCCTTGCCCGAGGCGGCGCTGGAACTGCCGAGTTCGACGGCGTTGGCGGCGGAGGCGCCATCAGGCAGTTGTCGGTCCAGGCGCTGCGGCAGGCCCAACAGCTGCGGCAATTCCAGGCTCTCGGAGCCGGAGCGCGAGCGGGCGGTGTCGTTCTTGATCTCTGCGGTTTCGTCGATCTCGATGACCACCGTCATGATATCGCCCTTCTTGATCGCGCGGCGATCTCCCAGAAGCGAGTTCTGCGATCCGCTCCACAGGGAGGCGTTGTCGACCGCGCGTTGCGGCTGGCTGTCCACGGGCAGCCCTTGCCACAGCATGGCAACATGTTCGGACGATTCGTTGGCCGGCGAAAAGGATGGCGGCTTGCCGATATGGTCTGCCCGTCCGCAGGCGCCGAGGATGATCAGCCCTGCCAGGGCAGCTTTTGAAGAGAGTGCACGGTTTTTCATTATTTTACCTCGACGGAGCCATCGGCCGCGATGCGTCCGGTTACGGTGGAGCGTGATGCCAGGTTCATCACGCGGATCAATTCGCCTTCCGAGCCGCGCCCCAGCGCGCGCCCTTCGGCGGAAATGGTGAGCCCACCCTGGCGGAAGGTCAGGATGACCAGGTCGTTGCGCTCTATGATTGCCGGAGGGCCGATATCGCCCGGCCGCAGCGGGCGACCGGGATATAGCGCGACCCGGGCCTCCAGCCCGACGACCTCGCTGGGATCCGACAGGGCACCCAGGACCTCTCCGGGTTTGAGCGCAAGATCGTGTGCCGTCAGGATTTCCTTGGGCCGAATCGTGCGGACCGGCACCAGAACATCGGCGGCAGCACTCTGCGCGATCAGCGCGGCAAGGAGGGCGAGCTTGAGTTTCATCAGCGGACCTGTGTGGTTGCGCCCATCATCTGATCAACGGCCGAGATGACCTTGGCGTTCATTTCATAGCCGCGCTGGGCTTCGATCAGTTCGGTGACTTCGCGCACCGCATCGACCGAGCTGGCCTCCAGGTAGCCCTGACGCAGGGTGCCCAGACCATCCTCGCCCGCGGTCGAAACCACTGCCGGTCCCGAAGCTTCGGTCACGGTGAACAGGTTGCTGCCGATCGCTTCCAGCCCCTTGGGGTTGGAAAAGCCAGACAGGGAGAGCTGACCCAGCAGCTGGCCTTCGGCGGCTTCGTCGAAATAGGCGTAGACTTCGCCTTCGGCGTTGATCGAAATGCTGCGCGCATCATCGGGAATGGTGATATCGGGCGCCACCGGGTAGCCGTCGGAGGTGACGATCAGCCCTTCGGCAGAGCGTTTCAGGGCACCATCGCGGGTATAGGCCGCCTGACCCGAGGGCAGGGTGACCTCCAGATAGCCCTTGCCGTCAATTGCCAGGTCAAGGTCGTTCTGGGTTTCCTGCAGGGGGCCTTGGGCCAGGTGCAGCGAGATGGCTGCCGGGCGCACACCCAGGCCAACCTGCACGCCGGTTGGCAGCACAGTGCCATCCGAGGCGTTCACGGTGCCTGCGCGCGACACCTGCTGATAGTGGAGATCGGCAAACTCTGCCCGCCGCGCATTGTAGGCGGTGGTGTTCATATTCGCGAGGTTGTTCGAAATGGTTTCAACACGCAGTTGCTGCGCGCTCATGCCGGTGGCTGCGATTTTAAGGGCACGCATGGTGTCTCTCCTACTTGATCAGGTTCTTGATGGCGGCGCGAATGCGCTCGTCCTCGGTGGACAGGAAGCTTTGGCCCATTTCATAGGCCCGCTGGATTTCGATCATCCGTGACACCTGATGAATGGCATTCACGTTGGATCCTTCGAGAAATCCCTGAAGGATGCGCCCATCCAGCGCCGGTTCCACATCGCCATCGACGCGGAACATCACGCCGTCTTCACGGGACATGGTGTGTTTTTCGACCGGCTTGAACAGGCCGATCTGGCCCAGGGGCTGGCCATCGGCGCTGATGGTGCCATCGGTGCCGACCTGAACCGATTCGGCATCCGTGGGCACAAAGACGGGCGCGCCGCCGGCATCCAGCACCCGGTGGCCATCCATGGTGACGAGATCACCCTCGGCACTGGCGGAAAAGGCGCCGGCGCGCGTCAGACGTTCGCCTTGCGGGGTTTCCACCATGAAGAAGGCATCGCCTTCGATGGCAAAATCGAAAGACCCGTTCGTCTTGGTCAACTGGCCCTGTTCAAGCGAGGTGTTGTGAATATTGGCGCGTGCCATGGACATGGACTGCTGGCCCGGCGCGGTTTTCACGTATTCGGAAAAGATCAGCCCTTCGGAGCGGTATCCGGTGGTGGCCGCGTTGGCGATATTATTCGCCACCACCTGCATTTCGCGCATCAGCCCGCTTTGACGGGAAAGGGTTGCATAGCCCGCGGTTTCCATCAGGAACCTCCAGAAATCAGGGGAATGACGTGACCATTGAAAAAGGCCACAAGTGTTTGTGTCATGAAACCCATCGAGACCCAGAAGACGACGACGATCGCGGCCAGTTTCGGCACGAAGGTCAGGGTCATCTCCTGAATCGAGGTCAAGGCCTGGAACAAGCCGACGGCCAGGCCCACGACCAGCGCCACCACGAGAATCGGTGTGGACATCATCACGGCCGCCCACAGGGCTTGGCGCAGTGTGTCGTAGAACAGGCCCTCGTTCATCATGGCTTAGACCGGCATCCTCAGGATTTCCTGGTAGGCCTCGACGACCTTGTTGCGCACGGTCACGGCGGTCTCAACCGCCAGTTCGGTCTGCGCCAAAGCCTGCACCAGGGCATGCGGATCGCCGTTGCCGGTCATCGCCTGCACCGAAACCTGCTCGCTGGTTTTCAGGGTGTTGGTGAAGTTTTCAAAACTTGCCTTGGCCCGTTCGGTGGCGCTGTTGGCGACAAAATCCGGGTCGGCCTGCGTTGCAGGGCGGGCGGCGGCATAGCCGCTTGTGGCGGAAAGAGAGCGAATATCCATTCTGGATCTCCTGGTTCAGGGGGTGTTATTTTCTCAAAAGGTCCATCAGGGACGCGGACATCTGCCGGGTCTGATCGAACATCTTCAAATTGGCTTCATAGCTGCGCTGGGCTTCGCGGGCGTCCGCGATCTCGATCATCAGATCGACGTTGGAGCCCTGGTAGTGACCGCTGTCATCCGCCAAGGGGTGCGACGGGTCGTAGACCTTTTTAAGATCGCTGCGGTCCAGCGTGACGCGACCGACCTTGACCGCTTCGACATCGGTGTTGAGGTCGCGCATCGCCTGAAAGGGAACGGTCTTGCGGCGGTACCCGGGGGTGTCAGCGTTTGAGATGTTTTCCGATACGTGGCGCAGGCGGGTGGCCTGGGCCTTCATGCCGCTTGCGGTCACGCTGAGTGCATTTCCAAATTCGCTCATTGCTCAACCCTCATCTAGCTGCGTTGAATGCTTGCGCGCAGGATGTTCATCGACGACTTGTAGATCGCCATTGCCCGATCATGCTGACGCTTGGTTTCAACGCTTTTCAGGATTTCCGTTTCGATCGCCACGGAGTTGTCGTTCGGATCAGCACCGGCCGCCGATTCGGTGACGGCCCAGTCCATGCCAATGCCCGCCGTGCCGTTCAGATGCGACGCACGGCTGGCGACCATGTCGCCGGGCCGCGCATTGGCGGCGTAGACTTCCTTGAAGGGTTTGATGTCCTTGGCGTGATAGCCAGGAGTATCCGCATTTGCGACGTTCTGTGACACCAATGCCTGGCGTTTCCCGGCATGGGTCGCCATGGCATATGCAATCTTGAAAACATTCAGTTCCGTAAACACCGGGGCTTCTCCCTCGATCGATTTCAATCAAGGCTTAACCCCGATTCCTTTAAAAACAGTTTGCGGGAAACAATTGGAGGCCTGGATCATGATTGCTGAGCTGAAAGCAATGACCGAAGAAATCGCGAGCACGCGGCTGGCAACTCCCATGGGGCGGGTGATTGGAATTGCAGGTGGCGAGATCCAGATCTCCGGCCTGCAGACCATTGCACGCATCGGGGATCGGCTGGTTCTGCGCCGTGGGCCCAAAGATGAGTTGCACGGCGAAGTGCTCAAGATTGAATCTAATCAAATCAGTATGTTGTCTGACAAGACACCGGATCGCGTTGCGATTGGGGATCCTGTCCTTCTTTATTCCGCGCCCGAGTTTTGCCCCAGTGACAACTGGATCGGCCGGGTCATCGACCCCTTCGGAGAGCCGCTGGATGAGCGGCCCTTGCTGCGCGGCCCCGAGGCACGGGACATTATGTCTCCGCCGCCCAAAGCCGCCGGACGCCGCCATATGGGAGAGCGGCTGAGCACCGGCCTGTCGGTTCTCAATACGATTCTCCCCATCGTGCGCGGTCAGCGGATCGGTCTGTTTGCCGGATCCGGTGTTGGTAAATCGACGCTTCTGGCAAAACTTGCGCAAAACATGGAGGCCGATGTGGTCGTCATGGCGCTGATTGGTGAGCGTGGACGTGAGGTCAATCATTTCGTTGAGCAGGTCCTGGGGCCGGAAGGCATGAAGCGCTCGGTTGTCGTGGCGGCAACCTCGGATCAGTCGCCGCTGGTGCGTCGCCGCTGTGCCTGGTCGGCGATGACGATTGCGGAACATTTCCGCGATCAAGGAAAGAATGTGCTGCTTCTGGCCGACTCGGTCACACGTTTCGCAGAGGCGCATCGGGAAATCGCTGCCGCCTCTGGTGAGGCGCCGGCGTTGCGCGGTTTCCCGCCCTCGGTCACGCCGCTGATCACCGGCATGTGCGAACGCGCCGGACCGGGCAGTGGCGATCAGGGCGATATCACCGCAGTGTTCAGCGTTCTGGTGGCGGGTTCCGACATGGATGAGCCGATTGCAGATATTCTGCGCGGTGTTCTGGACGGTCACATCGTGCTCAACCGTGAAATCGCCGAACGGGGCCGTTTCCCGGCAATCGATGTGTCGCGCTCCGTATCGCGCAGCCTGCCATCCGCGGCATCCAAGGAAGAGAATGAACTGATCCTCGAGGTGCGCAAGTACCTTGGGTCTTACGAACAATCCGAGGTGATGATCCGCGCGGGTCTCTATTCCGAAGGCAGTGATCCCACCCTGGATACGGCAGTCAAACTCTGGCCGGATCTGGACGGGTTCTTTGGCCGGGATGAGGCGGGCGATGTGCAGGGCAGCTTTGACCGCTTGAAGCTTCTGTTGCGCCGGGCGGCCGGGGGGCGGCGCTGAACAGAACGCGCGCCTCACCATCCGGCGGGCGCGCATTGCCATGGGTTAACAAAAAAGGTGGACCTGATCGGGTCCACCTTTTTTGTATGAGTGTCAGCTGGGGCTAATTTCAGTACTGTTGCAGCAGCATCAGCGCGGTCGAAGCGCTGGATTGGGATTCCTGAAAGTCGGCAAGCTGAGCCTGAGCAAGATATCGGGTCGTCAGCTCTTCCATCCGTTCCGGGTCGGCGAAGACACTGAGGTCGTCGGTTCCAAGGTAGGTTTCGGCCCGATCCTTGAAGATGCCGAGTTGTTGGTCGATATCAAGCTGCAAGGTGCTACTTGGCAGGTTGAACATCGTCTGGAACATCTCTTGAAGGGCGGGCTGGCCGATCACGTTGTACCATTTGGTATTGATCGAGGTCGGTTCGCCATCCTCTTTGAGGTCTGTCGCGATGTTTACCAATTCACGTTCAGCGAAGAGAGCAATACGCATGGCTTCGTCCTGCTCGCCGACCGCAGCTTCGAAAGACTGGGTCTGGTTGGAAAACACGATGTTGTTCATGTCTTCCAATGAGCCGGTTTTGGGACTGTCCCCGGGGCCGAAACCAAAGGCTTCTGTGAAGGCAACCCAGCGATCATCGCCCAGCTTGTTGGCCAAAGCGTCATCCGCCGAGGACCCTTCTTCCAGAACCTTCTGCACAAGGGCCTTCATCGGGAGCTGATCGTCCAGGCCGAAGGCTCCGAGAGCAACCCCCAACAAGCGGCTATCCTTGACCAGATCGCCTGCTGTTTTGACGTTTCCGATATTCTCAAGGAAGTAATCGCTCTCACGCTCGAGAACGGGATCCTTGGAGAAGGTCTCGAATTGCTTGTCGTAGGTCGATTGCAGGAATTTCCAGCCTGCAATGCCTTCAGCAGGGATGATCGGCTGATAGAGTATCATGACGGGCGGATGGCCATCAGGCGTTCTTCGCGCGGCAGCAGGGCCCGCAGCGCCTTCAGGCAGCGATAATGGTTGTCACTGAGCAGTGCGTCCGTTGCCTCGGCCAGTGCGGCGCGGCTGTCGGGGTCGGTGAAGACCTGGCTCAGTTCTTCGATACGGCGCAGCATCGGCAGGCGATCTGCTTCGGGATCGATATCGCCCGAGAGCACAAGCTGAGCCGCGTAGCAGACACGACGAACCGGCGTGTTGGCTTCTTCGGGGTTGATGGCATCGCGCAGACGCAGGATGTTCGCGTCAGGCGTTACAATGGAGAGACGGCTGCGCCGATCTCCGTTTTCAATGACAGCGCCATTCACGAGGACGCGTTCTTTTGGGGCGAGTTTAAGGACCAGACCACTCATTCTTCAGGATGCTCCACTGCGGAGGCCACGCATGATGGCCGTATTGATTTCTACCAAGGGGCCTACTCCCGCTTTGCGAGAGAGTACCTTGCTGGTGTACTGATTGGTGAACGCCGCGAGATACAGGATTTGCTCTTTGAGGTCTTCGGGAAGGCCATTATCGGAGCTGATGATATCGGTCTGAAAAATCTGCCAGAGTTTGCGATTTTCATGAACAGCTTCGGCAAGAGCGGAGAAACCGGTTCTTCCTTTTTTGGATGCGTTGATCATCCGGTGCGTAATCCGGGCGATCGCCTCGAACTCCAGGTCTTTCGGGGTGCGTGTCGGGGCTTTTGCCGACGCATAGGCGCGCTTCGCATTCAGAAGGGCATTCACGTTTTTTTCCTAACGTACTGTTTCTTCAGGTTCTCTGAGAATAGAGGACCGGGGCGCGCCAGGCGCGCCCCGGATCAGGCCGTTTAACGGAACAGCTGCTGCAGGGCCTGCGGTGCCGAGTTGGCAATCGACAGGGCCTGAACACCCAGCTGCTGCTGAGTCTGCAGGGCCTTCAGGCGTGCGGACGCTTCTTCCATGTCGGTGTCGACAAGGGCGCCGACGCCGGATTTCATGGCGTTGGACAGCTTGGTCACAAACTCCTGCTGATCTTCGATGCGCGCAGCGGCGGCACCCAGAGTTGCGGCGGAGTTCACTGCGGTCTGGATGTGAGCTTCGATGTTTGCCAGCGAGGCTTCAGCGTTGGTCGAGTCGCTTACATCGATGTCGCTCAGGTCCAGGTTGCTGGTGAAGTCCTGAGCTGCGACGGTGATGTTCGCCGCAGTGATACCAGAGCCGCCTGCGTTACGGTCCAGCGAGGACAGAACGGTCAGGTTGGCGTTGCTGCCGTCAACAGTGGAGTCGTTCAGCAGGTTGGTGCCGTTGAACTGAGCCGCAGCAATGATCTGAGTCACCTGGCTGGTCAGCTGAGTGATCTCGTTGCCGATCTTGGTGTGGTCAACGTTTTCACCGGTTGCCGTCACGACTTTTTCTTTGATGTCGTTCAGGATTTCGGAGATCTGCTCCACACCGGCCAGAGCAACGTCAACAGTACCTTCACCCAGTGCCAGAGAGTCGGAAACAGCGTTGAAGCCTGCAACATCCGATTCCATGACTTTGGAAATCGCCCAAACTGCCGAGTTGTCTTTGGCAGAGGCGATGGTCTTACCGGTCGAGATCTGGTTCTGCGCGTCAGTCAGGTTGTTGTTGATGCTCTGAAGAGTCTGCAGAGCAACCATTGCGCCATTGTTGGTCAGAATGCTGGTCATAGCTTTTATTCCTTTAGCTTAGGTGAGGCTTTTTCGCCTCGAGGTTTTCCCTGCCCCGAAGGGCGATTCGTGACGTCTTTCTGACAATGCGTTCAACCGACCGGTTTTCGCGCCACCTCGTTTCCCGAAGTGCAAGTGGACTTTGCCGCGATATTTGCTAAGGGAGTGCTAATGCGGAAAAGTACATTCCGTAGAATTTTCCCTAAATTGCATCGGCTTACGCGCGCTTCTCCAGTTTCTTGGTTAGGCGGGTGCCGTAGCGGGTCTTGCGGCCGGTGCTGTCATAGACATCCAGTCCCTTGCGTACGCGGCGCAGTTCAGCCATGCGGGCTGCGACGGAGCGAATGCCTTCCATCGCGCTTTCCAGGAGGTCCTGGTTGCGCACAACTTTGGTCTGGACCTGCGCCAGGGTCTGCTGTTCCAGATTCGAAATCGTGTTCAGCTGGTCGATCGCCTCTTCTTTACGTGCGAGGATCGATTCCATCTGCTTCAGGTCACCTGTCATCAGAGCGCTGCGCTCTTCATCAAGGATGCGATCCAGCGCATCGATGAATGCTTGGGGATCAGTCTTGGACATTTTGGGTCTCCTTCAGGGCGTGGTAGAGTGATTCGGCCAGGCCAATGCCGCCGGCCTTAGCCATTTGTTCGGCCTGGGCGCGAACGAGAAAGCTGGAAAACTGATCTTCGCCAGCGCCTCCGCCAAAGCCATCACGGGATTCTCCAAGGCCGGCGGCTTTCAACATTTCCGCGAGAAATGAAGCCTCTAGATCGATTGCGGCCTTGCGCAAGGGATCCTCGGCCGTGGGGTTGGATGCCTTTGCAAGGGCGGCACTTGGCAGCTGTTGCGACAACGGGGGTAATACTGGATCTGACATTCTGGCCTCAGAGCGAAAGAAGTTTCGAATTGCATCGATTTTTCAGAGACTGCGACAGAACCGGTTAAAATTGCCGTAACCGCTTTGCTGTAGACCGGGGGCATCGAGATAGAACGTCTGGAAGCCCATGCACAGCACATCACTTATAGGCCAAGCCCTTGGCGGAGCCACCGGGACCAAGGCCTCAACAGCCTCTGATACATCGCAGGATAGATCCAAGGTCATCGCCGCGAAGTCTTCAAAAGAGCGCCCATTTGCCGACTATGTAGAAGGCGCTTCCAGCAAGGCTGAAGCCGTTTCCGCCCCGAGCCAGGACAAGCTGGCACAGGAAAAGCCGGAAAGCGGGGCGGTGAAACAGGGGGCTGTGGACACACCGGCCTCCGACGGGGAAGTCGTTGCAGGGCAGAATCAGGCAGCGTCTGAGGAAACGCAGATTGTCCAAGCCGTTGATGCAGATCTGACCGAAGCTGAAATCGCTGAGGCAGAATTTGCCGGGGCCGATGGATTGGCAGCGGATGCGGCGTTGCGGAGCTCACGGGCAAGCGGCGAATCGAGCGGGACCACACAGTCCGCGGCTCAGCCGATCCAGGACACGCCATCATCCAAGCTTGCATCCAAAGAAAGCGCCTTGCCCACGGGCAAAGAACTGCCTTCTGACACGGGCACATCCCAGTCGTCTGATACCGAGGCTGACGCATCTATGCGCGAGCGACAGGCGCAACCGGTTGCTGCTGCTGGAAAGGAAACCCTGGCGAGCCAGGCCCCGGAACGAATCGGCGCAGGTGACAAGACGGTTGCGCAGTCCGAAGTATCGGTTGACCGCAAGGCGGAGATGCCCGCATCAGCGCAGGCCGGACAGAGCCGCTCGGACGGGCAGACTGCACGCACGGCAACAGAGACAACTGCACGCACGGCAACAGAGACAACTGCACGCACGGCAACAGAGACACCTGCACGCACGGCAACAGTGACACCTGCACGCACGGCAACAGAGGCAACTGCACGCACGGCAACAGAAGCAACAGCACGCTCGGGATCGGAAGGGGCTGCACGCGCGGCCGCGCCGCAGAGCGAGGCGCAGGTAAAGGCGCAGGCAGCATCCAATGCCGGACAGGTCAAGCCAGGCCAGGGCGCGGCGACGGCCGAAGCGGCGGTGACGGCGGAGGCCGAATCGCTGCGAGCGGCGGGTGAAAAGCCATCCGACGCGCGGGCAACCGCTGCACCGTCCACCGCGGCGAACACGACCCAATCCGCGTCGCAGTCTGTGTTCCAGATGCAGGTGCAAAATGCCGAAACCGGAGAGGCCCGCAAATCGCGCTACCGCATCCGGGACGGCGCTGCACAGCCTGTCGCGGAGGTAAAAAACGCAACGCCAGCACAAACGGCCACATTCTCGGCGGCGCCCACAATTGGCGCGGCCATTTCCCTCAGCCAGCCCGTGCAGTCTGTGACGGCCAAGTTTTCGCAGAACCCGTCTCTGATCGCTGATTCGGTTGCCGGTCAGGCCAGCCTGACGGCGGATCTTCCCGGTTTGCCGCAGCTTCTGACCGAAGCTGTGTTCCAACCGGGTGCCACCCATCGAGTCGAGATGCCGCGCATGATCGCCACCCAGCTGGCCGAGGCCTTTGCAGCCAAGGGTGAGCGCAACATGGATGTCTCGCTGAACCCCGAAGAACTGGGGCGCGTGAAGATGCGTGTTTCGACCAGTGACACCGGCATCGTGATGACCATCCAGACGGAACGCCCCGAAACCGGTGACTTGATGCGGCGCCATATCAACGAACTGGCCGAGGAATTCCGCCGCATGGGGTTCCAGGACATCTCGTTTGAATTCAGCAGCGGTGAGTCCTTCGGTGGACAGGCAGAGCAAGGCCTGGGGGGTGACGGCGGCGGCACGCTTGGCGGGACCGCAGAGATGGCAGCGAGCGAGGTCGCAGCCGATTCAGAAAAGCAAAATCTCCAGCTGGGCTCCTCCGGCATGGACATGAGGGTATAGACGATGACTGATGCTGTAAGCGCGGCAACAACCGCAACGACGACTCAGACCAGCAGCGCTCAATCTCAGCGCGCAACCGGGCTGACCTCTGATTTCGAGACCTTCCTGAAGATGCTGACCGCTCAGGCGCGGTATCAGGATCCGCTGGAACCGCTCGATTCGACCGAATACGCATCGCAACTGGCGCAGTTCTCGATGGTGGAACAGCAGGTGCAGGGCAATGAGACCCTGGTGGCCATGCAGAATCAGCTGGGCCTGTCCAATATGGCGGCGATGTCCGGCTGGGTCGGCATGGAAGCGCGGGTATCGGCGCCTGGCTATTTCAACGGCACGTCGCCTGTTGTCGTTTCTCCGAATCCCGCCGCCAGTGCCGATGCGGTCACGATGATCGTTCGCGACGCCGACGGCGCCGAGGTCAACCGGATTGCACTGCCCGTCGCGGCCGAACCCTATTCCTGGGATGGCACCGATGCGGATGGCAATACGGTGGAGGAAGGCAGCTACACGTTCACCATCGAAAGCCGCCGCGGCGACGATGTGCTGCTGTCGGATCTGGCCGAGGTCTATACCGAGGTGAAGGAAACCCAGATGCTGGGCAACGATGTGGTCTTGATTACCGAGGGCGGCTCGGCAATCTTGGCCTCCTCTGTGACAGCCCTGCGCAACCGCGCCACGGACGCCTGATCCACCCCTGACCGGGTCCGCTATTTCGGTTGCGCGCTGTCGTTCTGACGGCCCGCATCCGTGGGCGCTTGCCAATGGGAGCGGACCCTGCCAGCCCTGTCATGTGACTTCAACGCCCGGTTCCTGGCGCATCTGAATGGCCTGGGGCTGGATGCGTGCACACCTCGGATCCTGACCGGGGGGCGGTCGAACCATGTCTGGCGCATGGGGCCCCTGGTGGTGAAACTCTACCTCCAGGATGGGAACAACCCGCTGTTTGCCAATGATCCTGAGTGTGAGATGGCCGTGCTGCGGACCCTGGACCACACCGGGATGGTGCCGCACCTGGTGCGTGCGGGCTGTTTCGAAGGGCATCACTGGCTGGCCTATTCCCATCTCGAAGGCGGTCCCTGGCAAGATGGCACCGCAGCCGTGGCCCTTCTCCTGGGGCGTTTGCATGCCCAGCCTGTATTGGCGGGCCTGCCCGAGGGCGCCAATGGCAGCGCGATGCTGGGGGCGCAGGCCGAAGACATTTTGGCGCGCTGCCAGGCGGGGGCGGATCTGCGCCCGCTGCGCCCGGTCGGAGATGTGCCGCCGACACCAGACAAGAGTCTCATTCACGGCGATCCCGTGCCGGGGAATTTGGTGGCCCATCGGGGTCGGTTGACCCTGATCGACTGGCAATGCCCCAAGATGGGCGATCCGGCCGAGGATCTGGCGCTGTTCCTGTCTCCGGCCATGCAGGTCCTTTATCGCGGCGCACCGCTCAGCCGGGACGAGGCAGAGAGCTTCCTTGCAGCCTATCCCAACCGCCCTGTGGTGGCGCGCGTGCAGGCGCTTCTGCCCTGGTTTCATTGGCGTATGGCCGCCTATTGCCTGTGGCAGGCAGAGCAGGGCGGATCTCAGGACCGGGAGGCGATGCGGCTGGAATTGGCCGCGCTTCAGTCCATCAGCCCCAGTATGGCATAGGCGGGCAGCATCAAGGCCCGCCGCGCGCGGCCCAGGGGAAACTTGCCCATGCTCTGCATCACCGGCGAATAGGGCAGCGCGGGCTGCTGTCCCTGCACCAGATCCGACAACAGCCGCCCGGCGTAGCTGCCCATCGCAACCCCGTTGCCGTGATAGCATAGACCGGCAAACAGGCCCGGCGCACCGGGAACCGGTCCCACAAAGGGCACCAGATTGCGCGCCATCGACACCATCCCGGACCAGACATGAGTGGCTTCCACATCGCGCCACGCGGGGAAGAGATCCTCGAAGTGTTTGCGCAAGGCTTGCCGGATCCCGGCCTCGGCACGGGGCGAGGCAAAGAGACCGCCTCGCATGCCGAACAGGAACCGCCGATCCGGCATCAGGCGGAAGTAGTGCAGCAGGTTGCGGGTGTCATAGGCCATCTGATCGCTGAACCAGCCCTGCGTCTGCAGCTCTGCATCGCTCAGCGGGCGGGTCACCATGACGGTGGATTGCGCCGGGATGTAGCGCCCCGACAGCCAATCGGGCAGCCCGTCCCAGGAATAGCCATTGGTGGCAATGATCACCTGTTTCGCTTGCAGGCTACCTTGCGGGGTGGTCAGGACATGGCCATTCGGAGCCGAAGTCAGGTTGGTCACGGGGCTTTTTTGATACAGCGTTGCGCCCGCCCGTTGCGCGGCCTCCGAAATGCCGAACAGGTATTTGCGCGGGTTGAGGCCAAATCCGGCAGGCGTGGTCAGCGCTCCAAAAAACTGCCCGTTCAACCCGTGTTCGGCAAGTTCCGGCTGTTCCAGAAGCTGCACCGCGCCGCCATGGGCTGCGATCAACTCCGCTTCACGGCGCAAGGCCGTCATGGCGCGCGGGCTATGCGCCATCCGGGTTTCGCCCTTGGAGTGGGTGTCTGCGTCGATCCCGTGCCGGTCCAGGAGGCCCCGCACCAGATCGATGGCGGCCATCTCACCGGCTGCATAGGTTTGGGTGGCCTCTTCGCCGTATTTGCGCTGCATGGCGGCGCCGGACAGTTTCGCTCCGCCCAGGCAGCAAAAGCCGCCATTGCGCCCGGAGGCACCCCAGCCGGGGGTCTCGGCCTCCAGCAGGGCGACCTTCACCCCGGCCTCTGCCAGGTGCAGGGCGGCGGACATGCCGGTGAAGCCACCGCCGATGATCGCCACATCCGCACTGATCTCCCCGCTCAGCTGCGGCCAGTCGGGGGCCGCGATGGTCTCATCCCACCAGCAGCCGTTGCGCGGCTCTGGCCCGTAGGCGTAGTCCGAGAAGATCCGCCGCATCAGGTGCGGGCCGCTTCTTGTTCGTCCCGTTTCTGGCGTACCATCTGGTGCTTGGTCACCAGCGACGTGGTGATGACACCCACCGTGACGATGGCGATCATGATGGTCGAGAGCGCGTTGATCTCGGGGGAGACACCAAGGCGCACCGCCGAGAAGATCTTGATCGGCAGGGTGGTGGCCGCAGGCCCCGAGGTGAAGGAGGCGATGACCAGATCGTCCAGCGACAGGGTAAAGGCCAGAAGCCAGCCGGAAATCACCGCAGGGGCGATGATCGGCAGGGTCACAAGGCGGAACGCCTCTGCCGGGGAACAGCCGAGATCCAGCGCGGCCTCTTCCAGTGACCGGTCAAAGGTCACCAGCCGCGAGGAGACCACCACTGAGACATAGCACATGGAAAAGGTGGTATGGGCCAGCACGATGGTCAGCACGCCGCGATCAAGGCCGATCCCGATGAACAACAAGAGCAGTGACAGGCCGGTGATCACTTCGGGCATCACCAGCGGCGCGTAGATCATGCCGGAAAACAGGGTACGGCCAAAGAACCGCCCGCCGCGCACCATGACATAGGCCGCCATGGTGCCCAGGACCGTCGCGATGGTCGAGGAGAAGACCGCGACCTTGATGGTGACCCAGGCGGCATTGAGGAAGGCCTCGTTCTGCATCAGCTCGCCGTACCATTTGGTCGAGAAGCCTGCCCAGACGGTGACCAGCTTGCTTTCGTTGAAGCTGAAGATCACCAGGATCACCATGGGGATATAGAGAAAGGCAAAGCCCAAGCTCAGCGAGACGGTGTTGAACCAGCTCATGCGATTCATTGCTCGGCCTCCTGTTGCTTCTGCTGGTTGCGCTGGAACAGCACGATGGGCACGATCAACAGCAAGAGCAGTACCACCGCCACCGCCGAGGCAACGGGCCAGTCGCGGTTGGAGAAGAACTCTTCCCACAGGACCTTGCCGATCATCAGCGTGTCAGAGCCGCCGAGCAGCGACGGGATCACGAACTCACCCAAGGTCGGAATGAAGACCAGGAAACAACCCGCGACGATGCCGGATTTCGACAAGGGAACGGTCACCAGCCAGAAGGCGGAGAGGCGCGAACAGCCCAGATCCTCGGCCGCCTCGATCAGGGAATCGTCCATCCGCTCAAGCGCGGCGTAGATCGGCAGGATCATGAAAGGCAGGTAGGTATAGACGACGCCGATATAGACGGCGGTGTTGGTGTTGAGGATCGTCAGCGGCTCGTTGATGACACCCAGCCACAGCAGGGCCTGGTTCAGGAAACCCTCGTTCGACAGGATCCCCATCCAGGCGTAGACCCGGATCAGGAAGCTGGTCCAGAAGGGCAGGATCACCAGCATCATCAGCGTGGCGCGCCATTCCTCGGGGGCGCGCGCCATGCCATAGGCGATGGGATAGCCCGCCAGCAGCGTCAGCAGCGTCGAAAAGAAGGCGATCTGCAGCGAGCTGAGATAGGCCTTCCAGTACAGATCATCCTGGGTCAGCCAGACGAAGTTCTCGAAATCCAGCTCGGACAGGAAGGCCCAGAGGCCCGTGGCCCAGTCGAATTGCGGCATATAGGGCGGGCGTGCCAGCGCCACATCGGACAGCGAGATCTTCAGGACGATGGCAAAGGGCACCAGGAACAGCGCCAGCAGCCACAGGTAAGGGATGGAGATCAGGGCAAAACGGCGCATCAGTCAGCCAAGAGAACGCCTGCCGTGGCGGTCCAGGACAGCCAGACAGTGTCTTCCCAGGTAAAGGCCCGGCGCGAAATGCGGCGGGTATTGGCGGTCTGCGCCTTGATCACCACGCCCGAGGGCAGCTCCACGTGATAGGTGGAGATATTGCCGAGATAGGCGATATCCAGAACCTTGCCTTCGACCGCATTGTCGGCACCGTCGGGGCGTTCGGCAGAGATGGTGACCTTCTCGGGGCGGATCGCCAGATGCGCGGTCTGCCCGTCCGAAAATCCGGTGGCGGTCTTGACGGTCAGCGGCTCAGCGCCCTCGCGCCAGTGCAGCGCATAGGTCGCGTCACCGGTCGGTTTGACGGTGCCTTCGATCAGGTTCACATCGCCGATGAAGTCGGCCACATAGGTCGAATTTGGCGCCTCGTAGATGTCGGCAGGGGTTGCGACCTGGATGATCTTGCCGTTGTCCATCACGGCCACGCGGCTGGCGACGGTCATCGCCTCTTCCTGGTCGTGGGTCACGATCACGAAGGTGGTGCCGGTCTTCTCCTGGATGTCCATCAGTTCGAACTGGGTATCCTGGCGCAGCTTCTTGTCGAGCGCGCCAAGCGGTTCATCCAGCAGCAGAAGTTTCGGCGCCTTGGCAAGACTGCGGGCCAGTGCCACCCGCTGCCGCTGCCCGCCCGAGATCTGATGCGGCTTGCGCCGGGCGAATTTTTCCAGCCGGGTCAGGCGCAACATGTCGCTGACGCGGGTTTCGATCTCAGCCTTTGATTGACCCTCGCGCTTCAGGCCAAAGGCGATATTGTCCCAGATGCTGAGATGCGGAAACAGCGCATAGGATTGGAACATCATGTTCACGGCGCGCTTGTTCGGGGGCACCGGGGCGATGTCCTGGCCGGACAGGAAGATCTTGCCCTCCGTCGGGGTTTCAAACCCTGCCAGCATGCGCATCAGCGTGGTCTTGCCACAGCCCGAGGGCCCGAGCAGCGCAAAGAACTCCCGCTCGTATATGCCGATGGTCAGATCATCGATGGCAGTGAAGTCACCAAAGCGTTTGGTCACATTTTGGAATTCGATCAAGGGCTTGGCCTCGGGATCGTTCCAGGGTTCAAAAACGGGAAGTGTCAAGCCGGCCCCCCTGCGCGGTCAAGGTCCAAAGCGGCGCGGGCCACCTTGAATGTTTTGGAGCGTCGAATGGCAGGGCGCACGGGGCGCCCTGCCGGATCAGGTTTTCGGGATCAGGTGCCCGATTTGATCTTGGTCCACAGACGGGTCACGACACGCTGGACCTTGGGGTCATAGGGCGTGGTGGTGAACAGGTTGGCAAGGGTTGCCTCATCCGGGTAGATCGCCGGATCGCCGATCACGTCCTCGACCAGGAACTCCTGGCTCGCCTTGTTGCCGTTGGCGTAATAGACGTAGTTCGACGCATCCGCCATGTTCTGCGGATCCATGATGAAGTTCAGGAATACATGGGCCGCGTCCGGGTTCGGCGCATCGACCGGGATGGCCATCTGGTCAAACCACATCTGGGCGCCTTCGACCGGTGCGTTATAGGCGACTTCGACGCCGTTGTCGGCCTCGGCCGCACGGTCACGCGCCTGCAGGACATCGCCGGACCAACCCACGGCGACGCAGATGTCCCCATTGGCCAGCGCGTTGATGTATTCCGAGGAATGGAACTTCTGGATGTAGGGACGCACGGCGGCAAAGACGCCTTCGGCCTTGGCGATCACGTCCGGGTCATGGCTGTTGGGATCTTCGCCGATGTATTTCAGCGCGGCGGGGATCATCTCTGCCGGTGCATCCAGGAAATGCACGCCACATGCGGCCAGCTTTTCCATGTTGGCGGGGTTGAAGACCAGATCAAGCGAGTTGATCGGGGCATCCTCGCCCAGCAGTTCCTTCACCTTGCCGACATTTGCGCCGATACCGGTGGTGCCCCACATATAGTTGATGGAATAGGCGTTGTCCGGGTCGTATTGCTCGGTGCGGGCCTCGACCACGTCCCACATGTTCTTGTGGTTGGGCAGCTTGGCCATGTCCAGTTTCTGGAAGGCGCCTGCCGCGATCTGCCGCTGCAGGAAGGTGCCGGTCGGGACCACCACGTCATAGCCCGAACCGCCGGCCAGCATCTTGGTCTCCAGCAGTTCGTTGCTGTCGAAGACATCGTAGACCAGCTTGATACCGGTTTCGGTCTCGAACTTTTCCAGAAGCGCTTCGTCGATATAGTCGGACCAGTTGTAAACGCGCACCTCTTCCGCGACGGCGGCGGCGCTGCTGAGGGCAACGACGGCGGTCAGTGTCATCGTCTTGAGTGTCATGAGTGTCTCCCTGTGCCTGCCGGTTTCAGTGCCCGGCTGGAATGGATTTGATCAAGTTTTGCCTCTTTGGGCAATACCGTTTATGTTTTCACCGGGGCGAGTTTGGTGCAAGCTGCCCAAAAATTGGGAGGTATTCGAGCGGTGACAGGGACCAGTTCTTTGGCAAAAACGACAGAGGAAGGCACGGCAAAACGGCCCGCCCATGAGGCCGTGTATCAACAGTTGCGGGCGCAGATCCTGTTTGGCGAACTGGCGCCGGGGCAGGCGGTGACCATCCAGGGGCTGACCGCGTCTTTGGGAGCAGGCATGACGCCGGTGCGTGAAGCGATCCGCAGGCTGATCTCCGACGGGGCGCTGGTGTTTCAGGGAAATCGGCGCGTTTCGGTTCCGCTGCTCAGCTCCGGCGATGTGGATGAGCTTCTTTTTGCAAGAAAAACAATTGAGTGTGAGCTTTCAAGGCTGGCAACCCTGAATGTCTCAGAGGCTGATATTGCCGCCCTTGAACAGATAGACAGCGAACTGGACCGGGCGATTTCAACCGGAGATGTGCCGGGGTATCTGGCCCAGAACTACAGCTTTCACACGACGCTATACAACCATGCAGCGGCACCGATCCTGACCGATCTTGCCGACCGCTTGTGGCTGCGCTTCGGGCCGTCCCTGCGGGTGGTCTGCGGGCGCTTTGGAACCCAGAGCTTTCCGGACCGTCACAAGGACATCCTTGAGGCCTTGCGTCGCAGGGATCCGGAAATGGCCGCCCTGGCAATGGAGCGGGACGTTCGTCAGGGCATGGAACAGGTCAGCATGGGGTTGGACGATGGTTACTGATTCGATTGACTCTGTGAAATTTGATCATATTCTGGGGGCAATCTCTATGTTTCGGAGCGACTCCCATGAATGCGATCACCAACCATATGCCGACGGCCGAATTGCAGGCGCTGGATGCGGCACATCACATGCACCCGTTTACCGCCAATGGGGAATTGGCTGAGAAAGGCGCGCGTATCATCACCCGCGCCAATGGCGTCACCCTGACCGATAGCGAGGGCAACCAGATCCTAGATGCCATGGCGGGCCTGTGGTGCGTCAACATCGGCTATGGCCGGGATGAACTGGCCGATGTGGCCGCCCGCCAGATGCGCGAGCTGCCCTATTACAACACCTTCTTCCAGACCACCCATGTGCCGGCCATCGCGCTGGCCAACAAGATTGCCGAACTGGCGCCGGGCGATCTGAACCACGTGTTCTTTGCCGGCTCCGGCTCGGAGGCGAATGACACCAACATTCGCATGGTGCGCCACTACTGGGCGCTGAAGGGCAAGCCGACCAAGTCGATCATCATCAGCCGCAAGAATGCCTATCACGGCTCGTCCGTGGGCAGTGGCAGCCTTGGCGGCATGAGCGCCATGCATGAACAGGGCGGCCTGCCGATCCCGGACATTCACCACATCAACCAGCCGCATTGGTGGGCCGAGGGCGGTGATATGTCCCCCGAAGACTTCGGTCTGCAGCGCGCGCAGGAGTTGGAGCAGGCGATCCTGGAGCTGGGCGAAGACCGCGTTGCGGCCTTCATCGCCGAGCCGGTGCAGGGTGCTGGCGGTGTCATCGTGCCTCCGGCCACCTATTGGCCCGAGATCCAGCGCATCTGCGACAAGTACGAGATCCTGCTGATCGCGGACGAAGTGATCTGCGGCTTTGGCCGGACCGGCAATTGGTTCGGCAGCCAGACCATGGGCATCCGCCCCGATATCATGACCATCGCCAAGGGGCTCAGCTCCGGTTATGCGCCGATCGGCGGTTCCATCGTGTCGGATGAGGTTGCCGCCGTGATCGCGGGGGACGAGTTCAACCACGGCTATACCTATTCGGGGCATCCCGTGTCCTCGGCCGTTGCGCTGGAGAACCTGCGCATCCTGGAGGAGGAAAACATCGTCGGTCACGTGCAGGATGTGGCCGCGCCCTACCTCAAGGATAAGTGGGAAGCGCTGACTGATCACCCGCTGGTGGGCGAGGCAAAGATCGTCGGCATGATGGGGTCTATCGCCTTGACGCCGAACAAGGAGGCCCGCGCCGCCTTTGCCGCCCCTGCGGGCACCGTGGGCTATATCTGCCGCGAGCGCTGCTTTGCCAACAATCTGGTCATGCGCCATGTGGGCGATCGGATGATCATCTCGCCGCCGTTGGTGATCAAGCCGGAAGAGATCGACACGCTGATTGAACGGGCGCGCCTGTCGCTGGACGAATGCTATGCGGCATTGAAAGAGCAGGATTTGCTGCACAGCGCCTGACACGAGGCCCGACTCGGGCACCTGACTCGGGGTCGGCCCCGAGACTCAAATCTGCCTTAAAAACAGGCCCGGTGCCGCGATGGCGGCACCGGGATACTCTTTGTTCTGCGGTCCGTTTTTGACCAGACAGTCATGTCCAGTGGATTCTTCTGTGCTGCTATCGAAAAAGCGTCGCAAATTCTCCTCCAGATGTCGCAAATGGTTCGATCCCTCTGGGGCCCGCGCCTAAGCTGGTCGCAAGCGCCGATTGACGATCCGGTTGCATCCCGCGGGGTGGGTATGCTTACATCGGTGCAACAAGTGCAGACAAACTGCCGACTTAACACGGGGAGCCTGTTTTGGCTGATGCGTCAAACAGTGATGCGTTCGTTGAATTCGAACGTGTCCAGAAGAGTTATGATGGCGAATCGCTCGTCGTCAAAGATCTGAACCTGGTCATGCCCAAAGGTGAGTTTCTGACAATGCTGGGGCCGTCCGGTTCCGGCAAGACAACCTGCCTGATGATGCTGGCCGGATTTGAGACCGCCACCCATGGCGACATTCGCCTGGGCGGGGTGTCGATCAACAACATTCCTCCGCATAAGCGTGGCATCGGCATGGTGTTCCAGAACTATGCCCTGTTCCCGCATATGACCATTGCCGAGAACCTCAGCTTTCCGCTGGAGGTCCGCAAGATGGGCAAGTCCGAGCGCGAACAGAAGGTCATGCGCGCGCTGGACATGGTGGAAATGGGCGCCTTTGGCGGCCGCCGTCCGTCGCAATTGTCGGGCGGTCAGCAGCAACGGGTCGCGCTGGCCCGCGCACTGGTGTTCGAACCCGAGCTGGTTCTGATGGATGAACCGCTGGGCGCGCTGGACAAGCAGCTGCGCGAAAAGATGCAGTTCGAGATCACCGACCTGGCCCACCGTCTTGGCATTACCGTGGTCTATGTGACCCACGACCAGACCGAGGCGCTGACCATGTCGGATCGTGTCGCGGTCTTCGATGATGGCCGTATCCAGCAGCTGGCGCCGCCGGATCAGCTTTATGAAGAGCCGGAAAACAGCTTCGTGGCGCAGTTCATCGGGGAGAACAACACCCTGGAAGGCACCGTGAAGGAAATCACCAACGGCCAGGCCGTGGTGCAGCTGGACGATGGAGAGCTGATCGACTGCAAACCGGTCAATGTCTCGCAGCCGGGTGAACGCACCCGCGTGTCCATCCGTCCCGAGCGGGTCGAATACAACAAGGAGCGGCTTCAGGAAGGGGCACATACGCTGAAAGCAGAGGTGCTGGAGTTCATCTACATGGGTGACATCTTCCGCACTCGTCTGCGCGTGGCCGGCAATGATGAGTTCATCATCAAGACCCGGAATGCACCGGACCAGACCCGCCTGAAGCCCGGCCAGCAGATCGAGATCGGCTGGCTGCCCGAAGATTGCCGCGCGCTGGACGCCTGAGGCCCGCGCGCAGCTGGATAACCCTCGGCGGCGAAGTGACCGGGGGATGACTTTAGTTCAAGATCAACAAGGAGAGAGTGCTTATGAAACTCACCAAACTGACCGCCCTTGCAGCCTCCACTGCGCTGTGCGCACCGATGGCCTTTGCCGAGATGGCAAACGAGATGACCATCGTATCCTGGGGCGGCGCCTATTCGAACTCCCAGATGAAGGCCTATCACGAGCCCTATGCGGCCAAGACCGGCGTCAAGATCATCAACGATGAATCCTCCGCCGAAGCCGTGGCCAAGCTGCGCGCGATGAACGAAGCGGGCAATGTGACCTGGGACGTGGTCGACGTGGTTGCCGCTGACGCCATGCGCCTGTGCGACGAAGGCCTGGCGCTGGAAATCGATGCCGACACCCAGCTGGCAGCGGCGCCCGATGGCACGCCTGCCTCCGAAGACTTCGGCGAACTGCTGGTCTCCGACTGCTTCATCCCGCAGATCGTCTACTCGACCACCTTCGGCTACCGCACCGACATGGTTGGCGACACGCCTCCGGATGACATCTGCGACGTCTTCGACCTGGAAGCCTATCCGGGCAAGCGCGCGCTGGAAAAGCGTCCGATCAACAACATGGAATGGGCCCTGCTGTGTGACGGTGTTGCCAAGGACGAAGTCTATGACGTTCTGGAAACCGAAGCCGGTCAGGAGCAGGCCCTGGCCAAGCTCGACACCATCAAGGACAGCGTGATCTGGTGGTCCGCAGGCGCCGACACCCCGCAGCTGCTGGCGGATGGCGAAGTCGTGATGGGTTCCACCTACAACGGTCGCCTGTTCTCGGTCATCGAAGAGCAGAAGCAGCCGGTTGCGATGCTGTGGGACGCGCAGGTCTTCGACCTGGACGGCTGGATCATCCCGGCAGGTCTGTCGCCGGAACGTCAGGCCCGCGCCCTGGACTACATCATGTTCGCCACCGACACGCAGCGTCTGGCGGATCAGGCCAAGTTCATCTCCTATGGCCCGGCCCGTGCCTCCTCGGCGCCGCTGGTTGGCAAGCACGCCGATCTGGGCATCGACATGGCGCCGCACATGCCGACCGATCCGAACAACGCCAAGAACACGTTCCTCTACAACTACGAGTTCTGGGCTGACTACCGCGACGACATCGACGCGAAATTCCAGGCCTGGCTCGCCAAGTAAGCCGGTCTGAAAACACCGCCAGAGAGCGCCCGCCGCTCTCTGGCACCTCACTCTTCGCAATAGGCCGCGTTCGAACGGCCGGAAGAGCAAAACCCGCGGGGGACACGGCGGGGCAATGAACAGGGATAGATATGAGCGACACCACCCAATCCGGCCCGGTGCTGGCGGCTGACGGCACGCCGTTGAAGCGTAGCCTGGCCCGCGCCCTGAGAATGCAGAAACTGCGTGCGTTGATGTTGGTCGCGCCGCTTTTGCTGTTCATCCTTCTGACCTTCATTCTCCCGATTGCGGATATGCTGTTCCGCTCGGTCGAGAACCGGATCGTCGCCGACACGCTGCCAAAGACCGTTGTCGCCCTGCAGGGCTGGGACGCAAACAGCGGCGAGGCCCCGGACGAGGCGGTCTATGCGGCGTTGGCTGCCGATCTGATCGTGGCGGTCGAGGCCAAGACCCATACCCGGCTTGGCACCCGCCTGAACTATGAAATGACCGGGATTTCCTCGCTGTTCCGCAAGTCTGGCCGCAAGGTCAAGAAATGGGACATCGCCGAGGATGCGCCCTTCAAAGAGAAATTCGTCAAGATCGACAAGGATTGGGCCGACCCCGAAGTCTGGCGCACCATCCAGACCTATAGCCCCAAGTACACCAACGGCTATTTCCTGAATTCCATCGACATGCAGAAGGGCGTGGACGGCGCCGAGGCGCGGCCCGAGAATCAGCAGATCTATATCACTCTGTTCCAACGCACCATGTTCATGTCTCTGGTGATCACCTTCTCCTGCATCGTGCTGGGCTACCCGGTGGCCTGGATCCTGGCGAACCTGCCGGCGCGATCGGCCAACTTGTTGATGATCCTGGTTCTGCTGCCCTTCTGGACCTCGCTACTGGTCCGGACCTCCGCCTGGAAGGTGATGCTGCAGCAGCAGGGGGTGATCAACGATGTTCTCGTGTGGCTGGGGCTGGTGGCGGATGATGCGCGTCTGGTGATGATCAACAACCAGTTCGGCACCATCGTGGCGATGACCCATATCCTGCTGCCCTTCATGATCCTGCCGATGTATTCGGTGATGCAGACGATCAACCCATCCTACCTGCGCGCGGCGAAATCGCTGGGAGCAACCAACTGGACGGCCTTCTGGCGGGTCTATTTCCCGCAGTCGGTGCCGGGCATCGGTGCGGGGTCGATCCTCGTCTTCATCCTCGCCATCGGCTACTACATCACGCCCGAGATCGTCGGCGGCACCAAGGGTGTCTTCATCTCCAACCGGATCGCCTATCACATCTCGTCCTCGCTCAACTGGGGTCTGGCGGCGGCGCTGGGCGCGATCCTGCTGGTGGTCGTCCTGATCCTTTACTGGGCCTATGACAAGATCGTCGGCATCGACAACGTGAAACTGGGATAAGCAACATGGCACTGACACCTGTCACCAACCAAACCCCCGGTTTCACCGCTGCCGTTGCAGCCGGTGCCGGAGCCTTCTTTGGACTTTTCGTGGGCACGGCGCAGGCCACCGGGCTGATCGGCATCCTGATCGGCGCGGCGCTGCTGGGCGTTCTTGGTTTTGTCTTTGCGGGCATGACCGACAAGGAAAAGCCCCTGCGCTGGGCCACCTTCGCGCTGTTCCTGGTCCTTGGCTATTTCCTAGGCGGGCTTCCGGCTGCTGTTCTGGGCGGCCTGTTCGGCTGGTTCGCGGGCTGGTTCATCTTCTGGCTTGCGACCTCGCGCTATCGTCAGCACCTGGCGCCCTACCTCACGCCGGGGCAGGTGCTGTGGCACTATGCCTTCCGGGTGATCTGCGGTGCGATCTTCGTCTTCCTGATCACCCCGATCCTGGTGGTGATGCCGCTCAGCTTCAACGCCGAGGATTTCTTCACCTTCACGCCGGAAATGCTGCGGTTTGACCCGGCGGGCTATTCGCTGAAACACTACGAGGACTTCTTCACCAATGACGACTGGCAGCAGGCGCTGTGGAACTCGGTGAAGATCGCCCCCATGGCGACGATCCTGTCGGTGAGCTTTGGCACCCTGGCCGCGATTGGCCTCAGCCAGCCGCATGTTCCGTTCCGCCGGGCGATCATGGCGATCCTGATCTCGCCGATGATCGTGCCGCTGATCATCTCGGCTGCGGGCATGTATTTCTTCTACAGCCGCATCGGCCTGCAGGGGACCTATTTCGGTGTCGTCCTGGCCCATGCGGCGCTGGGCATTCCCTTCGTCATCATCACCGTGACCGCAACCTTGGTGGGCTTTGACCGCTCGCTGACGCGGGCAGCGGCGAATATGGGCGCGGATCCCGTCACCACCTTCTTCCGGGTGCAGATGCCGCTGATCCTGCCCGGCGTGATCTCGGGCGGCCTTTTCGCCTTCATCACCTCCTTTGACGAGGTGGTGGTGGTGCTCTTCGTCGGTTCCGCCGGCCAGAAGACGCTGCCCTGGCAGATGTTCACCGGCCTGCGCGAGCAGATCTCGCCCACCATCCTGGCGGTGGCCACGATCCTGGTGGCGATCTCGATTGCCCTGCTGACGGTGCTGGAGCTGCTGCGCCGCCGCTCTGAACGGCTGCGCGGCATGAGCCCCGGCTGATCGGACCGGATCATTTCAAAACAGAAAGGCCCCGGCGCGATGCACGGGGCCTTTTCGTTGGAAAGATTGCGGATTACCGCAGCCGTTTCAGCAGTTTGAACGAGGCAAACCCATCCGGCACCAGCCCCTTGGAGCTTTGATAAGCGCGGATGGCCTCCAGCGATTTTGGGCCGATCTTGCCATCGACACCGCCGGTGTCGAACCCGGCGCGGGTCAGCCTGCGCTGCAGCTCCTTGCGTTCGCGGAAGGTGAGGGAGCGATCCCCGCCCGGCCATTTCGCCTGGAACTCACCGCCGCCCTTGATGCGGTCCGACAGGTGCCCGACGCCGATCACATAGGCATCGGCGGCGTTGTAGCGTTCGATCACCGAGAAGTTCTTGAAGACCATGAAGGCCGGACCATTGCCGCCGACAGGCAGCAGGAGCGCGCCGGAGCCATAGTTGGGCACCGCGCGGCCATCCACGCCAGTCACCCCCAGCTTGGCCCATTCGGCGGGGGATTTCTTGATTGACCGACCCACCAGCCCGTAGTTGAACCCGCGCGGAAGTTTCACCTCTACGCCCCAGGGCTGCCCTTTGACCCAACCAAAGCGTTTCAGGTAGGCGGCAGTGGAGGCCAGCGCATCCGAGGGGTTGTCCGACCAGATGTCGCGCTTGCCATCGCCGGTGAAATCCACCGCGTAAGCCAGGTAGGAGGTCGGAATGAACTGGGTGTGCCCCATGGCGCCCGCCCAGCTGCCGGTCATCTTGCGCGGCGGCACATCGCCCGACTGCAGGATCTTCAGCGCGGCGATCAGCTGCTTTTCAAAGAACTTTCCGCGCCGCCCGTCATAGGCCAGTGTCGCCAGAGACTGGATCACGTCCATGGAGCCACGGTTGTTGCCATAGTTGCTTTCCATGCCCCAGACGGCGACCACCACTTCCTTGTCGACCCCATAAGTGGCCTCGATCTGTTTCAGGCGGCGGCGCTGCTCGCGTAGGGCCTTCTTGCCGTTCTTGACGCGGGTGTCCGAGACCGCGCTGCCAAGGTAATCCTGCAGCGTCTTGGTGAACTCCGATTGGTTTCGGTCGCGGCGGATGACCTCATTGTCGTATTCCACTCCGCGAAAGGCGCGGTTGAAGGTGGCCGTGGTGATCCCCTGCGCCAGGGCCCGTTTGCGAAAGCCGTTGATCCAGGCCTGAAAGGCGCTGTTGGAGGCGACGGGCTGCACCTCTTCGGGCCCATCGATCACAGGCGCAACTTCTCCGGGGCGCGCCACAGGGCGCAGCGAGGTCGCCGCCGCCAGTTGAACCCCGGTCTGATCCTGTGCCATCGGCCGACCTGTGGGGCGCAGGGAGTGATCGGGCGCGGTCGCGCCAGCCAGTGTTCCGGTCGCGGCAAGGGCTGCCGCCGTCATCCAGATCCGCATGTGACATCTACCTTGTGTGTGTACTGCTCAAGGTGAATGTAGCCTTTGCCGGGCACTGGCAAAAGGGCGCAGTCTCATTCCGGGTTTGCGACAGGCGATGCCTCGCCGGTGCCAGGGCGCCATGGATGCGGGATCACTTCCGGCGCTTGCGCTCCACCTTGCGCTTGGTCTTGGCGGCCTTGTGCTTTGATTTGGCGGCCTTGCGTTTGACGGTGCGCCCCGCCGGGCTGCGTCGCCCACGCCCGCCGCCGGTTGGCACCGTTGCATCCTCCACCGACAGCAGCTCCAGTTCCAACCCGCCAGTCACGGGCGCGGCCTGGGTCAGGCGCACGGTGACGCGCTGGCCGATGGCCAGGGTAAAGCCGGTATCGGCGCCCATCAGGGTTCCGGCCTCGGCATCGAAGTGGAAGAACTCGCGCCCGATGGTGCGCACCGGCACCAGCCCGTCGGCGCCGGTCTCATCCAGTTTCACGAAGGCGCCAAAGCGGGCCATGCCACTGATCCGGCCGGTGAATTCATTGCCCACCCGTTCCGACAGATAGGCGGCCAGGTAGCGGTCGGTGGTGTCGCGCTCGGCGATCATCGAGCGGCGCTCGGTTTCCGAGATATGGGTGGCGGTATCGTCCAGTCGCTCGATCTCGTCGGGTCTGAGGCCATCCTTGCCCTTGTCCGGCCCCCAGCCATGGGCGGTGATCAGCGCGCGGTGCACGATCAGGTCCGCATAGCGGCGGATGGGAGAGGTGAAATGCGCATAGTTGCGCAGCGCAAGGCCGAAGTGGCCAAAGTTCTCGGGGTTGTAATAGGCCTGCTGCATTGACCGCAGGGTGGAGATGTTGATCAGCTCTGCATCATCCGTTCCCGCCGCAGCGTTCAGCAGCGCATTGAGATGCCGGGTCTGCAGAACTTGCCCCTTGGCCAGGGAAAGCCCGGCCGCCTGGGCGGTTTCGCGCAAGGCATCGAGCTTGTCCGGCGCCGGTTCCTCGTGCACGCGGAAAACCAGCGGCGTGCGCTTCTGGATCAGGGTTTCGGCGGCGGCCACATTGGCGAGCACCATGAATTCCTCGATCAGCCGGTGCGCCTCAAGCCGGTCACGGAAATTGACCGAGACCACGTGACCATCGTCATCCAGAATGATGCGCCGTTCGGGCAGGTCCAGATCCAGCGGTTGCCGCGCTGCGCGGGCCTTGGTCAGGGCGCGATAGGCGGCGTAAAGCGGCTTGATCACATCGTCCAGCAGGGGCGCGGTCTTGTCGCTGGGGCGCCCATCCATGGCGTCCTGCACCTCCTGGTAGCTGAGTGCCGCGCTGGAGTTGATCAGCGCCCGCATGAAGCGATGGCCGATCTTGTTGCCCTCCGCATCTACCTGCATGCGCACGACCACGCTGGCGCGTGGCACGTTTTCATGCAGCGAGCAGAGATCGCCCGATAGACGGTCCGGCAGCATCGGCACAACGCGGTCGGGGAAGTAGCTGGAGTTGCCGCGCTTGCGCGCCTCGCGGTCCAGTGCTGAGCCGGGATGCACATAGGCCGCCACATCGGCAATGGCGACCCAGATCACATGGCCGCCGGAGTTCTTGGGATCGGTGTCCGCCTCGGCAAAACAGGCATCGTCCCGGTCGCGGGCATCGACGGGGTCGATGGTGATCAGCGGCAGATCGCGCAGATCCTCGCGCCCTTTGAGGCCGATGGGTTTGGCGGCGTCTGCCTCTGCCATGACCTGATCGGGGAACTGATCGGGAATGCCGTGCTGGTGGATGGCGATCAGCGACACGGCCTTGGGCGCGGAAGGATCGCCGAGGCGTTCCACGATGCGGGCGCGGGGCAGGCCCATGCGCGCCTTAGGTCCGGCCTGTTCGGCCTCGACCAGCTCGCCGTCCTTGGCACCATTGGTGGCATCCGTCGGGACCATCCACTCGGTCGAGGCGCTCTTGTCGATGGGCACGATGCGGCCGCCCTCGGCCCCGGTGCGAAAGACGCCCAGCACGCGCTTGGGGTTGGTGCCGATGCGGCGGATCAGGCGGCCCTCGTAATTGTGGTCTTCACCCTTCACCGCAGTCAGACGCGCAAGGATCCGGTCCCCTTCACCTAAGGCAGGATCCGAGGCGCGCAGGACCAGCAGGATGACCGGCTCGATTCCTTCCCCGTGCCACTCCAGCGGGCGGCCATAAAGATCGCCGTCGCGGCTGGGACGTTTTACCGTCAGGATGGTGACGGGGGGCAGTTGGTCGGGATCGCTGTAGGTTTTCTTGCGCTTTTGCAGGTGCCCCTCTTCCTCCAGCTCCTTCAGCACGCGCTTGAGGTCGATCCGGTCAGCCCCCTTGATGCCAAAGGCCTTGGCAATGTCGCGTTTCGATGTCTGGGTCGGGTGGGCGGAAATCCAGTCGAGGATTTCGGCCTTGGAGGGGATACGGGTCATGAATCCCGCGTATCACGGCGCGCGGGCAAGGTCATCGTGAAAAATCATGGCTCAGGCCCCGCTGCGGCGCAGATCTTCTACCGTGTCGATGTCCTGCAGGGTGTCCGTGCGTGCAATGCGCCAGCCGGGCAGGGTGGCAAGAGAATCGGCCAGCGCATGTTCACTGGACCAGCGCACGCCCTGAAACAGGTCGCGTGGCAGGCGGGCCGGGTGGCGAGCGCCCACCAGCCAATAGCCGCCATCGGTGGCGGGGCCGAACACGGCATCATGGGGGCCAAGGGCGGAAAAAGCGCGGGCGATATGGGCGCGAGTGATACCGGGAATGTCGGCTCCGATAAGGCACACAGGGCCGTGGGGCGCGGCATTTTGGAGCATCCGTTTCATGCGCTGTCCCAAGTCTCCACCGCCTTGGGGCAGGCGGGGCAGATCGATAGGAAACATGGGCGATGTGACGGCGCGATCCGGGGCAACCGCCAGAACGATCTGCCAGCGGGGATTGCGCAAGCTGCGGATCAGCCGCGCCGATTGGTGGCGAAACCACCAGGTTGCCGGGATGATGCCGAGGCCCTGCGCCAGCCGAGTCTTGACCCGTCCGGGGCGCGGTTCCTTGATCATGATGACAAGGGTTGGGCGCCTCATGAATCTTCCTTCACCATGTGCTGCCCCAGGATCACCAAGACCTCCGGTTCAGGCGAAATAGTCCTTCAGGATACGGGAGTAGATCGCCTTGAGCTGATGGATCTGCGCGATCTCGACGCATTCATCCACCTGGTGCATGGTCTTGCCCACCAGGCCGAACTCCACCACCGGGCAGTGGCTTTTGACAAAACGCGCATCCGAGGTGCCGCCGGTGGTGGACAGTTCGGGTGTGATACCGGTTTCCGCCTCAACGGCCTTTGAAACCAGATCCGACAGGGCACCGGGGGGCGTGATGAAGCTTTCGCCCGAGATCTTCACCTTCATGTCGACCGAGGTGCCGAACTCAGCCTCGATCTTGTCGGCTTCCGCACGCAGCCAGTCACTCAGGCTGGCGCCGCTGTGGGCGTCGTTGAAGCGGATGTTCACCGTGGCGCGGCTTTGTGCCGGGATCACATTGGTTGCCGGGTTGCCGGTGTCGATGGTGACCACGGCCAGGGTGGAGGCGTCGAAATGTTCGGTGCCCTGGTCCAGCTCGTGGCTGGCAAGGCGATCCATCAGCCGCGCCATGGCAATCAGCGGGTTGTTGGCCCGATGCGGATAGGCGGAATGGCCCTGCTTGCCAGTGACGGTGAACCAGGCCGACAGCGATCCGCGCCGCCCGATCTTGATCATCTCGCCCATGGTGTTGGGGCAGGTGGGTTCTCCCACCAGGCAGACGGACATGGCTTCACCCTGATCCTCCATATAGTCGAGCAGCGCCGTGGTGCCATCCGTGGCATCGCCTTCCTCGTCGCCGGTGATGGTCAGGATCACGGCGCCATCGGGCGGGGTCTCTTTCACGAAATCGATGGCGGCGGCGGCAAAGGCTGCCACCCCCGATTTCATATCCGTGGCGCCCCGGCCATAGAGGATGCCGTCCTTTTCCTCGGCGCCGAAAGGATCGGTGCTCCAGGCTGCCGCATCGCCCACGGGCACCACATCGGTGTGACCGTTGAAACCGAATGTGCGGGCGTGTCCCTTGGCGCCCCAGCGGGCAAAGAGGTTCGGGGTGCCGTTACGGTCGGCGCGGGCGCAGTCAAAGCCTGCCGCGCTCAATGTCCGTTCCAGAAGCTCCAGCGCGCCGCCTTCCTCGGGGGTGACCGAGGGGCAGCGGATCAGATCGGCGGAGAGGCGTGCGGGATCGGTCGGGGTCATCGGGCGGGCTCCTGGAATTTCGGCTGATCATGGCCTAGCGCGGATCCTGCCGACGTGCAAATCACGGCGTGGCGCAAATCGGGCAGATCCCGGCAAAATGTGGCGCCGCCAAGGTCATTTCGTGAACCGCGCACTGGGGCGGGGACTCGGAAAAAGAATCGTGTTAATCAGTCGTTAACCAAAAAGAACACGAGGCAGGCAACCCGCCGGGCAGACGGGCGGAGCCAGCATTTCATTCCCAAGAAGGGCCCTCTTTGGAGGGGTAAGCCCGGTGCGCATCCGCGCGGCCGGGGCCGGAGAGATGTGCCTTGCAGCAGTATGGGTGGGACCGTCATGGTGGCAGCATCAGAGCTGAACTACAATCTGAACGCCTCGGCCGACGAGATGGCCGAGGAGATCTTTGGCCCCGGTGTCACCGTGGTGAGCGCCAGCTATTCCGGGGACAGCCGGTCTTCGGGGATCTACTCGGGGGGTGATGCCCTGGCGCCGGGGGCGACGCCGGGCGACACGGGGGTGATCCTCTCGACCGGGCGGGCCGATGACTATACCAATTCCAGCGGCGAGGCGAACCAGCGCCCGAACCAGTCGACCAATACCAGCGGCGAGACCGACAATGCGGATTTCAACGCAGCTGCGGGCGCGCGCACCTATGACGCCTCTTATCTCGATGTGAGTTTTGTCCCGGATGGGGAGGTGATGACGATGCAGTTCATCTTCTCCTCCGAGGAATTTCCGGAATATCAGAACTCAGTCTTTCAGGATGTGGTGTCGGTCTGGGTCAACGGGGAACAGGTCCAGCTGGAAGTGGGCAGCGGCACCGCGACGCCGGACAATGTGAGCGCCACAAACAATCAGAACCTGTACCTCGACAACACGAATGACACCTACAACACCGAGATGGACGGGCTGACGGTCACCATGACGTTGACCATGAATGTCAATCCGGACGCGGTGAACACCATCCGGATCGGCATCGCGGATGTGGGCGACAGTGCCTATGACAGCAACCTGCTGATTGCCGGGGACTCGATCCAGACCGGGTTGGTTGCGAAGACCGATCTGGTCCATGTCCTGCCGGATGGCAGCAAGACCGTCGATGTGCTGGCCAATGATGTGAATGCGGCGGGCGGAACGCTGACCATCACCCATCTGAACGGGATCGCGGTGACAGCGGGATCGCGCATCACGCTCAGCACCGGCCAGGAGGTGGAGCTGAACGCCGACGGGACGCTGACCCTGATCGGGGACGGCGATGTGGAGGATTTCACCTTTACCTATACCGTCGACAACGGGGTGAGCTCTGACACCGGCGTGGTTAATGCAACCTCGATCCCCTGTTTTGTCGCGGGCACCCTGATCCGCACGCCTGGGGGCGATGTACCGGTCGAGAGCCTGCAGCCGGGCGATCTGGTCCTGACCCGCGATGAGGGGCCGCAGCCGGTGCGCTGGGCCGGATCGCGCCTGGTTGCGGGGCAGGGAGAGCTGGCCCCGGTGCGGATCGCTGCGGGCACGTTCGGGGCGCATCGGGATCTTGAGGTCTCGCCCCAGCACCGGGTGCTGGTACGGGGCGCTGCCGCCGAACTGTTGTTCGGAGAGCCGGAGGTCCTGGTGGCGGCACGCGATCTGATTAACGACAGCAGCGTCCGGCGCGTGCCTCAGGCGCAGGTGTGCTATGTCCACCTGATGTTCGATCGCCACCAGGTGATCTATTCGGAAGATCTGCCCAGCGAAAGCTTCCTGCCGGGGCCGGAGACGCCCAGCCTGTTCGAACGTCGGGTGCTGGATGAGATCTGCGCCCTGTTCCCCGAGCTGGATCCCGAGACGGGCACAGGATACGGTCCCGCGGCCCGGCGGACCCTGACCGGTGTCGAAGGACGCCTGTTGACGGCGCTGCAGGCCGCCTGACCAGTCGCCTAGCGTTGCCCTCTCTGTGGCGTCAGGTCAAGTCAGGGCAATCACGCTTGCGTGACGCTTTGGGAGCGCCTAAGACTTTTTCCGATTTCCTTAATAAGCGGGTCCTGTCAGCTGTGCGCTATCTTCGTTATTCCTGGTTGATCCTGCTCATGCTGTGGGGGCAGGCGATCTGGGCACAGACCCTGACGGTCAATACCGTGACACGTCCGCCGTTTTCGATGGTCGAAAACGGACAGGATACCGGGTTTTCCATCGAACTGGTGGATGCCCTGGCAGATCGCCTTGGCTGGAGCTACGAGATCAACCGCACGGACAGTTTTGCCGAAATGCTGGACGGTGTGCGCCAGGGCGAGGTGGATCTGGCGGCGGCGAATATCTCGATCACCGCAGCGCGGGAAACCGAGATGGACTTCAGCCAGCCGGTGTTTGAAAGCGGCCTGCAGATCATGGTCCATGCCGAAGACGTGCGCCCGCCGTCCCTGTGGCGGGCGATGTTGTCCTGGGATCTGGCGGTGGCAATCGGTCTTGCCTTTGTGGTGCTGTTTGGCGGCGGCATGCTGATGTGGGTGTTCGAACGCCGCGCGCAGCCCTATTTCGACCGCCCCCTGAACGAGGCCTGGTTCCCCTCCTTCTGGTGGGCGCTCAATCTGGTGGTGAACGGCGGCTTTGAAGAGCGGGTGCCGCGCACCCCCATCGGGCGCCTGTTTGGCGTTCTGCTGGTGATTTCCTCGCTGTTCGTCGTGTCCGTCTTCGTTGCCAAGATCACCACCGCCATGACGGTGGAGGCCATCACCGGCAAGGTGAATTCGGTCAACGATCTCTATGGGCAGAATGTCGGGACGATATCCGGCTCCACCGCTGCCGGGTTCCTGGACCGTCGGGACATCGATTTCTATGGCTACACCGGCCTGGACGAGCTGATCGACGCCTTCGAGGGCAAAAAGATCGATGCCGTGGTCTTTGATGCGCCGGTGCTGAACTACTATGTCAGCCATCAGGGAGAGAGCCACGGTCGCACCATCGGCTCTGCCTTCCTGCGTGAGAATTACGGTCTGTTGTTCCCGCAGGGCTCTCCTCATACCGAAGAGGTGAACCGGGCCCTGTTGGCGCTGCAGGAAGACGGAACCTACGATCAGATCTACAAACGCTGGTTCGGCGGCGGCAACTGATCGTCTGAGGTATTGGTGCGCCCAAACACTCAGGCCCGATGGGGGCTAGTGGATGGTCGCTTCCTCGCCATCGAAGAAGGGCGTCATCTGCGCCACGATCACCGCGTTTTCCTCTAGCGCGCGCTGCATCAGGGCGCGCTCTTCCTCACCGATCTCATGGCCTTCGGCTTCGCGCTCTTCCAGGGTGCCATAGCCGGTGACATCAAGCGGCGCCGTATCGGCCTGTTTCAGGATCGCGACGCTCTCGCGCACGGCTTCGGCTTCATCCACACCTGAGGCGTAGATCATCAGCGCCGCGCCGGTGGCGCCATCGGGCAGCCCGTCGCCCTCCTTGCGTCCGATCTGGACCAGGAGCGTGTAGACCTGCTGGCGGGAGGTTTTCTTCTTTTCCATGGCCTCGGCATTACGCCTGCAGCGCCCGCCGGTCAATCGGTTTGGCACCCTGGAGGGGCGCGGTTTACCGATCCTAAACGCCCCGTGAGGTAAACGAGAACAAACCGATTTCCAGATTTCGGCACCATCATCCGTTTTGATTGAACCTGCTTGGGATTGACGTCATGCCCACCGCCTCTGAATTGCCTATCGATACCTCTGCCAGCGCATTGCAGATGGCTGAAGCCATGTTTGGCAGCGGCATCTCCATCAACAGCGCCAGCTATACCGGTGCCACCAGTGCCTCGGGCATCTACACGGATGGCGACACGGTGGCCCCTGAGCTGACCCCTTCGGACAGTGGCGTGATCCTGTCGACCGGCCGCGCCGAGGATGTGACCAACAGCAGCGGCGATGTGAATGTCAGCTCCCGCACCACGACCCGCCACGGGGAGGCGGGGGATTCCGATCTCACGGCCCTGGCGGGGATGCGCACCTATGATGCGGCTGTTTTCGAAGCGGAATTCGTCCCCGAAGGCTCGACCCTGACGATGCAGTTCGTGTTCTCCTCCGAGGAGTATCTCGAATATGTCAACAAGGGCTTCAACGATGTGGTCGGTGTCTGGGTCAACGGTGAGAAGGCCGAGATGACCATCGGCACCGGCGATATCTCGATCGACAATATCAATGACGAGTCGAACGAGAACCTCTATGTCGACAACTATCACCGGGATGATACCTACAACACGGAGATGGACGGGTTCACCATCACCCTGACGCTGACCGCGCCGGTCAATGCCGGAGAGGTCAACACGATCAAGATCGGGATCGCGGATGCCGGGGATGACAAATATGATTCCAACCTGTTGATCGCCGGGGATTCGATCCAGACCGCCCTGGTCGCGGGCGACGATGAGCTCACCGTGACCGAGGGTGAGTCGGAGGTGTTGGATGTATTGGCCAATGATATTCACACGCCCGGTTCGACCTTGACGGTCACCCATATCAACGGTCAGCCGGTGGGTGTGGGCAGCACCGTGACCCTTGCGAATGGTGAACAGGTCACGCTGAACGCGGATGGGACATTCACGCTCTGGGCGCAGCCGGATGTGGAGGATCCTGAAACCACCACCTTCACCTACACGGTGGCCGATGATCTGGGGAACACCGACACCGGCGTGGTGGAGATGACAACGGTGCCCTGTTTCGTGGCCGGCACGTTGATCGATACCCTGGAGGGATCGGTTCCGGTGGAGGCGCTGCAGACGGGGATGCGCGTGCGCACGCGGGACAACGGGTTCCAGCCTCTGCGCTGGATCGGTCGCAGTCAGCGCAAGGCCAGGGGCGCGGATGCGCCCGTGGTGCTGCAGGCCGGGGCGCTGGGCAGGCATGAGACGGTGGAGCTTTCCCCCTGCCACCGCGTATTTCTGGCCTCCGGTCGTGCCGAGATGCTGTTCGGCACCCCGCAGGTGCTGGTGAAGGCCAAGGATCTGGTCAACGGCAGCTCTATTCGCCGCCGCATGGATGGCGCTGCGGTTACCTATGTCCACCTGCTGTTTGACCGCCACGAGATCGTCTGTGGCAACGGGCTGTTCAGTGAAAGCTATCATCCTGGCGCCGAGACCGCGGATAGTTTTGATACGGAGACCCGCGCCGAGATCCTGCGCCTGATCGGCGGCGATTGGTCCGCCTATGGCCCCTCTGCACGGCCTGCGTTGAAAAGCTACGAGGCCGAGCTGCTGTTGCAGGCAGGTTAGGAGCCTGTGCGCATCTTGTAGCCGGGGTGGAACTGCATCCGCACATAGGTGACGGGTTGCTCCTGAAACCAGGTGCTGCGCTCCATCAGGAACAGCGGCGCACCCTCCCGCGCGCCCAGGAAGGCGGCGATCTCGGCCTCAGCAGGGACCGCGGACAGGGTGATTTCCGCATCTGAGAAGGGCACCTGTGCCAGCAGCCACTCGTTTGGTCCGGTTTCAGTGAAATCCGCCTGCGCGACTTCGGGAATGGCGGCGATATTGATCCAGCGATCCTCGTGCTGATAGGGGCTGCCATCGGCGTAATGCATGCAGATGAGATGCAGGACTTCGGCCCCGGCGGGCAGGCCCATCTGCGCCGACAGCCAATCCGGCGCCGCGACGATCTCGCGGCTGACCAGCCGGTAGCGATAGGCGGCGTTCATATCCTCCACCTGCTGGCGGGTGATGCTGATCGTCAGCCGCGCCTGTTTCACAGGCGCCGTGGCCACCCGCGTGCCGCTTTTGCGTTTGCGGTCGATGATGCCCTGATCGGCCAGTTCGCGCAGGGCGCGGTTGACGGTTGCGCGGGCGCAGCCGAATTCCTCTGACAGCTCCTGTTCGGTGGGCAGCAGGGCGCCTTGGTCCCAGATCCGATCCTGAATGCGGCGCAGCACCTCGTCCCGGACCTCTTTGTAATTGGTCTTCTTGTCTGGCTGCACCGGCGATCCTGTTGCTGGCTGAAGGGAGGGTGTCACGTCTTTCTCGGCGTCTTGAGCGGTTTTGTAAAGCTGTGCGCTCAGAGAGCTGCGCGCAGGTCGGCCATCGCCTGGCGGTAGGCGGCCAGAATTCTGTCGCGTGCCAGGTGGCGTCCCTCCTTGACCTGATGGCGCCCGGCGCTCCAGACATCGGTAACGGTGCCCTCCCCGGCGGCAAAGCACAGCCCGTCCAGCAATTGTGCGGGGTCGAGTGCGCAGAGGGCGGGGTGCGTACTGTCGATGGCGACAAGATCGGCCAGGGCACCCGGTTCGATCCGCCCAGCAGTGCGGCCCAGGGCCTGCGCACCGCCTTCTGCGGCACCCAGATACAGGCTCTCCCCGACCGAACCCGGGCCGGGCACCATCACATTCCGGCACAGATCACGCAGGCGTTGGGAATATTCCAGCAGGCGCAGCTCTTCCGGCAGGGCAATCCGCAGGTTGGAGTCCGAACCGATCCCGAAGCGCCCGCCATGGGACAGGTAGGCGGCGCCGTTGAAGGGACCATCGCCCAGGTTGGCCTCGGTGATGGGGCAGAGCCCCGCCACCGCACCCGAATGGGCCAGCGCCCGGGTTTCAGCCTCGGTCATATGGGTGGCATGGATCAGGCACCATTTCGGATCCACCGGGGCATTCTGTAGCAGCCATTCCACAGGGCGCGCACCCAGCCAGCCCGTGATATCGGCCACTTCTGCAGGTTGCTCGGCGATATGGATGTGGAGGGGCACGCCGTCCTGCAGGGCCAGAACATCCCTTAGGTCTTCGGGGCAGGTTGCGCGCAGGGAATGGGGTGCGATGCCGACGACTGTATCGGCGGGCAGATTGCGGTGGGCAAGGCTGCGGATCTGCTCCACCAGATCGGCGTATTCCGCGCCCGAATTGCCAAAGCGCAGCTGCCCCCCGGCAAGGGGCTGGCGACCGGCACCACCATAGGAATAGAGTACCGGCAGATGGGTGAGGCCGATGCCCGTCTCGGCAGCGGCGGCGAAGATGCGCTGACTCAGCTCGGCACGACTGGCATAGGGCGCGCCGCCGGGCTGGTGGTGGACATAGTGAAACTCTCCCACCGCCGTGTATCCGGCTTCCAGCATCTCCATGAAGGTGAGCGTCGCGATGGCCTGCATCTGCTCTGGCGTCAGGTGATCCAGAAAGCGGTACATCAGCGCGCGCCAGGTCCAGAAACTGTCCCGCCCCTCCGCACGGTGCTCGTTCATCCCCGCCATGGCGCGTTGAAAGCTGTGCGAATGCAGATTGGCAAGGCCGGGCAGCAGTGTGTCGACTCGCAGATCCCCGGCCCGGGGCGTGCAGCCCGTATCAAGGCGGGTGATGATCCCGTCTTCGATGCAGAGCCGCAGACCCTGCTGCCATCCGGCGGGTGTGCGGGCCTGCGCGGCAAAAATTGTCTGCATGAGACCACCTTATGTATAGACATAATATCGATATGCTCATATCACACTGCCATCAAGCATTTTCATGAGGCGTGAATGGACGATGCATCTCCCTATGTGCTGATGGGCGGATCGGCTGCCACGATGGCTCTGGAAGGTCCTGCCTATGGGTTGATCCCCGAGGCAGCCCTTGCGGTCGAGCATGGATCGATTGCCTGGGTCGGGCCGGAGGCCGAGTTGCCCGGCGCCTTTGACACATGGCGGCGTCAGGATCTGGAAGGGCGGCTGATCACGCCTGCGCTGATCGATTGTCACACCCATCTGGTCTTTGCCGGTGATCGGGCGCGGGAATTCGAGATGCGGCTGAACGGCGCAACATACGAGGAGCTGGCGCGCGCGGGTGGGGGCATTGCCTCGACCGTTGCCGCGACCCGCGCCGCCAGCGAAGAGGAGTTGATCCGGACGGCCCTGCCGCGCCTTGATGCGCTGATCGCCGAAGGGGTGAGCACGGTCGAGGTGAAATCCGGTTACGGGCTGGACCGGGAGACCGAGCTGACCATGCTGCGCGCCGCCCGTCGGCTGGGGGAGTTGCGTCCGGTGACCATCACCACGACCTTTCTGGGCGCCCATGCGGTGCCACCCGAATATGAGGGCCGCGCCGAGGCTTACGTGAACGAGGTCTGCCTGGCCACCCTGCGCGCCGCGCATGCCGAAGGTCTGGTCGATGCGGTGGACGGGTTCTGCGAAACCATCGCCTTTTCCGCGTCGCAAATCGATCTGGTGTTTCAATGCGCGTCCGAGCTGGGGTTGCCGGTCAAACTCCACGCCGAACAGTTGAGCCACCAGGGCGGCACGGCGCTGGCCGCGCGCCATCGGGCGCAGTCGGTCGATCACCTGGAATACGCGACAGAGGCGGATGCCATTGCCATGGCCGAAGCAGGGAGTGTCGCGACCATTCTGCCCGGTGCCTATTACACGATCCGCGAAACCCAGGCGCCGCCCATCGCGCTGTTTCGCAAACATGGCGTGCCGATGGCGCTGGCTACGGACTGCAATCCCGGATCCTCGCCCATGACCTCGCTGTTGATGGCGATGAACATGGGCTGCACCCTGTTTCGCATGACCCCGGAAGAGGCGTTGGCCGGGGTCACCAGTCATGCCGCTCGTGCGCTGGGACTGCGGGATCGTGGCCAGATCGCGCCGGGGCTGCGGGCGGATCTGGCGGTCTGGGACGTGCAGCACCCGGCCGAACTCTCCTATCGCATCGGCTTCAACCCGCTCCACATGCGCATCTTCGGAGGTCAACCATGCTGCAACTGAGCCCCGGCACGGTATCGCTGCGCGTTCTTGAAACCATCTACCGGGGTGCGGAGCCTTTGTGCCTGGATCCCGCTGCCCGCGCGGGCGTTGAGGAGGCCGCCGGCATGGTGGCCAAGGCCGCAGAGGGAGATGCGCCGGTCTATGGGATCAACACGGGTTTTGGCAAATTGGCCTCGACCCGGATCGCGCCGCAGGACACGGCGCTGTTGCAGCGCAACCTGATCCTCAGCCATTGCTGCGGCGTGGGCGATCCGCTGCCCGCCGACAAGGTGCGGCTGATGATGGCGCTCAAGCTGGTGTCATTGGGGCGCGGCGCCTCGGGCGTGCGCTGGGCGGTGATCTCGCAGATCGAACAGATGCTGGCGTGTGGTGTGCTGCCGGTGGTGCCCTCGCAAGGCTCTGTCGGGGCTTCGGGGGATCTTGCGCCTCTGGCCCATATGGCTGCCGTGATGATCGGCGAAGGGGAGGCCACTGTGGCGGGCGCCCGTATGTCTGGTGCCGAGGCCCTGAAACAGGCCGGATTAGAGCCTATTGTCTTGGGTCCGAAAGAGGGGCTGGCCCTGATCAATGGCACCCAGTTTTCCACCGCCTGCGCCCTGGCCGGGCTGTTTGAGGCCTGGCGCCTTGCCGAAGCCTCTACCGTTGTGGCGGCGCTGACAACCGATGCGATCATGGGTTCCACCGCGCCGCTCTTGGCCGAGATCCACGCCCTGCGCGGCCACGCGGGACAGATCGACGTGGCCCGCGAGATGCGCGCCCTGATGAAAGGCAGCGAGATCCGCGACAGTCACCGCAATGGCGACAGCCGTGTACAGGATCCCTATTGCATCCGCTGCCAGCCGCAGGTTCTGGGCGCGGCGCTGGATGTCCTGAGCATGGCCGCCGGCACGCTGGAGGTGGAGGCCAATGCCGTCACCGACAACCCGCTGGTGCTGACCGAGGCCGGGCGCATTGTCTCCGGTGGCAATTTCCATGCCGAATACGTGGGGTTTGCCGCCGATCAGATCGCCCTGGCGCTGGCCGAGATCGGTGCCATCGCCCAGCGCCGGGTGGCCCTGATGGTGGATCCCGCGCTCTCTTTCGATCTGCCACCCTTCCTGACGCCTGAGCCGGGATTGAACTCTGGCTTTATGATCGCCGAGGTGACCACTGCGGCATTGATGAGCGAGAACAAGCACTTGGCGAACCCTTGTGTGACCGATTCAACGCCCACCTCGGCCAACCAGGAGGATCACGTCTCCATGGCGGCCCACGGCGCGCTGCGGCTGGGGCGGATGGGACAGAACCTGTCGGTGATCCTTGGCGTCGAACTGCTCTGCGCGGCGCAGGGGGTCGAGGCGCGTGCGCCTCTGGCGACCTCCTCGCGTTTGCGCGACGTGATCGAGAGTTTGCGCGCCAAGATCCCGCCTTTGGCGGAGGATCGCTACTTGGCGCCCGAGATCGAACTGGCAAGCGAGATGATCCGCGCAGGTCGCATCGCCCGTGCTGCCGGGCTTGAGGTGCCGCTATGATTGATGTGACGCGCGGTGCATCGCCCCTTGTGCTGGGGCTTCCCCATACCGGCACCGATGTCCCGGTCGAGGTTTGGGACAGGCTGAACGAGACAGGTCGCGCGCTGGCCGATACCGACTGGCATGTGCACGATCTTTACGCCGGTCTGGTCGATGGGATCACCATGGTCCGCACGCGGATCCATCGCTACGTGATCGACGTGAACCGCGATCCCGAGGGGCACAGCCTTTATCCCGGTCAGAACACGACAACACTTGTGCCCCTGACAGATTTTGACGGGCGATCAATCTGGCAGGATGGGGCCGAACCGGACGCGGAGGAAATCGCGCGGTGTCGGGTTCTTTATCATGCGCCCTATCACGCTGCGCTAGAGGCCGAACTGCGCCGGGTCCGCGATTTGCATGGCTTTGCCATTCTCTATGACTGCCATTCGATCCGCAGTCAGATCCCCTTCCTGTTCGATGGGCGGCTGCCGGATTTCAACATTGGCACCAATCGCGGCCGCACCTGCGATCCGCAGATCGAGGCGCAGGTTCTGCAGCGCTGCGAGGCTGCCGAGGGCTATTCCACCATCCTCAATGGCCGCTTCCTTGGTGGCTGGACCAGCCGCCACTATGGCCGCCCCGCTGACGGGTTTCATGCCATCCAGATGGAGCTGGCGCAGGCGACCTACTGCGATGAAGCCCCGCCCTGGAGCTATGACAGCTCCCGCGCCGAGCGGCTGCGCGCGCACCTGCGTCCCATTCTGACAGACCTGATTTCCTGGAGGCCGACATGAGCGATCCCCGCAAGAACAACCGTGATATCTACCCGCCCACCGGCCCTGAAATCAGCGCCAAGAGCTGGCTGACCGAGGCGCCCTTGCGGATGCTGATGAACAACCTGCACCCCGATGTGGCCGAAAACCCGCACGAGCTGGTGGTCTATGGCGGTATCGGGCGAGCGGCGCGCACCTGGAAGGATTTCGACCTGATCGCCGACAGCCTGCGCAGCCTGGAAGAGGATCAGACCCTTCTGGTGCAATCGGGCAAACCCGTCGGCATTTTCCAGACCCACAGGGACGCGCCGCGCGTGCTGATCGCCAACTCGAACCTGGTGCCGCGCTGGGCGACCTGGGATCACTTCAACGAACTCGACCGCAAGGGGCTGATGATGTACGGCCAGATGACCGCCGGGTCCTGGATCTACATCGGCACGCAAGGCATCGTTCAGGGCACCTATGAAACCTTTGCTGAGGCCGGGCGCCAGCATTATGGCGGCGATCTTTCTGGCAAGTGGATCCTGACCGGCGGTCTTGGCGGCATGGGCGGCGCGCAGCCCCTTGCGGCGGTGATGGCCGGGGCCTGCTGCCTTGCGGTGGAATGCAACCCCGACAGCATCGATTTCCGCCTGCGTACGCGCTACCTTGATGAAAAGACCGACAGCCTGGACGAGGCGCTGTCGATGATCGACCGTTGGACGGCAGCGGGTGAGGCGAAATCCGTCGGTCTTCTGGGCAATGCCGCCGATGTCTTTCCCGAACTCGTGCGGCGCGGCATCCGCCCCGATCTGGTGACCGATCAGACCTCGGCCCATGATCCTGTGAACGGCTACCTACCGCAGGGCTGGACCATGGGAGAGTGGATCGCAAAGCGTGAAACAGACCCCAAAGCCGTGGAAAAGGCCGCGCGCGCCAGTATGAGGGTGCAGGTCGAAGCCATGTGCCAGTTCCACGCCATGGGCATTCCCACCGTCGATTACGGCAACAACATCCGCCAGATGGCGCTGGAGGAGGGGCTCACGAACGCATTCGATTTCCCCGGCTTCGTGCCTGCCTATATTCGCCCGCTGTTCTGCCGCGGCATCGGCCCCTTCCGCTGGTGTGCCCTGTCCGGTGATCCCGAAGACATCCGCAAGACCGACGCCAAGATGAAAGAGCTGTTCCCCGACAACGAAGGCCTGCATCGCTGGCTGGATATGGCTGAGGAGCGGATCGCCTTTCAGGGCCTACCCGCGCGGATCTGCTGGATCGGGCTGGGCGACCGTCACCGGGCCGGGCTTGCCTTCAACGAGATGGTCCGCAATGGCGAGCTGTCCGCGCCGGTGGTCATTGGCCGCGATCATCTCGACAGCGGCTCAGTCGCCTCGCCCAACCGCGAGACAGAAGCGATGAGGGACGGATCGGACGCGGTGTCGGACTGGCCGCTCTTGAATGCACTTCTGAACACCGCCTCGGGCGCGACCTGGGTGTCGCTGCACCATGGGGGCGGGGTCGGCATGGGCTTTTCGCAGCATTCCGGCGTGGTGATCTGTTGCGATGGCAGCGAAGACGCCGACCGCCGTATCGCACGGGTGCTGTGGAATGATCCGGCCACCGGCGTCATGCGTCACGCCGATGCGGGATATGAGATCGCCAAGGACTGCGCGCGCCAGCATCAACTGACCCTGCCGGGGATCCTGTGAGCAAAGAAGTCACGTCTATGTGGCAGTGGTAATGGCAGCCTTCACGGTTGTTAGAGTGATGCTGGATAGAGGGGCAATAGCACTAAAGGCCGTTTCTTTTGACCAAGCGTAGCAAATCCACAACATCGCCTGGCGCGATTGAAAGGAATTCACACGGACCAACCCCTGTTGCCCTTCCCACCGCGTCACAAAAGGATTGGAGGTTCCGTAAAAACTCGCGTTTTTCTTGCTCACTATGCTGCCCAAGAGGTTCACCTTTTCGCAGCGCTGCGCGGTCGTTGTGAGCGATCAGTTTTCTTCTGGCTTTGCCAATTCTGTCTAAGTAGCTTTTCAGGCGTTGGCCTAGGTCGGTTATCTCGTCGGTCAATACACCTGCCTCTCTGAGGCTAACGAGAAAATAGTCTACGGAGAGGTTTCGTTGTTTTTTGGACCCGGCTGAATCCAGGATTCGGGCTGTGTACAGAAAGTACAGCTCAACCATCCACCCGTTGAGATCACAAAAGAATTCAGGAGCGACCCGGTTCATTGGGGGCGCTCCCTCTTCATTTTCAAACAGGACTTCGAACGTATTTACGAGTATAGCGAGCGAAGTGCATTGCTCTCGAAAAAGTTCAAAGTCCTGCTTTAACTGTTCCATCAATCGCGCAGCAGCTCGTTGATGCCGGTCTTGGAGCGGGTCTGCGCGTCCACGCGCTTCACGATCACCGCGCAGTAGAGGCTGATGCCGTTCTTCGAGGGCATGGAGCCGGAGACCACCACCGAATAGGGCGGCACTTCGCCGTACATGACTTCGCCGGTCTCACGGTCGACGATCTTGGTCGATTTGCCGATATAGACGCCCATACCCAGAACCGAACCTTCGCGCACGATGCAGCCTTCGACCACTTCGGAGCGGGCACCGATGAAACAGTTGTCCTCGATGATGGTGGGGCCGGCCTGCATGGGTTCCAGCACGCCGCCGATGCCGACGCCGCCCGACAGGTGCACGTTCTTGCCGATCTGCGCACAGGAGCCGACGGTGGCCCAGGTATCGACCATGGTGCCCTCATCGACATAGGCGCCGAGGTTCACGAAGGAGGGCATCAGCACCACGCCCGGCGCGATGAAGGCGGATTTGCGCACGACGCAGTTGGGGACCGCGCGGAAACCGGCGGCCTTCCACTGGTTTTCACCCCAGCCTACGAATTTGCTGTCGACCTTGTCCCACCAGCCGGAGCCCTGCGGGCCGCCGGACTGGATTTCCATGTCCTTGATGCGGAAGCCCAGCAGCACGGCCTTTTTTGCCCATTGGTTCACGTGCCAGTCGCCGTTCTCCATCTTTTCGGCCACGCGCAGGCTGCCGCTGTCGAGCGCGTTGAGCGTATCCTCGATCGCCTCGCGCTGCTCGCCGGTGGTGGCGGGGGTGATGGTGTCACGCGCCTCCCAGGCGGCTTCGATTGCGGTTTCCAGCTGTGCGTTGGACATGGGTGTATCTCCGGCAAGAATATGGTTTCGCGCCTACATAACGGCATTTGTGGTGAAGGTCATGTGCCGATTGCGGTGATCGGGTGCCGTTGGGCGGCCCCGGACGATCTATCGCACCCGGCGCAGGTGGCGGCGCAGGATTTCGCATCCCGCCGCCGCATCCCGCCGCCGCATCGCCTGAACAATGGCGGCGTGATCCTTGTCCGCGCGCGGGCGCCACTGGTGTTTCCAGTTCGCAAACAGGTGCCGGGCCGAGGCGATGTGCAGATCGTCGATGGCCGCCAGCAGGCGCGGCATGGCGCAAGGCGACAGGATGGTACGGTGAAACTGCCGGTTCAGCCGTTCCCAGGAGGCCATATCGGTTGCCTCATCGCAGGCGATGCGGGCGGCATCGGCCGCTTTGACATCGGCATCGCTCAGCCGGGCAAAGGCGTGTGTCAGCGCCAGCACCTCCAGCGCCACGCGCATTTCGATCACCTCGCGGATTTCGGCGGGATCGAGCGCGCTGACACGGGTGCCCCGGCGCGGCTGCGAATAGGCAAGGCCATGCGCCTCTAGCCGCAACAGGGCTTCGCGCACCGGCACGTGGCTGGTGTCGAAGGCGCGCGCGATATGGTCCTGGCGCAGCTTTTCGCCCGCGGGCAGCTGCCCGGTGACGATCTGTTCGCTCAGTGCGGTGTAGATCCGGTCTGCGATCGTGGCGGTCATGATCCTGCGATAGGGTGCCTTTGGTCCTGCGGCAAGCCTTAGCCCTGCGGTGCAAGCGGATCTGGGGCGATATTGCCACCACAGACCAGCACAGCCACACGTTCGCCGGGGGCGGGCTGATAGGCGCCGGACATCAGGGCCGCCAGCGCGGTGGCGCCCGCCGGTTCGGTCAGGATGCGCCGCTCCCGCCAAAGCGCCGACTGCGCCGCAGTGATCGCCTCGTCCGATACGGTCACCGAGGTGACGCCCTTTTCCCGCGCCAGATCAAAGCAGATCGAACCGATGCGCTTGGCGCCCAGCGCGTTCGCCGCAACGCCCGAAACCTCCACATCCACGGGAGTGCCCGCGTCCAGTGCCGCATGGAGCGCGCAGGAGGTATGGGGCTCCACCGCGACGATCTTCTTGCGGCCATCGAACCAGGCCAGGGCTCCGGCGATCAGGCCACCGCCGCCCACCGCGATCACCACGGTATCCGCTTCAAGCCCCTGGTCTTCCCATTCGGCAAAACATGTGCCCTGACCCGCGACCGTGCCGGTGGCATCATAGGCGTGGACTTGCATCGCGCCGGTTTCGGCTTCGTAGGATTGAGCCTGTTCCAGCGCATTGGCATAGGCGCCGGGCACCACCTGCAGGTCGGCGCCCGCATCGCGGATCAGGGAGATCTTGGCGGGACCAGCCATTTCCGGCACGTAGATCCGCGCCTTGTGGCCAAGCTGGCTGGCGGCATAGGCGACGGCCGCGCCATGGTTGCCGCCCGAGGCCGCCACAAGCCCCGCTTCGGGCACCTCACTGCTCAGCAGCGTGTTGAAGGCCCCGCGCGCCTTGAAACTGCCGGTGTGCTGCATGTGTTCCAGCTTCATTTCAATCGGATAGCCGAGACCAAAACCCGTCGTTGTCAGAACAGGAGTTCGCTGAACATACGAGCGAACCCGATCCGCCGCCCGCGCAATATCACCGTGCCAATTCATGTTTCGAAGCCTTCTTCTTTGAAAGGGGGCCGACTTGGCCAGAAGGAGTGTTAGCGCAGATCATGCGGGGAAAACAACATCCCATGCCGTCAAGATAGCGCGGCGCGGGGCATGTTCGGGCAGGTCGATGTGAACACAACCCATGGTATAATATTGCTTAACCTCCCTATGCGAAGGTTGCTGCGTTGGCGACAATTTGATTCGATTTGGAGGAAGTGACATGCCCAATGCAGTTCTAAGGTTGCGAGATAATGCCGGATTTCCGCTGATGGAAAATCCGTTCTACTTGATGAGCCGCAACAGGCTGTCCATTTCCGAGCAGGATTGGCAGGAGGGTCTGCCCACTGGGCGATCCGGCAACCGCGTTTCCATCGAAACGACGGTTTTCGTGCCCTCCGAAACGCTGAATGAACCCGATGTGGAGACGCCGGTGAGGTTGGAGTTCATCGGCCGGTTCTCCTCTGCGGGCGGCGGTTGGTCCGGTGGTATCAAGAAGCTGCAGTTCTATTTCGATGATGTGCAGGTGGGCACCCTCCGTTTGGGCAGGCATCTGGATATTTCCGAAATCGTGAATGTCACCGACCCTCACAGCATATGGCAGGCCCTGAGCCTGGATGGTTTCAAGGGCGCGCTCACGGCGGAGGATGATTACTTTTCCGCGTCGGAGGGGGCAGATCGCCTGCGGGGCGGTGCAGGGGGAGATACGATCCTGGCCAACGGCGGGGATGACCGTGTGCTTGGCAACAATGGCAGCGATTACCTCTACGGCGGCCGTGGCAACGACCGTTTGGTGGGGGGCAGCGGCGATGACACCCTGGACGGCGGAGACGGTGACGATGTCCTGATCGGCGGCAGCGGTGACGACCATTTTCGGGAGGAACAGTCTGCGGGTCAGGATACCTGGACAGGCGGCGCTGGAGCCGACCGGTTTGAAATCAGCCGTGCCGGAGGTGTGGGTGCCGCCGCCACGGTGAGCGATTTTTCCCGCGAAGATGGCGATCAGATTGATCTGTCCGGCGACGATGCGTTCAGAGAAAGATCCTTTGACGAATTTATCTTTATCGGCACCAGGGAGTTCACGGAAACGGAAGATCGCTATGAAATCCGCATGGAAAACGGTGTGGTAGAAGTCGACAGCGATTGGGATGGCGAGGCCGATCAATCCATTGTCCTGACCGGTCACGACAGTTTCTCGGGCGTGCTCGACTGGTTGATCCTGCCCGAAGGTTTTGAGTTCGGCTAACGGGGCGCCCAAGTTTTCATGGGACATCATGATTGAGCCCCGAGCCGGGGTCGCCCTGGCTGGGTGCTGTGCTTCGGTGCGGCAGGCCTTCGTGCTGCGCAGGAGACCGTGATCCTTGCCTTGCCCTCACGTCATGCTAGGCTGAAGCTGGTGTGTTAATCAGTTTGCATTGGGGGCAGCCATGGCGCGTAGTATTTTAAATCTCTTGTCGAACACTGGGGCACCTTTTCGCGAGAATCCTTTTCATCTGATGGGGCGCGATGCGATCCCGATCACGGTCGAGGATTGGAATGCGGCTGCGCCTTCCGGGAACTCCGGCTCCGCGTTTCGACTGCAAACCACCTATGTCGAACCCTCCACCATCGCCGGAGAGCCGGATTTCGAGATGGATGTCACCTTGCGCTTTGTTGGCGCGTTCTCGAAAAATGACGGAGACTGGTCCGGCCCCATTCGCAAGCTACAGGTCTTCGTCGATGGTGAAAAAGTCGGCACCATCAGCCTGCGGGGCAATCTGGCAATCGAGGATGTGTTCGGGGAAACCGACTCTGGCACGATCTGGGATGCCCTCAGCCTTGACGGGTTCAGCGGACGCCTGACCGGAGAATACGATTACTTCTCGGCCTCCAATGGACGGGATGTCTTGAATGCCGGCGGCGGCAACGATGTGATCTTTGGCTTCGAGGGCAACGATCGGATCTCCGGGAAGGGCGGCAATGACATGCTGCACGGCCAAAAGGGAGATGATCGCCTGATCGGCGGGGCTGGCAACGACACCCTGGATGGCGGGGAACATGACGATGTTCTTTTGGGGGGCGGGGGACAGGATCTGTTCCGCGCAGAGAATGGCTTTGGCCAGGATACCTGGACCGGCGGGCGTGGTGCGGATCGGTTCGAAATCGGTTTCTTCCGAGAAGGCGACCTTGGCGCCACGGTGACGGATTTCAACAGGCGCCAGGGCGATCAGGTTGATCTTTCGCAGGATGAGATCTTCTTTTTCCAGGACTTCGATGAAATCGTCTACATCGGCAGCGACGCCTTCACCGGGACAGAAGGCCGCTATGAAATCCGAATGGAAGACGGCCTTGTCGAGGTGGACAGCAACGGCGACGGGGAAATGGATCAATCCATCCTGCTGGACGGTCAGGGGAGTTTCACAGGCAATACAAACTGGCTCCTGCTGCCGGATGGCTTTGATTTCGGGTAGCTGGTCCCGGTCCTGTGACGCAGTATTGCAATGGGCGGGTAGCAAGGGCTGGCCCAGCCCCCGTTGTATCGCTACACCTGCTGTTCGACCCTTCTGACAGACAGGTATTTCACCATGAGTGATGATCGCAAAAGCCCGTTTCCCGATGCCCAGTCCGACCGCAGCCGCGCCGAGCATATTCCGCAGACGCCGCAGACGCGGTCGCCGTCCTACAAGCTGGCCTTTGCCGATAACGAGTTCATGCTGCGTGACGAGCTGCGCCCGGTGCGGTTGCAGCTGGAATTGCTGAAACCGCAGCTGTTGCTGGATGAAAAGGGGATCGAAAGCACCATCGTCATGTTCGGCGGTGCCCGTATTCCCAGCCCCGAGAACAAGCATCAGGCGCGCACCCAGACCCTGGCGGATCTGTCGCATTTCTATGACGAGGCGCGGGAGTTCGCCCGGCTGATGACGCAGAAATCGCTGGAGTCGTCTTGCCGACACAATGTCGTCGTCACCGGCGGCGGTCCCGGCGTGATGGAGGCGGGCAACCTGGGCGCCGTTGACGCGGGTGGGCATTCCATCGGTCTGGGCATCGTGCTGCCGCATGAGCAGGCGCCCAACAGCTATGTGACCCCCGATCTCAGCTTCAACTTCCACTATTTCGCGGTGCGCAAGATGCATTTCCTGATGCGCGCGCGCGCGATCACCGTCTTCCCCGGTGGGTTTGGCACATTGGATGAGCTGTTCGAAAGCCTCACCCTGATCCAGACGGGTCGGATGGAGCGGGTGCCCTTCATCCTGTTCGGTCGCGCCTTCTGGGAAAAGATCATCAACTGGGAGGCCCTGGCCGATGCCGGGACCATCTCCGATCAGGATCTCGACCTGTTCCGTTTCGTGGAGACCGCGCAGGAGGCCGTGGAGATCATCGAAAACTGGGAGCCAGCTCCCGCCCGCGAGACCCTACCGGACCGGGATATTTAAAAAAACTCAGGCGGCAGAACGCCCACGGGCACATTCTTGGGCAGACGGGTCAGCACCTGTTCGCCCTCGACCGTCTTGATGGCGTAGCCATAGCCACGCAGGCGGAATTGCCATTCGCGGGCGCTCAGCGCCTTTTCACGCTCGTCGCGGATCAGGGTCAGAACGCCCGGTTCGATCTCGTTGTGGTTGGCGGCGTGGTTGATGTCCTGTTGCATATCGATTCCCTTCTAAAATCCAATTGTTCTCGGAATAGAAACTGTTCCGGGCAAATGGCGAAATTGCACCGGAACAAGGGAAAGAATGGGGCGGCAAGGCTGGATTGTGTCGGAATTCGGCCCGAGCCGAAGACCCGAGCCGAACAAAACCCTCAGGACGACAGCCCGGTTTCGGCCTCGATCTGCTTGCGGCTCTTGCGGGCGCGTTCGGTGGCGGATTTCAGCTGACCACAGGCCGCCAGGATATCCTCGCCGCGCGGGGTGCGGATCGGTGACGCATAGCCCGCCTGGTAGATGATATTGGCAAAGGCGTGAATGCGGTTGTTGGACGAGCGTTTGTAGGGCGCGCCAGGCCATTCATTGAAGGGGATCAGGTTCACCTTGGCCGGGATGCCCTTGATCAGCTCGACCAGACGATGCGCGTCTTCGTCGCTGTCATTCACGTCCTTCAGCATCACGTATTCAAAGGTGATGCGTTCGGAGTTGGTCAGGCGCGGATAGTCGCGCAGCGCATTGAGCAGCGCCTCGATGTTCCAGCGCTTGTTGATCGGCACCAGTTTGTTGCGCACCTCGTCGGTGGTGGCGTGGAAGGAGACCGCCAGCAGGCAGCCGATTTCCTCGGCGGTGCGGGCGATTTCCGGCACCACGCCCGACGTGGACAGGGTGATCCGGCGGCGCGACAGGGAAATCCCCTCGGGGTCCATGGCGATCTTCATCGCATCGCGCACGTTGTCGAAATTATACAGCGGCTCGCCCATGCCCATCAGCACGATATTGGACAGAAGGCGGGTTTCGTCCTTCGGTTCCCCCGGGACCGGCCATTCCTCCAGATCGTCGCGTGCCATCATCACCTGTCCGACGATTTCGGCGGCGGTCAGGTTGCGGACCAGCTTCTGGGTGCCGGTGTGGCAGAAGGAGCAGGTCAGCGTGCAGCCCACCTGGCTGGAGATACAGAGCGTGCCACGGCCCTCTTCGGGGATATAGACCACCTCGACCTCATGCCCGCCGGCGATGCGCACCAGGTACTTGCGGGTGCCATCCGAGGAGACCTGCTTGCTGACCACCTCGGGGATGGCGATCTCGAAATGCTCGGCCAGTTGCGCGCGATAGGCCTTGGCGAGGTTGGTCATCTCGGCAAAGTCGCGCTTGCCCCATTGGTAGATCCACTGCCAGATCTGACCGACCCGCATCTTGGCCTGCTTTTCCGGTGTGCCATGTTCGATCAGCACCGCGCGCATCTGGTCGCGGGTGAGGCCCACAAGATTGATCTTGCCGCCCTCGGGCAGTTTGCGGGGCAGGGTCAGGACGTCTTGGGTGATCGGCGCATTGGCGGTCATGGCGGGCGACTCACGGTTTAGGGGCAGGATGCGGCTCTATATAGGAGTTTGCCCGAAGATCAAAAGATTTCCTGCCCGCTCAGATCTGAAGCGGTCAGTCCGGGTCGCGCATCAAAAACCCCGACACCAGATGGAGCCGGGGCGATCTGCGCGACGTCGGCAGCTTTACACGTTACTGGGCGCAGCGTTTCTCTGCGTCCTCGAAGGCGGCGGTGAAGCCCAGCAGCGAGAAACTGTCCTTGGTCTGGGTGCCGCGGGCCGAACGGGCGGTCAGAACCGCATCTGCGCCGCGTTTCATCGCGGTGATGATCTTGGCGTCATCCGCAGGAGTGGCGGGCCAGGCCCATTCGCCCTCGGTGAAAAGTTCGAATTCGGCGTCGCCAATGACCATGTTCACGGTGGAACCCGGCGCGAAAGGATAGCCGCCGGTGAAGCTGACCTGCCCCTTGTCGCTGTCATCGGGGCGGAACAGCACGAAAAGCTGGATGTCGCTGCGGCGCACGGCCACGACACGGCCGTCACGGGTGTTGACGGTTTCCTTGGGCGCGGACACGCCCCAGCATTCCTTGGGGTTGTCGGCCTGAAAGACGCTCCAATCCACATTGGCGCCAACCCGGTTGTCTGTTGTTGCTTGCTGTGCCTGCGCGCTGGTGCTGGCCATTGCCGCCATACACAGGCCCGCAGCCAAGCGGACGAGTTTCGATGCCATTTGTCCCGACTCCAAGACTGTCATAACCTCAATTTCAAGTGGCAGCTTTGGGGGTTTGGCAGCGTTGAACCGCCGTCTTTGCCCGCATTGCCTCGCTTGCCATACAGAAGCACAGTAACGTAACAATCACCACGAGCGAAAGTGCGTTTTGGCAGGATTTCGCCAAGAAACGAGGCTGATATCATGACGAAACCGGTTCCCATGGCTGAAGTGTGGCGCGGATCTTTGCTGGAAAGCTTGCATCTGGGGCATGGCGTGGTCTGCGACGCAAAGGGTCAGATTGTGCGCAGCTGGGGCGATCCGGATGCGGTGATCTACCCGCGCAGCTCTGCCAAGATGATCCAGGCGCTGCCGCTGATGACATCCGGCGCTGCCGCCAAATACGGGCTGAGCTCGCAGCAGCTGGCGTTGGCCTGTGCCTCCCACAATGGCGCGCATATCCATACAGATCGGGTCAACGCCTGGCTGGGGCAACTGGGTCTTGCGGACAGCGATTTCCGCTGTGGCCCGCAGGAGCCCGCCGACATCCCGGCGCGTAACGAATTGATCAAGACGGATCAGTCCCCCTGTCAGGTGCACAACAACTGCTCGGGCAAACATGCGGGGTTCCTGACGCTTAGCCAGCATCTGGGGGCAGGACCTGAATATGTCGAGATCGACCACCCGGTGCAGCAGGCCTGTCTTGCGGCCTTTGAAGAGGTGACGGGGATGGAGAGCCCGACCTATGGGATCGACGGCTGCTCGGCGCCGAATTTTGCGACCTCGGTGCATGGGCTGGCGCGGGCGATGGGCTGGTTTGCATCGGCGCATACGCGTTCGGACCGGGCCTCGGACGGCGCGGCGCAGCTGGTCGCGGCCATGGCCAAGCACCCAGAGCTGGTCGCCGGTGAAACACGCGCCTGCACCAACCTGATGCGCGCCATGGGCGGGCGCGTGGCGATCAAGACGGGCGCCGAAGCCGTGTTCGTGGCGATCCTGCCGGAACAGCAGCTGGGCGTGGCGCTGAAGATCGTCGATGGGGCGACCCGGGCCAGCGAATGCGCGATTGCGACTATTCTGGTCGGGCTGGGCGTGCTGGAGGCCGATCACCCCGAGACCCGCAAATACATGAACGCGCCGCTGCTCAATCGGCGAAATGTTGACTGCGGCGCGATCCGCCCTGCCTCCGAGCTGATCTTCTGAGCGACAGGGTTTGAGAACAGGGTTTGAGATCGGGGCGCTCCCGCCCGTCGGCGGTCTTTTGAAAAAGACCTCCTCCCGTTGGGCGTGGCGCCGCGCGCTGCGCGGCGCTGGGCCCAAGGCTGCCAAGGGGTGACGGCCCCCGGGCCGACGCACCTGCATGCGCGGGAGTACGCCCGTCTGGATCGAAAGGTCTGGGCCTATAGCATGTCGAGGATCAGTTTCGCGGCCAGCGCCACGGAGGTCAGAACCAGAAGCGGCTTGATCAGCCGCGCGCCGACCTTCAGGGCCATGAGGGCGCCCAGCCTGGCCCCCGCGATCTGGGCAACGCCCATCGCAAGGCCGGTGATCCACCAGGGTGTGGCGACAAAGGCAAAGGCAGCCAGGGCGCCCGCGTTTGATGCCAGGTTCAACAGCTTCGTATGGGCGGTCGCTTTCAGGATCCCGTATCCGGCCAGCGATACGAAGGCGAGCATGTAAAAACTCCCCGCCCCTGGCCCCAATAGCCCGTCATAGGCGGCGCAGAGCGGCACCATGGTGCCTGCAAACAGCGCAGGCGACAGGCGGCGGGCGCGGTCCAGATCGCCGAGCCCCTTCTTGGTTGCAAAGAAGATGGCAATCCCGATCAGCAGAACGGGCAGGATCACCCGGATCCATTCCACCGGCAGCACCGAGACCAGCAGCGCCCCCAGGATCGAGGCGGCAAAGGCGATCAGGGCCGAGCCCCACTGGCTGCGCAGATCCACATGGCCCCCACGGGCATAGGACAGGGCCGCCGTGGCAGCACCGAAAAACCCTTGGATCTTGTTGGTTGCAAGCGCGGTTACCGGGTTGGCGCCGGCGATCAGCAGCACTGGCACGGTGATCAAGCCACCGCCGCCTGCGATCGCATCGATGAAGCCGGCGACAAATCCCGCCGCCATCAGCAACAGCAGGATGTCCGGGGTGACCTCTACCCCAAGCAGGAATTCCGGCACTTTGATCAGCCTTTGAAGTCGTCCTGGCCGTAGCCCTGAACGAACAGAAGCGCGGTCAGATCGCCGTGGTTGATACGGATGTCGCACTCTGCCGCGACCGAAGGCTTGGCATGCAGCGCAACCCCTGCGCCTGCCCGTGTGAGCATGCCCAGATCGTTGGCGCCATCGCCGACGGCAATGACCTCGGCCTCGGAAATTCCCAGCCGCGCGGTGATTTCCTCCAACGCATTGACCTTGGCTTCGCGGCCCAGGATCGGACGCGCCACATCACCGGTCAGCGTGCCGTCCGCCACCAGCAGCGTGTTGGCGCGGTTCTCGTCAAAGCCCAGTTCGGCGGCGACCTTGGCGGTGAAGGCCGTGAAACCGCCCGAGACCAGCGCAGCATAGGCGCCATTGGCCTTCATCGTTGCCAGCAGCTGCTTGCCGCCCGGCATCAGGGAAATACGGGTGTTCAGAACCTCTGTGATCATGCCTTCGGGCAGGCCCTTCAACAGAGCGACGCGCTCGGTCAGGGCGCCTTCGAAATCCAGCTCCCCGTTCATGGCGCGGGCGGTGATGTCCTTCACGCGTTCGCCAACACCTGCGACCTCGGCCAGCTCATCGATGCATTCCTGCTGGATCATGGTGGAATCCATATCTGCCAGCAGCATCTTCTTGCGGCGGCCTTGCGCAGCTTGGATCACCAGGTCGACCTTCATCTGCTGAAGATCCTCCCAGACCTTCCACTGGTTGTCGGGCAGAGTGTCCAGGGCAAATTCGGCGGCAACGTCAGGGGCCAGCCACTGTGCCTCGGTGCCGCCCCAGGCATTGCGCAGGGAGTCGACCAGCGCCGTCTCAAGGCAGGGGGCCGCAGGGTTGCAAAGCAGGGTGACGGTATACATAGGCAGGCTCCAAGGTGGGAGAAGGCAGGTCTTGGGCCTCTCATAGCGATGCCCGGCCATGGGGACCAGTCCCTGCGGCGAAAGGCGCTTGATTGCTGCCCGTGGTCGCCGCTCTGGTCAGATCCTGCCGTTTTCGGACATCATCACCGCGATCCAGCGCGTGGTCGGGATCTCTGCCAGGATGATCATCACCATGGCGGTCAGCGGCACCGCCAGGATGGCGCCGGTCATGCCCCAAAGCTCGGTCCAGAGCGCCAGCGCCAGCAGCACCGAGAAGGGGCTGAGGTTCACCGACTGGCCGAGGTATTTCGGCTCCATGTAGTAGCCGATGATCATCTGCGGGGTCATCAGCGCCACCAGCGCCAGCGCCGCATGGCCGAAGGAGCCGAACTGGATCAGGCTGATCGTCACCGGGAAGAACACAGCGATGATGGAGCCGATATAGGGGATGTAATTCAAAAGCCCGATCAGGATCGCCCAGAAGGCCGGGTGGGCAATCCCCAGCGCAAGCAGGATCGCATAGGAGATGAGGCCCAGGATGACATTGACCAGCGTCTTGGCGGCAAGATAGCCGCCGATCTTGTCGTTGATCTTGCGCGCCAGCTCCAGCGTGCGCGCGGCGTCTTCGGGGTCGCGCATGGCCATCAGGGTCTTCTCCGGCAGCCGGTCCAGTTCCGTGAGGATGAAGACAGCATAAAGCGCCGCACCCACAATCAGGGTGCCGCCGTTGCTGATGGTGGCCAGCATGGCAGGCATCAGAGTGGTGGCGTCGATCAGGTCAAGCAGGCTTTCGCCCAGATTGGCCCAGCTCGGCACCTCGTCGACACCCAGATAGGTCAGCAATTCGTGCTGCAACTTGTCCAGATTGGCGGCATAGGTCGGCAGGGCTGCAGAAATCGCCGTGGCACTTGCGGTGATGAAGGAGGCCAGCACCATGAAGGCGGCCAGGATCGCCAAGAGCACCAGCAGCCGCCGTGCTGTGCGGGGCAGGTGGCCGATGATCGGCACACCGGACAGAACTTCGGCGGCGGTGGTCAGGATGTAGACCGCGATGATGGCGATCAGGATCGGCAGCAGGATGGCCTGCCCGGCGGTCAGAAGCCAGCCCACCATCAGCAACAGGGCAAGGGAATAGGTGACCAGGGCCAGTCTGCTCATGTCTGAGGTCCGATTCGATTCATTGCCTGAAACAGACAATAGCATTGCCACGGGTGCTGCAATGAAACAGCGGGTTTGGCAAAACTCTGTTTACGAAGTTTCCGAAAGGCGTCAGGTCGGGTCGCAATTGCGCGCCAGATCGCCGCAATCTGTCGTTTTCCGTATTGCGCGATGCGGCGGCGCAGCGTAATGCCGTCCGTGGGACACCCCTCCCCAACGAGGGGCATTTATCTGGAAGGATAGCATAAATGGCTAACCAGCAACCGGCTACGCGGCCGGCCAATCCGCGTTTTTCCTCTGGCCCCTGTGCCAAACCCCCCACATTCGATCTGACCAAACTCGCAGATGCGCCTCTGGGCCGCTCGCACCGTGCCGCTGTCGGCAAGGACAAGCTGAAGGCTGCCATCGAAGGCACCCGCGAAGTTCTGGGGATCCCCGCCGACTACAAGATCGGCATCGTGCCCGCCTCGGACACCGGTGCCATGGAAATGGCCATGTGGAGCCTTTTGGGCGCCCGCGGCGTTGAAATGCTGGCCTGGGAAAGCTTCGGCTCCGGCTGGGTCACCGATGTTGTGAAACAGCTGAAACTGGATGCCGTTTCCAAGACCGCAGAATATGGCGAGATCGTCGATTTGGCCTCGGTCGATTTTGCCAATGACGTGGTCTTCACCTGGAACGGCACCACCTCGGGCGTGCGTGTTCCCAATGGCGACTGGATCCCGGCGGACCGCGAAGGTCTGACCCTTTGCGATGCCACCTCGGCGGCTTTTGCGCAGGACCTGCCCTGGGACAAGCTGGATGTGACCACCTTCTCCTGGCAGAAGGTGCTGGGCGGTGAAGCGGCCCACGGCATGCTGATTCTGTCTCCGCGTGCGGTTGAGCGCCTGGAAAGCTACACGCCCGCATGGCCGCTGCCGAAAATCTTCCGCCTGACCAAGGGCGGCAAGCTGATCGACGGGATCTTCTCCGGTGCGACCATCAACACGCCCTCCATGCTGGCGGTCGAGGATTACCTGTTTGCGCTGGATTGGGCGCGCTCGGTTGGCGGTCTCGAAGGCCTGCAGGCCCGCGCCAATGCCAATGCGCAGGCAGTGTTCGACTTCTGCGAGGCCAACGACTGGATTGCCAACCTGGCTGTGGATGCGGCGACGCGGTCTAACACCTCGGTTTGTCTGAAGTTCACCGATGACCGCATCAAGGACGGCGCTGCCTTTGCCAAGGCCGTGGCCAAGCGTCTGGAAGCGGAAACCATCGCGCTGGACATCGGCGCCTATCGCGACGCGCCTGCCGGTCTGCGGATCTGGTGTGGCGGCACGGTCGAGACCTCCGACGTCGAGGCGATGCTGCCCTGGCTTGCCTGGGCCTTTGAGGCCGAGATCGCCGCGCAAGGCTGATTAAGTGACTTCGCCCGGCGGCACCGCCGGGCAGCGCCCGACCCTCCCCCAGGAGGGCGCTTTGCACCCACCAGGGTCGGACGCTTCCCTCGCTCAAAATTGACGGCCTTTCCACAGGCCCCCGCACAAAGGACCACCAGACATGGCCCCCAAAGTACTCATTTCCGACAAACTCTCCGAAGCCGCCGTTCAGATCTTCCGCGATCGCGGCATCGAGGTCGACTTCCAGCCCGACCTTGGCAAGGACAAGGACAAGCTGGCCGAGGTGATCGGCAACTACGACGGTCTTGCTATCCGCTCGGCCACTAAGGTCACCGAGAAGATCCTCGAGAACGCCACCAACCTGAAGGTGATCGGTCGCGCCGGCATCGGCACCGACAATGTCGACAAGGAAGCCGCGTCGAAAAAAGGCGTGATCGTGATGAACACGCCCTTCGGCAACATGATCACCACCGCCGAGCACGCCATCGCGATGATGTTCGCCGTGGCGCGCCAGATCCCCGAGGCATCGGCCTCCACCCACGCGGGCAAGTGGGAAAAGTCCAAGTTCATGGGCGTCGAGCTCACCGGCAAGACCCTGGGTGTGATCGGTGCCGGCAACATCGGCGGCATCGTCTGCGACCGTGCCCGTGGCCTGAAGATGAAGGTCGTCGCCTATGACCCCTTCCTCGGCCAGGAGAAGGCCGACAAGATGGGTGTCGAGAAGGTCGAGCTGGACGAGCTGCTCGCCCGCGCCGACTTCATCACCCTGCACGTGCCGCTGACCGACCAGACCAAGAACATCCTGTCGGCAGAAAACCTCGCCAAGACCAAGAAAGGCGTGCGTATCATCAACTGTGCCCGTGGCGGTCTGGTCGATGAAGAGGCGCTGGCAGAGGCGCTGAAATCCGGCCATGTCGCCGGTGCGGCCTTTGACGTCTTCTCGGAAGAGCCTGCCAAGGAGAACGTGCTGTTCAACCTGCCCAACGTGGTCTGCACCCCGCACCTGGGCGCCGCCACCACCGAGGCACAGGAAAACGTCGCCCTGCAGGTGGCCGAGCAGATGGCCAACTACCTCTTGACCGGCGCGGTCGAGAACGCGCTGAACATGCCGTCGGTGACTGCAGAAGAAGCCAAGGTCATGGGCCCGTGGATCAAACTGTCCGAGCACCTGGGTGCCTTCATTGGCCAGATGACCGATGATGAGCCGATCAAGGCGATCAACATCCTCTATGATGGCTGCGCGGCCGAGATGAACCTCGAGGCGCTGAACTGCTCGCTGATCGCCGGGATCATGAAGTCGATCAACCCGGATGTGAACATGGTCTCGGCCCCGATGATCGCCAAGGAGCGCGGCATCAAGGTATCGACCACCAACCAGGAACAGTCGGGCGCCTTTGAAGGCTACGTGAAGGTGACCGTGGCGACCCCGACGCGCGAACGCTCCATCGCGGGTACCGTGTTCTCGGATGGCAAGCCGCGTTTCATCCAGATCAAGGGCATCAACATCGACGCCGAAGTGGGTGAGCACATGCTCTACACCACCAACAACGACGTGCCGGGCATCATCGGTACCCTGGGTAAGACCATGGGCGATCATGGCGTCAACATCGCGAACTTTACCCTGGGCCGCGCCGTGGCCGGCGGTGAAGCGATCGCGCTGCTGTACGTCGACGGGCTGGTCCCGGCCGAAGCCCGCGCCAAGCTGGCGGAAACCGGTCTCTTCAACCAGATCAAGCCGCTTGAGTTCGACGTGAACTGATCTGCGCGATCAAGCCAAGACTTAGGAAGCCGCCCTTGCAACGGGGCGGCTTTTTCCGTTCAGGCTGGATATCAGCCGCGCGTCCGGGCGCGCAGCACCACGATCAGGAACACCACCATGCCCGCCAGGGTCAGGACCGAGCCGAGTTTGGCCAGAACGTCATTCTGGCCCGAGATTGCCATTGCGATGCCCGGAATGATCACGCCTAGACCGGCAACAGACAATCCGAAATGCAGTTTTGGAAGAACGCCCTCGGCTGCATTCGGTACCAGGTGGTAGAAAAAGCCGAAGATCGCAAAGCTGACCCAGCCGATGAGATTGAGATGCCCATGCGCTGGGGACAGGCCGTGATCGCCGGACGCGGCCATGTGAATCCCCCATGCCATGCCGCCAAGTGCCGAAATGACTGCGATCAAAAAGAAAGCCGATGATAGTCCCTTCATTGGTCAGTTCCCCCCTGTTGAACTCGTTATCCTTGGCTGTCACATCGTTTCCGTGCCGCTGGAATACCGGTCTTGAGTGCGACAGTTCGAAGCAGTGTGGCCGGATTTTCGGCTGTAATCCAGTTTTTCCGAGCGCCTGGGCCCCTTGTGATGCGGGCGGGCATGGGTCATCTATTCTGCATTGCAGCCAAGGAGATACCTCATGACCGCGCCGATCTACGCCATTGGAGATATCCACGGACAGCGTGAGATGCTGGAACAGGCGCTGGAGCGGATCGTGGTGGATGGCGGCCCTGACGCGCAGGTGGTGTTCCTGGGGGACTACGTGGATCGTGGCCCCGATTGCCGGGGTGTCCTGGATCTCTTGATCGAGGGCCAGGCGGCGGGCAGGAACTGGACCTGCCTGATGGGCAACCATGACCGCATGTTCTCGATGTTCGTGGAGGAGTACCCGCGCAACGATGCCCGGCTGCTGGTCGGCTATCACTGGCTGCACGACAAGATCGGCGGGGTGGAGACGCTGGCCTCTTACGGCGTGGAGGTGCCCGACGGCGCGCGCATCCACGAAGTCCATGCCGAGGCGCGCGGTGCTGTGCCCGAAAACCACCGCGACTTTCTGCAGGGCCTGCCCAGCCATCACGAGGCGGACGGGCTGTTGTTCGTTCACGCAGGCATTCGACCGGGGCTGCCGCTGGCCGAGCAGAGCGAGGATGACAAGATCTGGATCCGCCAAGAGTTTCTGAACGATCGCCGTCGCCATCCCTGGCTGGTGGTGCATGGTCACACCCATGTCCCACAAGCCGAACATCGCGGCAATCGCGTCAATCTTGACAGCGGCGCGGGCTTTGGCCGCCCCCTGACGGCAGCCGTCTTTGAGGGCAAGGACTGCTGGGTGCTGAGCGATGAGGGGCGCAAAAGGCTAGGTTCGAGCTAACCTAATTAGATGTTCATTTTGCGCACAACAGGCCACTTTCTTTTCGCATCATTAAGGGAAGCATGCTAGATTGTGAATGTGGCTGGTGACCATTTTGCCAGTGTTATACTGTTTTTCTTCTCGGTTCTGGGATGATGTGTTTCGGTGCCAGCCACACTCAAATCCTCCACCTGATAGTACCTCATGCGGCCCTTGATGCGCTGCTGAATTCCCTTGAGTGCCAATGTTTTATGGTGTTTTCGGCTCATGAAGACTGACTGGGATCCGGCGCGTTCCAATCCAGGATGACCTTGCCGCAATGCCCTGATTTCATTGCTTCAAATCCCATTTTGAAACTTTTTATTCCGAATCGGTGCGTGATGATTTTTTGGACATCCAGACCGTTCTGAAGCATGGCGATCATCTTGTACCAGGTTTCAAAAATCTCGCGTCCGTAGACCCCTTTCAGGGTGACCGCCTTGAAGACGATGCGGCTCCAATCGACCGGGGACTTGCCGGGCGGGATGCCCAGAAGCGCGATCTTTCCGCCCATCACCAGGGCCTCCACCATCTGATCCAGCGCGGCCTGACTGCCGGACATTTCCAGACCCACGTCGAACCCCTGGCGCATGCCCAGCTCCGCGATCACGTCTTGCAGGTCTTCCTTGGCCACGTTCACGGGGCGCACATCTGCGACCTGCTCTGCCAGCGCCAGCCGGTCCGGGTTCACGTCGGTGATCGCCACATGGCGCGCGCCCACGTGCCGTGCCACGGCCGCGGCCATGATGCCGATGGGGCCCGCGCCGGTGATCAGCACGTCCTCTCCGACCAGATCAAAGCTGAGCGCCGTGTGCACCGCATTGCCCAGGGGGTCGAGGATGGCGCCGATCTCATCCGGGATGTCGTCGGGCAGCGGCACCACGTTGAAGGCGGGCAGGCGCAGATACTGGGCAAAGGCGCCCTGTTCGTTCACACCGATACCGCGGGTTTCGGGGTCCAGGTGGAACTTCCCGGCCCGCCATTGGCGTGAGTGATGGCCGATCAGGTGACCCTCGCCCGAGCAGCGTTGGCCGATCGTCAGATCCGTCACGTTCCGGCCCAGCTCGACAATCTCACCGGCGAATTCGTGGCCCGTGATCAGGGGCACCGGCACCGTGCGTTGTGCCCAGCCGTCCCAGTTCCAGATGTGCAGGTCGGTGCCGCAGATCCCGGTCATGTTGACCTTGATCAGCACATCATCGGGGCCGATCTCCGGCACCGGCGCCTGCACCATCCACAGGCCTTCTTCGGGCCTGGATTTCTCCAGGGCGATCATCGTGTTTGCACCTGTGTGGCTCATCATCAGCCCTCCCATAGCGGGGTGGAAAGATATTTGAGGCCGCTGTCGCAGATCACGATGGCCACGGTGCCGCCCTTTTCCGGGCCGCGCAGCAGCTGGATTGCGGCAGCAAGGTTGGCGCCCGAGGAATAGCCGCCAAAGATGCCTTCGCGCCGGGCCAGCAAGCGGGCATGGGTCTCGGCCTCTTCTCTTGAAACGGAAAGATACCCGGCTAGCGGGATGTCTTTCAGATGCGCCAGATCCGCCATCACATAGCCGCCACCCTGGATCGGGTGTTCGGGGCGGGTCACTGCGCATCCGGCCAGGGCTTCTGCGCCTGTCGGCTCCACCGCATAAGAACGCACGCCTTGTCCAGCGAAGAACCGCGCCGCGCCGCCCAGGGTGCCGCCCGATCCCGCAAAATCGCAAAAGGCGGTGACGGTGCCGCCGGATTGTTGCCAGATCTCGGGCGCGGTGCCGCTGGCATGGGCGGCCGGGTTGCCCGGGTGGGCGAATTGATCGGCGCGAAAGGCCTCCCGGTCCTTGGTCAGGCGCCGGGCCTCTTCTTCGACCAGCGCCAGATCGGCGCCCGAAACCTCGCCCGCACGGCTGCCTGCCGCCTGCGGCACGATCACCACCTCGGCGCCGAGGGCGCGCATCATCCGGGCGCGTTCCACGGAATTGCCCGCGCTCATCACTGCCACGAAGGGGTGACCCAGCACCCCGCAGACGATGGCAAGCCCGGTGCCCATGTTGCCCGAGGTCAGCTCGACCACGGTTTGCCCCTCAGACAGGGAGCCATCGGCCCGCGCGGCCTCGATGATGGCGCGGGCTGCGCGGTCTTTCTTGGAGAAGCCGGGCATCAGGTAGTCCAGCTTGGCGAGGATGCGCCCTTCAAGGCCCAGATCCGCCGTCAGGCGCGACAGTTCAACCAGCGGCGTGTTGCCGATGGCATCGATGACCGAGGGAAGAGGGTGGCTCATTGGATCACCCCCAGCGCTTTGCCCACCTTGCCAAAGGCGGTGAGGGCACGTTCCAGCTCGTCCCGCGTCAGGGCCGCGTTCATCTGGGTGCGGATGCGCGCCTGTCCACGCGGTACGACGGGGAAGAAGAAGCCCGAGACATAGACCCCTTCGTCAAAGAGCTGCGCCGCCATATCCTGCGCCAACTGTGCCTCGCCCAGCATGATTGGCACGATGGGATGCTCGCCCGGCAACAGATCAAAGCCGAGGCTTTCCAGCCCTGCGCGCCAGAATCTTGTGTTCTCGAACAGGCGCGCGCGCAGTTCTGCGCCCTTTTCCACAAGGCGCAGCGCCTCGATCCCGGCGGCAACGATGGAGGGCGGCAGCGAATTGGAGAACAGATAGGGCCGCGCCCGCTGCCGCAGGAGGTCGATCACTGGCTGCGGCCCGGCGATGTAACCGCCGATGGCCCCCCCGAGTGCTTTGCCCAATGTTCCCGTCAGGATGTCCACATCGACGCCGAAATGATCCGGCGTGCCCGCGCCATTTGGCCCCATGAAGCCCGTGGCGTGGCAATCGTCCACCATGACCACGGCATCGTACTTGTCCGCCAGCGCACGGATTTCCGGCAGCTTGGCCAGGTAGCCATCCATCGAGAAGACGCCATCTGTGGCGATCATGATATGGCGCGCACCGTCCTCGCGGGCCTGTTTCAGCCAGGCCTCCAGATCGTCCATGTCGCTGTTGAGGTATCGATAGCGTTTCGCCTTGCAAAGGCGCACCCCGTCGATGATCGAGGCATGGTTAAGACTGTCGGAAATGATCGCATCCTCTGGCCCCAACAGCGGTTCGAACAGCCCGCCGTTGGCATCGAAACAGGCGGCAAAGAGGATGGCGTCATCCTTGTCCAGGAACTTGGCCAGCTTCTGCTCCAGTTCGCGGTGGATGTCCTGCGTGCCGCAGATGAACCGGACCGAGGCCATGCCGAACCCCTTGCCCTCCATCACACCCTGCGCGGCCGCGATCAGATCGGGATGATCCGCCAGCCCAAGGTAGTTGTTGGCACAAAGGTTGATCACTTCATGACCGCCCACCGTGATCTCTCCCCCCTGCGGGGAGGTGATCATTCGCTCTTTCTTGTACAGACCATCGGCCTTGATGCTGTCCAGGGTGTTGGAAATATCGGTCAAAAAGGCAGATGCCATGGGGGGATTCCTTCTGCGATCGGATGAAATCTATCATAACGGAGGTGTTTCCGAAATAGGGGAATTCATCATTGCGGAAAAATATCCGTGAAACCGGATTTGAAGCTAGGGGAAACCGCGTGCCTGCCATATGCGCGACAGGTCATGCAGATTTAGCCCGCGGGTTGGAAATCAACCGTTCTTGACGATCAAAAACACCCGGGCCGCGCCACCTTCTGCGGTGATCTTATGGGGAATGTCGGCGGCGTAGCGGGCTGTGTCCCCGCCGTGCAGGCGCATATGGGCGCCGCCGGATGTGACGCTGATATCGCCCTCCAGCACTGTCAGATGCTCTGCCGTGCCGCGCCCATGAGGCTGGCTGTCCAGGGTACCGCCTGCGTCGAATGCGATGTCGTAGACCTCGTGCCCGCCAGCATCCTCGGGCGGGGAGAGGATGCGGATCCGGCAGCCCTGACCCATGTTGTCGATGGTGGGCACATCGCCTGCGCGCAAGACCTCGATCCGATCCGCCTTGTCACCGGAATCCAGCAAGCCCGCAAAATCCACCTGCAGCGCACGGGTGAGGTTCCACAGGGTGGCAATGGTGGGACTGCTCTCGCCGCGTTCGATCTGGCTCACCATCGAGCGTGAAACCCCCGACAGATGCGCCACCGCTTCCAGGCTAAGACCCTTGGCGCGGCGGGCCTCTTTTAGGCGCGCGGGCAGCAGTGTCAGGATATCGTCTGTTTTGTCCGACATAACGGAAGCCTGCGCCCGATGTAGAAAAATGTCAATGACGGCACGTTTGGCAAGACAGCGGATGCTGCATCTGCATAATGCGCGCAACTGACTCGTGAGGAGAGAGAAAATGACAGATATCGTGATCCTGGACGGCGCCCGGACCGCCATCGGCACCTTCGGCGGCGCACTGGCCAATACCGCGCCCATCGACTTGGCGACCGTGGCTTCCAAGGCGGCGATGGAGCGTTCTGGCGTGGCGCCGGAACAGATTGGCCATGTGGTCTTTGGCCATGTGATCAACACCGAACCGCGCGACATGTACCTGTCCCGCGTGGCGGCGATGCAGGCGGGTGTGCCCAATGGCACCCCGGCGATGAACGTGAACCGTCTGTGTGGCTCGGGCGCGCAGGCGATCGTCTCGGGCATCCAGTCGCTGATGCTGGGCGATGCGGATTTCGCGCTGACCGGCGGCGCCGAGAACATGTCGCGCAGCCCCTTCATCATGCAGCAGCAGCGCTGGGGCGCGAAGATGGGCGATGTGAAATCGCTCGACATGATGCTGGGCGCGCTGAACTGCCCCTTTGGCACCGGCCACATGGGCGTGACGGCTGAAAACGTCGCGGACGAACACGACATCACCCGTGAGCAGATGGATGAATTCTCGCTCGCCAGCCAGACCCGCGCGGCAGCGGCGATCGAGGCCGGCTATTTCGCCAGCCAGATCACGCCGGTCGAGGTCAAGGTGAAGCGCGACATGGTGCCCTTCGAGGTGGATGAACACCCCAAGGCGACCTCGCTGGAGGCGCTGGCGGGCCTGCGCCCGGTGTTCAAGAAGGATGGCCGCGTGACCGCGGGCAACGCTTCGGGCATCAACGATGGCGCGGCGGCGATTGTTCTGGCACGGGCCGAGGCGGCTGAAAAGGCGGGCCTCACCCCCAAGGCACGTGTGGTTGGATACGCCCACGCCGGTGTGCGGCCCGAGGTGATGGGCATCGGCCCGGTTCCCGCGGTGCAGAACCTCTTGAAGAAAACCGGCCTCAAGGCCAGCGATTTCGACGTGATCGAATCGAACGAGGCCTTTGCCGCCCAAGCGTTGGCGGTGAACAAGGAGCTGGGTCTGGACCCCGCGAAAGTGAACCCGAACGGCGGCGCCATCGCGCTGGGCCACCCGGTAGGCGCAACCGGCGCCATCATCACCATCAAGACCCTTTACGAGCTGGAACGCACCGGCGGCAAGCTGGGCCTGATCACCATGTGCATCGGCGGCGGTCAGGGCATTGCCCTGGCAATCGAACGCCTCTGATCCATCACAGATAGCGCGCGCGGCACTCCCGCGCGCGCTCGGGATCCGGCGGCTGCGCCGCCGCACGCCTTGCGCCCAAATAGATCGTTATCCACCCTCTCAACCGATGCTAGCCTGACTCACTCTTCAGAATTTCCTCAACCAAGAACATGTCACGGATGACCTGTTTGTCAGCTTCTCGGATTGTCACGTTATCGTAATATTGTCGCCCGTTAAACCGAACGATGGTTGACTTCGAAGCGGCAATTTTTTCCAGAGTAGACCGGAGATCGGCATCAACGGTAACGTCAATCCACTCCCATATTTCTGAATCGTTATCTCGTTTCCAGTCCATATATGGCAGCCTTACGGTCTCACCATCAATGTTGAGTGCAGCATTCTGAACAAATAGCCAACTGTCATTGGTGTAGTTCAAGCGCATTCGAAGCCATACTCTCCCACTGTTCTGTCCTGCGTAAACGGCTAAGTAGGATCGAGTATCGGTATAGCGCGGAGTGTTAGGGTGCTCATAGAAAACGTTGCCGTTAAACTCATCGGTCTCTTTCTTCATGCGCCGAAGAATTGACGTTCGCTTTTCTTCAACGGCAGCAGCATATCGGTTGGCTTTTTGTTTGAAGGTCGGATCACTTGGATCGAGTGCCGCCAATGCGCTGTAGCCGTCTCTGTTCGCTTCAGCGTTAGAAGCTGGTAAAGGGCGGACATAATTCAATATAATGTTAATCGCTTCAATGCGCATTTTATCTTGCAAGCCATCAAGGCTGTCTGAACTCTCCACGGCTTCGATCAAGTGCACGGCAGACCTTTTTGACAAAGCATCCAATAAGGCGGGTGAAATTTCATCACTGGTTGAAGCTGATAACACTTCTTCCGAACTTGAACTCTGGCTCTGGTCTAAATCTTGCCTGCCAAATGCTCGATCATAGCAAGAGAGCCGAACCGCATCGTCACCGATTTTTACACAATCTTCTTGTGCGGCCGCAGGTGTGGAGATGGTGAAGATAAGTATCAAGCGAGCAATTCGCATACTCTTATGCTCCCATAGTTATAGGCTTTATTGATATTAGAGTATTCGTCTCAATAGGAGCAAACTTTGGCATGATATAAACAGGTCATCAAGCCGTAGGCAGGAACGCACTCGTCTGCTGCGTCCCGCACAGACAGCCTACGTGGTTTGCGCAAGTTGCCGTTTTCAAAATTACTTCGGTTATTGGCGCGGTGCGTCAGAGCAAGTCGGATCGTCAGGCCAATTTAGAGAACAAGCGCCAGCAGCCCCACACACAGTCCACCGACACCCGCTCCGATCAGGGCCGGGGCGAGCCAGCTCCAGGAACCGCGTTTCTGCGTCTCGCCGCCTTGCACCTGGGCAATCAGGGCGCGCTCCACCAGCGCTGGCAGGCGGGGGCCGAAGCGGGCCATGACCTGCGCGGTGCTGATCAGGTCCGAGGCCACCGCGCGCGGGCCGATGGATTTCTTGATGTAATCCTCGACCACGGGGCGGGCGGCTTCCCAGATGTTGATATGGGGATCGAGTGAGCGCGCGACACCTTCGACCACCACCATGGTGCGCTGCAACAGGATCAGCTCGGTCCGAGTTTCCATGCCAAAGCGCTCGGTCACCTCGAACAGGTAATTTAGCAGACGCCCCATCGAGATATGGCTGGCATCCATGCCGAAGATCGGCTCCCCCACCGCGCGCAGGGCACGGGCGAATTCATCCACGTCGCGGTTGGCGGGCACATAGCCGGCTTCGAAATGCACCTCGGCGACGCGTTTGTAGTCGCGGCGGATGAAGCCGAACAGGATCTCGGCATAGACCCGGCGGGTGTATTCGTCGATATGGCCCATGATCCCGAAATCATAGGCGATGATGTCACCATTGGCGGCGACCTTGAGGTTGCCCTGGTGCATATCGGCGTGGAAGAAACCGTCGCGCAGGGCGTGGCGCAGGAACAGGGTCAGCACTCGCGCGCCCAGCTCCTGCCGGTTGTGGCCTGCGGCATCGATGGCGTCATTGTCACCCAGCGGCACCCCATCGGCCCAGCCCAGCGTCATCACCCGGCGTGCCGAATGATTCCACTGTACCTGCGGCAGGGTGAAGCCTTCGTCCTGGCCGGTATTGGCGGCAAATTCCGAGGCGGCGGCGCTTTCCAGGCGCAGGTCGAGCTCGCCCTGCACCACGCCGTCGAAATGTTCGATCACGTCGATGGGGCGCAGGCGCCGTGCGCCGGGGGCAAAGAGGTCCACGATCCGGGCCGCGAAATAGAAGGCATCCACGTCCTTCTTGAAGGCGCGCTCAATGCCGGGGCGCAGCACCTTTACGGCGACATATTCGCCGGTATCGGCAAGGCGTGCCCGGTGCACCTGCGCGATGGAGGCCGCGGCGATGGGTTCGCTGAATTCGGAAAAGACCTCATCCACCGGGCGACCCAACTCCTTTGCCACTTCTGCCATGGCGGCTTCGCGCGGGAAGGGGGGCAGCTTGTCCTGCAGCACGCGCAGCTGCTGGGCCAGATCGTCGCCCACCACATCGGGGCGGGTGGACAGCACCTGTCCGAACTTGATGTAGGCCGGTCCCAGCGCGGTGAGGGCGCGGGTGGCGGGCGGCATCTTGGTGTCGCCCTTGTAGCCCAGCCATTTGAACGGCCAGCCAAGGGTATGGGCCAGAATGCGCAGGGGTTTGGGGGCCTCGAAGGCATCCAGCACCACGTTCATGGCGCCGGTGCGCTCCAGCGTGGCGCCGGTGCGGATCAGGCGGATGATGTTATGGGGGCCGCGCATGGCTCAGATCTTCCAGCCGGAGTGCAGCGCGGCGATGCCCATCGACAGGTTGCGATACTTGGCATTGGCAAAGCCCGCGTCCTTGACCATCTGCAGGAAGGTCTCCTGATCGGGGAACTTGCGGATCGATTCCACCAGATACTGGTAGCTGTCATAGTCATTGGCGATCAGCTTGCCCATGCGCGGGATCACGTTGAAGCTGTAAAGGTCATAGAGCTTCTGCATCCCGTCATTGGGGAGCTGCGAGAACTCCAGTACCATCAGGCGGCCACCCGGTTTCAGCACGCGGTAGGCCTCTTCCAGCGCCTTTTGCGGGCGGGTGACGTTCCGAATGCCAAAGGAGATCGTGTAGACGTCGAAGGTATTGTCCTTGAACGGCAGCGCCATGGCATCGCCGGTGACCCAATCCAGGCTGTCGGCCATCTGGGCGGCTTCGGCGCGCAGGCGGCCTTCTTCCAGCATCGGCCGGGTCAGGTCCAGCACGGTCGAATGGCCGGATCCGGCACGTTTCAGGAACCGAAAGGAGATATCGCCGGTGCCGCCCGCCACATCCAGAAGGCGCTGACCGGGGCGCGGCGCCAGCCAGTCCATCATCGCATCTTTCCAGATGCGGTGGATGCCGACGCTCATCACATCGTTCATCACGTCGTATTTCGAGGCAACAGAGTTGAATACACCCTGCACGCGACCCGCCTTTTCCCGCTCGGGAACGGTTTCGAACCCGAAATGGGTGGTTCTATCCTGTGTATCGCTCATGCGGCTTGCCGTTTTCGTTGCTTCGCCCCAGTTATAGGGCGCTTAAGGGTGGGCACAATGCGGCCCATGGGCCAAACATGCGTCTATAGGGTGTCAGGAGCGATGTAATGCCAGAATTGCCAGAGGTCGAGACGGTACGCCGCGGTTTGGCGCCTGCGATGGAGGGCGCGGTGATCGCGCGGGCCGCGGTGAACCGCCCGGATCTGCGCTGGCCCTTCCCCGATCGCATGGCCGAGCGGCTGACCGGCGCGCGGGTCAACGCGCTCAGGCGGCGGTCGAAATACATCCTGGCGGATCTCGATACGGGGGAAACCCTGCTGGTGCATCTTGGCATGTCGGGGCGGATGACGGTCTCGGGCGATCCCCTGGGGCAGTTCGTGCACGACCACCCGCAGGCACAGAAACATGACCATGTGGTGCTGGACATGGACAATGGCGCCCGCATCACCTTCAACGACCCGCGCCGCTTCGGGGCGATGGATCTTCTGGAGACGGCGACGGCCGAACAGCACAAGCTCTTGTCGGTGCTGGGGCCGGAACCCCTGGGCAATGATTTCCACGAAGATCACCTGATCGCCGCCTTCAAGGGCCGCAACACGCCGGTGAAATCGGCGCTGCTGGATCAGGGAATCATCGCGGGTCTTGGCAATATCTACGTCTGCGAGGCCCTGTTCCGGGCCGGGATTTCGCCCAAAAGGAAGGCAGGGCAGATTGCCGCGCCACGGGTGGCCGCTTTGGTGCCGATCATCCGCACCGTGCTGGAGGATGCTATCCGGGCAGGCGGCTCCTCGCTCAAGGATTTTCGCCAAGCCAATGGAGAGCTTGGATATTTCCAGCACACATTTGATGCCTACGGCCGCGAGGGGGAGCCGTGCAGGCGCGAGGGATGCAACGGAACCATTGCGAGAATCACCCAATCGGGGCGATCGTCTTTCTACTGTGGCAAGTGCCAAAGATAGCTTGAACGAGATGTGTCTCGTGATAATGACTCGTTTCTGAACGGAACAACTGAAAGCGATACCCATGGCCTATGAGACGATCAACGTCGAAGTGAAGGACCACGTTTGCCTCATCAAGCTGAACCGACCCGAAGCGTTGAACGCGCTCAATCAAGAGCTGCTGACCGAACTCTGCGCCGCCCTGGATGAAGCCGACGCCAGCGACAAGGTGCGCTGCATCGTTCTGACCGGATCCGAGAAGGCATTTGCCGCGGGCGCCGACATCAAGGAGATGTCGGAGATGAGCTTCACTGAGGTGTTCTCGACCAATCTCTTCGCCTTCGTGAATGATCGCATCGAGGCCATCCGCAAGCCGATCATCGCGGCCGTGTCCGGCTATGCGCTGGGCGGTGGCTGCGAGTTGGCGATGCTCTGCGATTTCATCATCGCGGCGGATAGCGCCAAGTTCGGCCAGCCCGAGATCAATCTGGGCGTCATCGCCGGGATCGGCGGCACCCAGCGTCTGACCCGTTTCGTGGGCAAATCCAAATCCATGGACATGAACCTCACCGGTCGCTTCATGAGCGCCGAAGAGGCTGAGCGCGCCGGGCTGGTGTCGCGCGTGGTTCCGGCCAAGAAGCTGATGGAAGAGGCCATGGGCGCGGCGCAGAAGATCGCCGAGAAATCCCTGCTGACCGCGATGGCCGTCAAGGAAACCGTGAACCGCTCTTACGAGATGCCGCTGAGCGAAGGCATGCTGTTTGAGCGTCGGGTGTTTCACTCGATGTTTGCCACCGAAGACCAGAAGGAAGGCATGGCCGCCTTCCTGGAAAAGCGCGAAGCGCAGTTCCGCGACAAGTAATCCGCACGCGGGCATATCGAATAGGAAAGGGCAGGCCGGACCTGCCCTTTTTCGTGACGGGATGCCGTTTCCATTGGCCTTGCCAAGGAGGAGCCATCTCTGTATAGACCGCCGTCATACATGCGCGTGCAGCCCGCCTAGGCTAGAATCACACCGGTGAACTGATCCGGGTCCGGCTGGCATTGCGCCCATTGAACAACACGAACCCGATACAAAGGTCAGACATCATGGCAAATTCGCCCCAGGCAAAAAAGCGCGCCCGTCAGAACGAGAAACGCTTTGCCGTCAACAAAGCCCGTCGTTCGCGCATCCGCACCTTCCTGCGTAAAGTCGAAGAAGCAATCGCATCCGGCGACAAGGAAGCCGCAACCGCAGCCCTGCGCGCCGCTCAGCCGGAACTGATGCGCGGTGTGACCAAAGGCGTTTACCACAAGAACACCGCCTCGCGCAAAATCTCGCGCCTGGCGGCCCGCGTCAAAGCGCTGGGCTGATTCTTAAGAATATTGGGAATTTCCCGCTTTGGGTTTCCTGCAAAGGCGTCGCGTTTCGCGGCGCCTTTCTTTTTTGATCTCATGTTGAGCCAGTGCTGCAGTTGCGAGAGATTCTTTGCGATGAAAGCGCGAGTCAATATCATAGTTTCGTTGCCGCTTCCCCTCACAAGTTGCTACCACTGTTTCAGCGATTCACTCGCTGGGGGACAGGCTGCTCGCGATGATCTTAACGGGCATTAAGATCATTCCTGAGTGTTCGGAAAACTGCGCCAAATGGCAGCGTGATCCGATCCTAGAGCTGTGCCGGATAGTCCGGCACGTAGTCCTGTTTTGACATTGGTGCATATCGACTAAACGCGTGTGGTGCGGCGGTCGAAGGATGTTGCGTTGCGACGCGATCTCTACCGCCCGCTTCGGGTTCTGCGGCTGGTTCTGCTGGTACGCACCAATATGCCTGTGTGTGAACGTGCCTCCTAAAAGGGGGCTTGATGAAATGATAGGTCGAACAAGGGCCGCTGCTATTGGGGATGCACGAGGCGCAGCATGACGGAAGAAAAATGGGGACAGCTCAGAAAACGACTGCTCAAGACGGTCGGCCAAAACAACTTCACCACCTGGATCGAACCGCTTGAATTCAGCGTTGTCGAGGAAGGTGTCGCGGTATTCCATGTGCCGACAAATTTCATGGGAAATTACGTCAGCCAGAACTTTGCCGATCTTATCCTGCATGAGCTGACCCTGTCAGGGGAACCGGTGCAGCGGCTTGCCTTCAAGGTGCCTGCCAATTCGCCCGTGCGCCCGGTTCGCCAGGTCGAACACGTGGCCGAACCCTTTGCGGAACTGGCCGACAGGGATGAGGCAGTAGAGCAGGGCGCGGCTGCGCGTGCTGCTTCCGATGCGCCTGCGATGGTGTCGCCTTCTGCTGGTTCGCGCGACGGGTCGGATATGATCCAGGCTGCACCGCTGGACCCGCGCTTCACCTTTGACAGCTTTGTGGTCGGCAAGCCGAACGAACTGGCCCATGCCGCCGCGCGGCGCGTGGCCGAAGGCGGCCCGGTCACCTTCAACCCGCTGGTGCTGTATGGCGGTGTCGGCCTGGGTAAGACCCACCTAATGCATGCCATCGCCTGGGAGTTGAAAGAGCAGAATCCGCATCTGAACGTGCTGTACCTGTCGGCGGAACAGTTCATGTACCGCTTCGTGCAGGCCCTGCGCGAGCGCAAGATGATGGACTTCAAGCACCTGTTCCGTTCGGTCGATGTGCTGATGGTGGATGACGTCCAGTTCATCGCCGGCAAGGACTCCACACAGGAAGAATTCTTCCACACCTTCAACGCCTTGGTCGATCAGAACAAGCAGATCATCATCTCTGCGGATCGCGCTCCGGGTGAAATCAAGGATCTCGAGGACCGGGTGAAATCACGCCTGCAGTGCGGTCTGGTGGTCGATCTGCACCCCACCGATTACGAGCTGCGTCTCGGCATCCTGCAGACCAAGGTGCAGCAGCACCGCGAAACCTATCCCGATCTGGAAATCGCCGATGGCGTGCTGGAATTCCTGGCCCATCGCATTTCCACCAACGTGCGCGTTCTCGAAGGCGCCCTGACGCGGCTCTTTGCCTTCGCCTCGCTCGTGGGGCGCGAGATCGACATGGATCTGACCCAGGATTGTCTGGCGGATGTTCTGCGTGCCTCCGAGCGCAAGATCACCGTCGAGGAGATCCAGCGCAAGGTATCGGAATACTACAACATCCGCATGTCCGACATCATCGGCCCGAAACGCCTGCGCTCCTATGCGCGTCCGCGCCAGGTGGCGATGTATCTGTGCAAGCAGCTGACCAGCCGATCGCTGCCGGAAATCGGCCGCCGGTTCGGCGGGCGCGACCACACCACCGTGATGCATGGCGTCAAGCGGATCGAAGAGCTGAAGACCTCCGACGGGCAGATCGCCGAGGACGTGGAAATGCTGCGCCGGGCGCTGGAAGCGTAAGCCTCTGCAGCATTGGAAACAGCGATAAGGCCCCGGATCGACCGGGGTCTTTTTGCATGCGCGGGGCAATCTGCGCGTGTCTGCAGGCAACGCTGCCCTCCGTTTTGCGGCGCTTGGGCCAATGGCCCCTTGACGCTACCGGCTTTCCCTTGGAGAACTCGATAAAAAGCCTTGTATGGCAGGGGTAACACGCTAATTTGCTGGTCCCGGCCATTGCCTGAGGCAAGACAAAGAGGACAAGGGACATGAAGATCAGCATCGAACGTGGCACGCTTCTCAAGGCTGTGGCGCAGGCACAGTCGGTTGTGGAGCGTCGCAACACCATTCCGATCCTCGCCAATGTGCTGATCGAGGCTGAGGGTGACACCGCCCAGTTCCGCGCCACGGACCTTGATATCGAAGTCGTGGATAAAGCCCCCGCGCAGGTGGAACGTGCCGGCGCCACCACGGTTGCCGCCACCACCCTGCATGAAATCGTGCGCAAGCTGCCCGATGGCGCGCTGGTCACGCTGACCGCCGATGCCGCAACTGGCCGCCTGACGGTCGAGGCGGGCCGCTCGAACTTCTCGCTGGCGACCCTGCCGCGCGAGGATTTCCCGGTGATGGCCTCCTCCGAGTATCACTCGAATTTCACCGCCAATGCAGCCATGCTGCGGCGCCTGTTCGACAAGTCGAAATTTGCGATTTCGACCGAGGAAACCCGCTATTACCTCAACGGTGTCTACATGCATGTGGCCGACAGCCCCGAGGGCGGCAAGGCGCTGCGCTGTGTGGCGACCGACGGTCACCGCCTGGCGCGGATCGATGCGCCGCTGCCGATGGGCGCCGAGGATATGCCGGGCGTGATCGTGCCGCGCAAGACCGTGGGCGAGCTGCGCAAGCTGCTGGACGATGACGAGATGGACATCGCGGTCTCGGTCTCGGAAACCAAGGTGCGCTTTGCCACGCCGAATATCACCCTCACCTCCAAGGTGATCGACGGCACCTTCCCCGACTACACACGCGTCATTCCCATGGGCAACACCCGCCGCCTGGAAGTGGATGCGGCAGAATTCGCCAAGGCGGTGGACCGGGTTGCAACCGTGTCCTCGGAACGTTCGCGCGCGGTGAAGCTGCAGCTGGAAGAAGACCGTCTGACCCTGTCGGTCAACGCGCCCGACAGCGGTGCCGCCGAGGAAGAGCTGGCCGTGGCCTATAGTGATGAACGTCTCGAGATCGGCTTTAACGCCAAGTATCTCTTGGAGATCGCCAGCCAGGTGGACCGTGAAAACGCTGTCTTCATGTTCAACTCCTCCGGCGATCCGACCCTGATGCGTGAAGGCAGTGACGAAAGCGCCGTCTATGTCGTCATGCCGATGCGGGTCTGACGCGCGCAGCGACTCACTCAACACCAGGAAAGGGGCGCCCTAAGTGCTTGCCCTGACAGAGTTGACCATGTCCCACTTCCGCTCGCATCTGCGGGCGGAATTGCATTTGGACGGGCGGCCGGTGGCGCTGTTCGGTCCCAATGGGGCGGGCAAGACCAATATCCTGGAGGCGGTGTCGCTATTTTCCCCGGGTCGTGGCCTGCGCCGTGCCAGTGCCGCCGAGATGACCCGCCGCCCCGAGGCGCTGGGGTGGAAGCTGAAGGCGGTGCTGCGGGCGCCGGATCAGGCCTATGAGGTGGAAACCTGGTCCGAGGGCGGCAATGCCCGGCAGGTCAGGATCGACAACAAGGCTTCCAATCAGATCGTGCTGGGGCAGATCTGCCGGGTGGTCTGGCTGATCCCGGCGATGGACCGGCTCTGGATCGAGGCGGCGGAGGGGCGCCGCCGGTTTCTGGACCGCATCGTGCTCAGCTTTGATCCCGGCCATGCCGAGGCGACGCTCTCTTACGAAAAGGCGATGCGCGAACGCAACCGCCTGCTGAAGGATCAGAACCGCGATCCGGCCTGGTACAAGGTGCTGGAGCGCCAGATGGCCGAGGCAGGACACCGGATCAATGCGGCCCGTATCGCCGCGGTCGGATTGCTACAAGAGGCGCAGGGACAGGCCGAAACCGCCTTTCCCGTGGCAGAACTGGAGCTGATCCAGAGCGAAGGCAGCATGCCCGATACCGAGGATGACCTGCGCGAGGCACTGGCGGAAAGCCGGTTCCGCGATCTGGCGGCGGGGCGCACGCTGGTTGGGCCGCATCGCACCGATCTGATCGGCACCTATGCCGCCAAGGGGGTTCCGGCCCGCGATTGTTCCACCGGCGAGCAGAAGGCGCTGCTGGTCTCGTTGATCCTGGCCAATGCCCGTGCCCTGTCCGCCCGCGAGGGGGCGCCGCCCATCGTGCTGCTGGACGAGGTCGCCGCCCATCTGGATGCTGCCCGCCGCGCGGCCCTTTACGACGAGATCTGCGCCCTTGGCGCACAGGCCTGGATGACCGGCACCGAGGCAGAGCTGTTTGCAGAGATGGATGCCCGCGCCCAGATGTTTGAAATCACCGATACGGGCGATGGCTCGGTCATCGAGAGCCGGTCATGAGCCTCACGCCCTGGGATCTGGTGCTTTATGCAGGCGCGCTGTTCGTGCTGTTTCTGACGCCGGGACCGGTCTGGCTTGCGCTATTGGCGCGGGCGGTGTCGGGCGGTTTTCACGCGGCGTGGCCGCTGGCGCTGGGGGTGGCCTGTGGCGATATCCTATGGCCGCTGGTGGCGGTGGCGGGCATGTCCTGGCTGGTCTCGGAATTTGCAGGGATCATGACCGCGCTGCGCTGGATTGCCTGCCTGATGTTTCTGTTCATGGGGATCACCCTGATCCGGCACGCGGGCGTGCGTATCCGGGAGAACAGCGCCCTGTTGCGGCCTGGCACCTGGGCGGGCTTCATGGCCGGGATCGCGGTGATCCTGGGCAATCCCAAGGCGATCCTGTTCTACATGGGGCTGTTGCCGGGGTTCTTTGATCTTTCGGCGGTCACCTGGATCGATGTGCTGGCGATTGTCACCCTGTCGTTCATGGTGCCGCTAATTGGCAACCTGGCGCTGGCCGCACTGGTACATCGGGTGCGCGCGCTTCTGTCGTCGCCCCGGGCGCTCAAACGCGTCAATACGATCTCTGGCGTCTTGCTGATCTGTGTCGGGCTGATCATCCCCTTCTCGTGACAGCGGCGATCAGGCGGGGGGTGCCAGCCAGGCCTCTAGGAACGGACGCAGCGCCTCAAGCGGGGTCGCGGTATTGGGGCTGGACATGCAGAACCAGATGGCGATCACCTGATTGAGGAAGGCCTGAATGCCCTCGGCGAGGAAATCTGGCGCACAATCGCTGCGTACCTCTCCGGCCTTTTGCAGTGCCTCGATCCATGCCGCCCAGATGCCGATCTGCCGGTAGAAGCTTTCGGTGATGACCTCATCCGTTTCGGTACCGGTCGAGCCCGAATAGCGCAGCAAGAGGTCAAAGATCACCCGATCCCCGGCGATATAGTCCAGAAGCGGCGCAAGCCGCTGCAACAGCGCCTCGCGGCTGTCCGGGGTGCCTTCCGCCTCCATTTCGTCGAGAAAGCGCATCACCTCGGCGCCGATCAGAACAGCCAGCAGCCCGTCCTTGTCACGGAAGTGGGAGAACAAGGTCCCCTTGGCCACGCCTGCACGTTTCACCACGTCTTCGACCTTGAGGCCGCTGTAGCCTTCTGAGGCGACCAGAGCGGAGGTGACCTCCAGGAGTTTGGCGCGGGTTTCGAGGCGTCGTTTCTGCGGTTGTCTTGACATCAGCCGTCCTTGCAAAATTATTTTGACCTCGGTCAATTTAAATATTGACCAGGGTCATTTTGTGAGTCATTAAAGTGACCAAGGTCAATTTAGTTGTAGGAAGTGTCAAATGTCCACCAAGAAAATCATCATCCTGAACGGTCACCCCGGCGACAGCTCGCTGTCGAAATCCCTGTGCGATGCCTATGCGTCCTCGGCCAAGGCCAAGGGGCATGCGGTGCGCTATCACGATATCTCTGCCATGGAGTTTGACATGGACTACGGGCAGGGCGGTTACAGCAATCCCAAGCCGCTGGAGCCCGATCTGGAGGCCTTCCTTGCAGATCTGGAGTGGGCTGATCATGTGGTGGTGGCAACGCCGCTGTGGTGGGGGGCGATCCCGGCAAAGCTGAAGGGCATCTTTGATCGTGCCCTTTTGCCCGGGCGGACCTTTGACACCCGCAATCCCAATATGTTCGGTGTGCCGGCACCCATGCTGACCGGCAAGACGGCCCGCGTGCTGCTCACCTCGGATACGCCGCCGCTGTTGCTGCGACTGATGTACAGCAATGCGATCAAGAAGATCATCAGCCGCCAGATCCTGGGTTTTGTAGGGGTGAAACCCACCCGGTTCTCCTCCTTTGCACCGGCCACGGATGCGGGCGGCAAGAAGGTTGAAGGCTGGTTGCAAAAAGTCGCCGGTCTGGGTGCAAAAGCGGCTTGAATCGTCAAAGAAAAAAAGGCGCCTGCGCGTGACATTCCCCCCCGGACTGCGTATAAAATCCGAAAGCAAAAACAGGAACGCGCGAATGTCCGGAAACGAGCACGCCCCCAACGAATATGGTGCGGATTCCATCAAGGTTCTCAAAGGCTTGGAGGCGGTTCGCAAGCGCCCCGGCATGTATATCGGCGATACCGATGATGGATCTGGCCTGCACCATATGGTCTATGAGGTCGTCGATAACGGCATCGACGAGGCGCTGGCGGGCCATGCCGATGCCGTGACCGTGAAAATCCACCCGGATTCCAGCGTCTCTGTCAGCGACAACGGGCGCGGGATTCCGGTGGACATCCACCCCGAAGAAGGCGTCTCGGCAGCCGAGGTCATCATGACCCAGCTGCACGCGGGAGGCAAATTCGACAGCAACTCCTACAAGGTGTCCGGCGGTCTGCACGGGGTGGGGGTTTCCGTTGTGAACGCGCTGTCGGACTGGCTGGAACTGCGCATCTGGCGCAACGGCAAGGAACATATCGCCCGGTTCGAGCGTGGCGACACGGCGAAACATCTGGAGGTCGTGGGCGATTGCGGCGATCGCACCGGTACCGAAGTGCGCTTCCTGGCCTCGACCGATACCTTTTCCAACCTCGAATACTCGTTCGAAACGCTGGAAAAACGCCTGCGGGAACTGGCTTTCCTGAATTCCGGCGTGCGGATCATCCTGGTCGATGAACGTCCGGCGGAACGGCTTGAGACCGAGCTGTTCTACGAGGGCGGCGTCAAGGAGTTCGTCAAGTATCTCGACCGTTCCAAAAGCCCGGTCATGGATGCGCCGATCTACATCACCGGTGAAAAGGACGATATCGGGGTCGAGGTGGCGATGTGGTGGAACGACAGCTACCACGAAACCGTGCTGCCCTTTACCAACAACATTCCCCAGCGCGACGGCGGCACCCATGTGGCGGGCTTCCGCGGAGCGCTGACGCGGACCATCAACAACTACGCGCAGTCTTCGGGCATCGCCAAGAAAGAGAAGGTCTCTTTCACCGGGGATGATGCGCGCGAAGGTCTGACCTGCGTTCTGTCGGTCAAGGTGCCGGATCCGAAGTTCTCCTCCCAGACCAAGGACAAGCTGGTCTCCTCCGAGGTGCGCCCGGTGGTGGAAAGCCTGGTGAACGAGAAACTGGCCGAATGGTTCGAGGAAAACCCGAACCAGGCCAAGGAGATCGTCGGCAAGATCATCGAGGCCGCCTTGGCCCGCGAGGCGGCCCGCAAGGCGCGCGAACTGACCCGGCGCAAGACGGCGATGGATGTGAACTTCCTGGCCGGTAAGCTGAAGGACTGCTCGGAAAAGGATCCCTCCAAGACCGAAGTCTTCCTGGTGGAGGGTGACTCGGCGGGTGGGTCCGCCCAGACCGGCCGTGACCGCCAGACCCAGGCCATCCTGCCCCTGCGCGGTAAGATCCTGAACGTGGAGCGCGCGCGCTTTGACCGGATGCTGGGAAGCCAGGAGATCGGCAACCTGGTGATGGCGCTTGGCACCGGCATCGGCCGGGATGAGTTCGACATCTCCAAGCTGCGCTACCACAAGATCGTGATCATGACCGATGCGGACGTGGACGGTGCGCATATCCGGACGCTGCTGCTCACCTTCTTCTACCGGCAGATGCCGGAACTGATCGAAGGCGGGTATCTCTACATCGCCCAGCCGCCGCTTTACAAAGTGGCGCGCGGCAAATCCGAGGTCTACCTGAAAGACCAGGCGGCGCTGGATGACTACCTGATCCATCAGGGCGTCGAAGGCGCGGTGCTGCGGCTGGGATCCGGTGAGGAAATCACTGGCCAGGATCTGACCCGCGTGGTCGATGAGGCGCGCCAGCTGAAACGAGTGCTGGATGCCTTCCCGACCCATTATCCCCGCCACATTCTGGAACAGGCCGCCGTGGCAGGCGCCTTTGTCCCCGGTGCGGTGGATGCGGATCTTCAAGGTGTTGCAGATCGCGTGGCCGCGCGTCTGGACCTGATCGCGCTGGAGTATGAACGTGGCTGGCAGGGCCGGATCACCCAGGATCACGGCATTCGCCTGGCCCGGATCCTGCGCGGCGTCGAAGAGGTGCGCACGCTGGATGGGCCGATGCTGCGTTCGGGCGAGGCACGCAAGACCGGCAGCTTCACCAAAAGCCTGCAGGACATCTACGGGCAGACCGCGACCCTGGTGCGCAAGGACCGCAGCCAGTTGATCCACGGGCCGCTGGGGCTCTTGCAGGCGATCCTGGAAGAGGGCGAAAAGGGCCTGTCGCTGCAGCGCTACAAGGGACTGGGTGAAATGAACCCCGATCAGCTGTGGGAAACCACCCTAGACCCGGATGCCCGCACCCTGCTGCAGGTGCATGTGGATGACATGGCTGAAGCCGATGATCTGTTCACCAAGCTGATGGGCGACGTGGTCGAACCGCGCCGCGAATTCATCCAGAAGAACGCGCTGAGCGTCGAAAACCTCGACTTCTGAGCCGTTCTGGAGTTGCGCAGCCCTGGGCGTTTGTTCTCGGGGTTGCGGAACCGCAGTGTGGGATCACACAGTGTCGGCCTTGGTGCGGGCCATCTCTGGTGTTTCCCGGTGTCTCTCTCGCGCGCCCTTGCCTGCCGTTCGAACGCCCAGGCTGAACGAATTGGGTCGAACGCCTTTGGTACGCCTACGGTATCCGTGTCGGCGGCGAGGAACAGCTGCCAAAAGGTGGCCCAAAGGCTCTCGGGCAAGGATCAGGTGCTGCAGCCGGGGCTGCCTGGCCCCCGCGGTTCTGTTACGACAGATCCGGCAGCCCGTTGATTTCCTTTTCAATGCTCAATTGCTGGGAAATCCAGGCCGCGAACATCTTGATCAGTTCCAAGTCGCTGCTTTCAAACGGTGCCCTTGTTTCGGATGAGGTGAAATTCACCGTTCCGAACAATGTGCCGTCCACGATCAGCGGCACTCCGATGTAGGTTTCCAGTACAAACAGACTGTAGCAGGGATGGGGGCCACAGGCATTGTCTTGAGAAGAGTTGCAGGCGACCGGTCCGTTGGTTTCCAGCGCCCTGGCGCAGCAGCAATCCGCAATCTTGAAAACGCTGCCACGTTCGATTTCGGCAATCTCAGAATGGCTGTAAAGAACGGTATAGGTCTCGCCCCGCACCCAGCTCACCAGCGCGGAATCGGTCTGGAAATGGGCGCAGCCCATCTTCAGGATCTCATCGATCTTCTGTGCGGTATCCAGGCTTTGATCGGAAGAGACGCGATAGAGGTTCGCCAGCAGTTCCTCGAACGCGCGGGTTTTCGAAATGTCGCGGGTGATCCCGAAATAGCCCAGCACCTCCCCGTTGGCACCCCGCATCGGGCCGCCAGTGGTTTCGCCCAGAAACACCTTGCCGTTAGCCCGTAGATAGTTGGCTTCGTAGTTGTGATCTGTCGCCGAGCCGGTCTTGTTGAAATGGGCGGTGCCGGCCTCCTGAAAGGCGTCTTTGTTCGGGTAGAGGATTTCGGTGCTCTGCCCGATCAGCTGATCGATCGTATAGCCAAACATGGCCAGTGCCGCATTGTTCGCCCAGACGATTTCGCGCTCCTCGTCGGCCACGATAACCGCCTCGGGCAGGTCGCGAAACAGACCGGGAATGGAGACCCTTCCCAGTCTGATGTTGGCGGCTTCTTCCGGGCGGTTCTGTAGCTCGGTCGCGCTGTCAGGCATAAATGGCACCTCTATCAAAGGCAAAAACTAAATGCGCCACAATGGCGCCCTCTCCAGCGTTAGACCTAAATATGTCGTGTGCTGGCCTTCGTACGTCACTCAATGAAAGAAAATGAAAAAGAAGAGCGGAAAATGCAAGTTCAAATTTCCACTTTTAGGTGTCAAGGTGAAACTATAATCCCCTTATTGGCGGAAGTTTCCGCAGGGGCAGCCTTCGGTGCTAAAGGGCTATTGCGCCGAGATGATCTTCTCCCCGCGCGCGGGCGAGCTTCATCTGTTTCTGCCGTTCGCGGAACCGGGCCTTGTCTGCTTCGGATGTTTCGGAAATGCAAAGGTGGCAAGAGACACCTGCCTCGTATTCCTCTCGCAGCTTGTCTTCGGGTACTAGCGGGCGTCTGCATCCGTGGCACAGTTCGTGGGGACCTTCCTTCAGCCCATGTCCAACGGAGACGCGGTTGTCGAAGACAAAGCATTCCCCCTGCCAACTGCTGTCTTCCTGCGGCACCTCTTCAAGGTAGCGCAGGATCCCGCCCTTGAGGTGGTAGACCTCCGGAACGCCCTGCCCCAGAAGGTAGTTGGTCGATTTCTCGCAACGGATGCCGCCGGTGCAGAACATGGCGATACGCTTGTTGTGAAACCGCTCCTTGTTGGCTTCCCACCAGGCGGGGAATTCGCGGAAACTTTCGGTCTTGGGATCCACCGCGCCCTCAAAGGTGCCGATGGCCACCTCGTAGTCGTTGCGGGTGTCGATCACCACCACATCGTCGGCACGGATCAGGTCGTTCCAGTCCTCGGGTTCGACGTAGTTGCCGACGCGGGCCTTCGGGTCCACGTCCGGCTGGCCCATGGTGACGATCTCTTTTTTCAGGCGCACTTTCATGCGGCCAAAGGGAGCCTGCTCGGCAGTGGCCTCTTTCCATTCCAGCTCGCTGCATCCGGGCAGGTTGCGGATATGGGCCAGAACCGCATCGATCCCGGCGCGGGGGCCGGCGATCGTGCCGTTGATGCCTTCTCGCGCCAGCAGCAAAGATCCTTTGACATCCTGCGCGCGGCACAGCGCCAGCAGCGGCTCCCGCAGGGCGGCAGGGTCGGGGAATTGGGTGAAGTGATACAGGGCAGCGATCGTGTACATGGTCAGCCCTTTACACCAGGTTGGGAAATTCCCGCAAGGTCGCGCCTTGCGTCTTCCTGGCTTTGCTGCGCGCAAATTTGTCGCGCTGGGACCGTGACAACTCTGCCCGGCAGGCGCGTTCTTGTCATTGACCCGACGACAGCTGCATCCTACCCGTTGAAAAGATGGAACAGGAGGTTCTTATGGCCACGGCCCTGATCGTAATTGATGTGCAAAACGATTTCTGTGCAGGCGGGGCGCTTGCCGTCCCAGGCGGAGAAGAGGTCGTGCAGCCGATCAACGCCATGATGGAGCACCACGATGCGGTGATCCTGACCCAGGACTGGCATCCGGCGGGGCATTCCTCTTTTGCGACAAGCCATCCGGGAAAGGCGCCCTTCGATCTTGTGGACTTGGCCTATGGGGCGCAGGTGTTGTGGCCGGATCACTGCGTGCAGGGCACGACGGGCGCCGCCTTTCGCGATGATCTGCGACAGGATGGCGATCTCATCATCCGTAAGGGGTTTCGCGCCGCGGTGGACAGCTATTCGGCCTTTTTCGAGAATGACAAGGTGACCCCGACCGGGCTGGAAGGTTACCTGCGCAACCGGGGTATCACGGATCTGACCCTGGTTGGTTTGGCCACGGATTTCTGTGTCGCCTATTCGGCGCTGGATGCGGCGCAACTGGGGTTTGATGTGCGCGTTGATCTTGCCGCCTGTCGCGCGATCGACATGGATGGATCTCTGGCATCGGCATTGGAGCAGATGCAGGCCAAGGGTGTGAAACTGATCCAGGCCTGAGATTTAGTGATTCATAAAGGGGCATTCGTCTATCACTAGGGCGAAGTGCACGTGCAGGGATAGACGATGAACGAGCAGCGCATGTCTGGCAACGGGCCGCTGACCAGCCACTACCGAAGATTCAGTTCGGCAGGATTGTTTGATCGCTATTCCAGAGGGCGCATCAAGGGGTTCCGCACGCGGCTGGTGTTTTGCTGTGCGGTTTCCCTGACACTGGCAGTGCTGATCTCTCCGCTTGTTGGGGTTCTGAGCCTGCTGGCCGTGACCGCGACGGATCTGGCGGATTGCCTGTATCTGCGTCGCGCGCGCTGGCAATTGCGCCGTGATGCCACAGTCGAGGCCCGGGTGCGCCGGATCAGCACGGTTACGGCAGTTCTTCATGCCATCGGCATCGGGATTGGGGCGACGGCCCCGATTTGGGCACCTCTTGTTCCCTTTGGGCAATCGCAGGCACCGGAGGAATACGATCAGCTGTTCTCGATGGCCTTGCTGACCGGTGCGGCCATCAATGTCGGCCTGCTGTTCCCCTTCCACCGGATCGCCGTGTCGCTCAGGCTGATCATCTACATGGCAACGCCCGTTGTGGTGATTCTGATCCGTGGACCGGTCTTGGGCGCAAGCCCGGCGGATACCCAGCTTCATATCGCCGGGCTCTGCGTCTTCTTTGGCTCGCTTGTCTGGCTGCTGACCTTTTCCACCCGCAACTTTCACCGCACGCGCAGCAGTCTTCTGGCTCAGGCTTTGCAGCGGCAGGAACTGGAGACAGCATACCAGCGTCTCTATGCGCAGCAGTTGGAAACACAGCGATTGGCGCTGGTGGCGCGGCATGCCAATGACAGTGTGATGCTGCTCGAAAACTCGGGCAAGATCATCTGGGTGAATGATGCCTTCACACGTATCACCGGCTGGCGGGCAGACGAGGCGATCGGACGCGAACCCGGCGATCTTCTGAACCATCCGGACACGGACCCCGAAAGCCTGAACGCCATCGTCGATGGCCGCACGAAGAAAGTTCCCTTCAGGGTGCAGGTCCTGAACAGGCACAAGGATGGCAAGGAAATCTGGTTGGAAACCAACCAGGTCCCGATGCTTGACGATGCCGGCGAGGTCACCACCTATATCGCGGTGGAGCGTGACATTACCGAGGCCAAGGCATATGCGGCCACCTTGGAGCAAGCGCGTCGCGCCGCCGAGGATGGCGCCCGGGCGAAGTCGGAATTCCTGGCCACAATGAGCCATGAAATCCGCACGCCGATGAATGGCGTCATCGGGATGGCGCAACTTTTGGAAGAAACCGAACTGGACGGCGACCAACGGCTTTATGCCGAGACAATTCTCAGTTCAGCACGCACGCTTCTGGATCTGATCAATGACGTTCTGGACCTCTCCAAGCTGAATTCCGGCGAGGTCTCCATCGATGCGAGCGATTTCAATCCCCGGCAGTGTTTCGAGACCACGATGCTTCTGTTGCAGTCACAGGCCGATGCCAAGGGGCTGAAACTGGCCTTTGAATGCGACAGTGCGGTGCCGGATCTGCTGAGCGGCGATGATCGCAAGCTCGGTCAGATCCTGACCAACCTGATCGGCAATGCGATCAAGTTCACCGAAGCCGGACAGGTGACGGTCACGCTAGAGGCACAGCAGCGCGATGATGGCGCCGATCTGACCTTCCATGTCACAGACACCGGGATCGGGATCTGCAAGGAGATGCAGGGCAAGATTTTCGAGCGCTTCTCCCAGGCGGATGCGGCGATCAGCCGCCGGTTCGGGGGCACCGGGCTGGGACTTGCCATCTGCCGCCGCCTGGCCACGGCCATGGGCGGCAAGATCTGGGTGGTTTCCGAACCCGGAAAGGGATCCTGTTTTTCCGTCTGCCTGCCCTTTGCCGAGGCGGAACAGGACGCGGGATCGGTCCTGCCCGACACTGCGGGCGCAGCGGCCAAGGGCGCGGTTGCAGAGGCCTTGACCGGCATGCGCCTGTTGGTGGCAGAGGACAACCGGGTCAACCAGATTCTGGTTCAGAAGTTTCTCAAGGAGGCGCCGATCAGGATCGAGTTCGCCGCTGACGGGGCCCTTGCGGTTGACCGTGTCCAGTCCTTTGACCCTGACATCATCCTGATGGATATGAGCATGCCGGTGATGGACGGCCTGGAGGCCACCCGCGCGATCCGTGCCTTGCCGATCCGACAGCCGGTGATCATTGCCTTGACCGCCAATGCCTTTGATACCGACAAGGCCGACTGCCTGGAGGCAGGCATGGACGCATTTCTGACCAAACCCATAGATCGCCCCAAGCTGATCGAAGCTCTGCTGACGCACGGGCAGGGCGCGCGCCGGTTGCGGGCGGGCTGATTTTCTTTGCGCCCCGGGCGGCCCTGTCCTATCACCATGTGAAACAACGGAACGAGGCTGCCGGTGGATATTGCAACCCGCGTCTACAATCACAAATGGAAGATCGATCCGATCATCCGGTCCCTGATCGATACGGATTTCTACAAGCTATTGATGTGTCAGTCGGTGTTTCGCAGCAAGCCGGACACGCAAGTGACCTTTTCCCTGATCAACCGATCGTCCCATGTGCCGCTTGCCCGTCTGATCGACGAGGGCGAGCTGCGCGAACAGCTGGATCATATCCGGTCCCTGTCGCTGTCGCGCGGTGAAAGCACCTTTTTGCGCGGCAATACCTTCTATGGCAAACGCCAGATGTTCCGCCCGGACTTCATGGAGTGGTTCGAGGGCATGCGCCTGCCGCCCTATCACCTGGAACGCCGGGGCGACCAGTATGAGCTGACCTTCGAAGGCAAATGGCACGAGGTCATGCTATGGGAAATCCCCGCGTTGGCGGTTCTGATGGAGTTGCGCAGCCGGGCGGTTCTCAATGATATGGGACGGTTCGAGTTGCAGGTCCTCTATGCCCGCGCCATGACGCGGGTCTGGGAAAAGATCGAGGCCCTGCGCAAGATCGACGGTCTGTCCATCGCGGATTTCGGCACACGGCGACGGCACGGGTTTCTCTGGCAGGACTGGTGCGTACAGGCGATGATCGAGGGGCTCGGGACAAAGTTCACCGGCACCTCCAACTGCCTCATCGCCATGCGGCGCGAGGTCGAGGCGATCGGCACCAATGCCCATGAGCTGCCCATGGTCTATTCCGCCCTGGCCGAAACGGACGAAGACCTTGCCCGCGCGCCCTATGATGTGCTGTCGGACTGGCACGAGGAGCACGAGGGCAACCTGCGCATCATCCTGCCCGACACCTATGGCACCAAGGGCTTCCTGGAGCATGCGCCGGACTGGCTCGCGGGCTGGACGGGTATCCGCATCGACAGTGGCGATCCGGCGGCGGGGGCCGAGGTTGCGATCAACTGGTGGCAGGAGCGCGGTGAAGATCCGACACAGAAGCGGGTGATCTTCTCCGATGGTCTTGATGTGGACAAGATCGCCGAGCTGCACGCGCAGTTCGCCGGGCGCGTGAAGGTCTCCTTCGGCTGGGGCACCTTGCTCACCAATGATTTCCGCGGACTTGTGCCAGGTGACAGGCTGGCGCCGTTCTCGCTGGTCTGCAAGGCGATCAGCGCCAATGGCCGCCCGACTGTGAAGCTCTCGGACAATCCTGAAAAGGCGATGGGCCCAGCAGATGAGGTCGCGCGCTATAAGCGTGTCTTTGGTGTCGGCGCGCAGGACCGGATGGAAGTCATCGTCTAGCCTGTCAAGGCCCGGGGGCTCCCGCGCGGATCACCTGCATGGAACATGCACGCTCTCCCCTTGGGCCCGGCAGGCCGCGCCGAAGGCGCGGCCTGCCCCCTCGCGATGCGCAGGGCGCAGCGCAAAACCTCATGCCGTGGCGGCCACTGGCGGGTCAGCCGTGATAGGCCGCAACGGTTTTCAGCTGTGAAAACCCGTAAAGCGCCTCAAAGCCCTTTTCGCGGCCATGGCCGGATTTGCCGACCCCGCCAAAGGGCAGTTCCACCCCGCCGCCTGCGCCATAATTGTTGAGAAAGACCTGACCGGCGCGCAGCTTTTTCGCGAGCCGCATCTGACGTGCGCCATCCCGGCTCCAGACGCTGGCGACCAGCCCGTACTCGGTGGAATTGGCGATTTCGACGGCTTCTTCTTCGGTATCAAAGGGGATCAGCACCTGCACCGGGCCAAAGATCTCGTCCCGGGCCAGCAGGTGATCGGGCGGCACATCGGCAAACAGCGTGGGGCGCACATAGGCGCCCGCCTCCGGCGCGCCTTTCACGATCTGACCCGTGGCAGCAATCGGAAGATCCCCGCCCTTTGCCAGGAAGGTTTCGACGACCTCCTTCTGTCGGGCCGAGATCAGCGGGCCAAGGCGCAGATCGTCGGCTGCCGGGCCAACCGTCAGGCCCTCATAGGCGGTGGACATGCGCGCCTTCACCTCGTCATAGACACCGCGTTGCACCAGAATACGGGAAGAGGCCGAGCAGGTTTGCCCTGCATTCTGGATCCCCGCATTGACGAGGAAGGGCAGGGCGGCCTCTAGGTCGGCGTCGTCAAAGACCAGCTGCGGAGATTTCCCGCCCAGCTCCAGCGTCACCGGTACCACGTTCTTCCCTGCGGCCTGCTGAACAAGGGCACCGGTGGCAACCGATCCGGTGAAGGAGATGTGATCGATGCCCGGATGCGAAGACAGAGCGGCGCCCGCTTCGGCCCCCAGCCCCGGCACCACGTTCAAGGCCCCCTTCGGCAGACCCGCATCCTGTGCCAGCTGGGCAAAGGTCAGCGCCGTGAGGCAGGCCTCTTCGGCGGGTTTCAGCACACAGGCATTGCCCATGGCCAGAGCCGCCCCAACCGAGCGGCCGATGATCTGCATCGGATAGTTCCAGGGCACGATATGGCCGGTCACCCCATGGGGTTCGCGCAGGGTGTAGACCGTGTAGCCGTCCAGATAGGGAATGGTCTCCCCATGCACCTTGTCTGCGGCGCCGCCATAGAACTCGCAATAGCGCGCCAGCGCCACCACATCGGCCCGTGCCTGGGTGAGCGGCTTGCCCACATCCATGGCCTCGAGCGCGGCCAACTCGTCGACGCAGTCCAGGACCAGCTGGCCAAGGCGGCTGAGAATGCGGCCGCGCTCCAGGGCACTCATGGCGCCCCACTCGCCATCCAGCGCCGTCCTGGCCGCCGCGACGGCGGCATCCACATCGACCGCCCCGCCCCGTGCGATCTGGCAGATTTCTTCACCATTGGACGGGTTGATCAGCGGCAGGGTGGAGCCAGAGGCCGCCGGTTGCCAGAGGCCGCCAATGAGACAAAGGCTGGGGTCGAAACGGGGGGGCTTATTCTGTGTCATGTTCGGATCCTGTGGTCTGCTCAGTCGTTGGGCCAATCGTCGGGTCGGCGATCTGGAAAGAGTAGCTTCTGCTTTGAAACTCTGTGAAAGGCGCGCCTTGGCGCAGGTCGATGATCCCCGGCAGAATGCTGAGGCAGGTGCCCCAGAATGCAAGGGCCGATTGCGATTGCGCCGAAATGCCCATGCGCCAGTAGCCGGGAAACTCCTGCAAGAGCACCCGGGCGGCCTCCTGCCCATGGCCCTGGCGGCGGTGCGGCGCAAAGATCGAAAACTCCGACAGCTCGCGCCGGTCGTCTGGCAGGTTCAGCACCAGGGCAAAGCCGATCCTCTTGCTGTCCTTCACGACCCAGAAGGCGGTGACATCCTTGCGGTGCAGCATCTGCCGCGCCCTGTCACCGGGATCGACGCGGGCCTTGCTGGCGGTTTCCTCGAAATAGGACGCGAGGACACTGGTCAGAACCGCGTGCTCTTTCGGCAGGATCAGGGAGAGTGTCAGGCTCATGCGGCCCCCTGGTCCAGTTCCGGCAGCACGGGGGCTGCAGCGATCAGGGACTGCGTATAGGGATGGCTTGGAGCGCTAAAGACCTCCTCTGTGGCGCCAGCCTCCACGATTTGCCCTTTCTGCATCACCAGGCAGCGGTCGGTGATGGTGCGCACCACCGACAGGTCATGGCTGATGAACAGGTAGGTGAGCGCATAGGCCTCGCAGAGTTCTGCCAGCAGGTCGAGGATCTGCGCGCGCACCGAGACATCCAGCGCCGAGACCGCCTCGTCAAACAGGATCAGCTCGGGGCGGGTGATCAGAGCGCGGGCGATGGCGATGCGCTGGCGCTGTCCGCCGGAAAACTGGTGGATATACTTGCCTGCATCATCGGGTTTCAGCCCCACGGCAGACAGGGTTTCGGCAATGAGATCTGCGCGGGCGCTGCCACTGGGCGGATCGGGCAGGCTGTAGAAGGGTTCGGTGATCAGCCGCTCGACCCGGTGGCGCGGGTTGAAACTGCCAAAGGGATCCTGAAACACCACCTGCATCTTGCGGCGCTGGTCCGGGGTGCGGTCGGTGGTGACCGCTTCGCCGTCCAGCAGGATCTGCCCGCCCTGCAAGGGTTCCAGTCCCAGAATGGCCCGTGTCAGGGTCGATTTCCCGCAGCCGGACTCGCCCACCAGACCCAGCCGTTCGCCCCGGTTCAGGGTGAAGGAGACCTCGTTGACGGCCCGGAAGTGCTCTTGCGGCGCAAACAGCGAGGCGCGTGGCAAGCGATAGTCCCGTATCGCGCCCTGAACCTGCAGCAGCGGTTGCGGCGGCGGGGCTTCTGGCAGGGCGACCTTGTGGTTCGAAGCGGCGAACAGCATCTTCGTGTAGGGATGGCTCATGTTCTTCAGCAGCCAGTCCGTTGCGCCGGTTTCCACCACTTCGCCATGGCGCATGACGGTGATCCGGTCGGCCAGATTCGCCACCACTGCCAGATCGTGGGTGATGATCAACAGGCCCATGCCGAATTCTTGTACCAGGTCCTTCAACAGATCGAGGATCTGCGCCTGGGTGGTCACGTCCAGCGCAGTGGTCGGCTCATCCGCGATCAACAGCCTGGGCCGCAGGGCGATGGCCATGGCGATCACCACCCGCTGGCGCTGACCGCCCGACAGCTCATGCGGAAAGCGGCTGAGCGGGAAGCGGTCCGCAGGCAGGCCGACCCGTTCCAGCATTTCTGCCGCGCGCGCCTTGGCCTCTGCCCTGGGCATGGCCTCATGGATCAGGATGGTTTCCATCACCTGATCGCCGATGGTTTTCACCGGGTTGAGCGCGGTCATCGGCTCCTGAAAGACCATGCCGATGGAGCGGCCGCGCAGGGCGCACATCTGTGCCTCGGCCTGTGCCAGAAGGTCGGTGCCTTCCAGCAGGATCTGGCCCTTGGTTGCGGTCTGTTCCGGCAACAGCTGCATCACCGAGAAGGCGGTCATCGACTTGCCAGACCCGCTTTCGCCGGTGACAGCGACGATTTCTCCGGCGGCGACCGACAGGGAGACACCCTTCAGGATCGGATGGCTGCCGATCGACAGCGACAGGTCGTTGATCTGAAGAAGGCTCATGCGCGGTGCCCTTCCGATCCATCGTGGCGAGGGGCGCGCCCGAGCCTGGGTGGGTGCGAAGCGCCCTCCCGGGGGGAGGGTCGAGCGCGGCCCGGCGATGCTGAGCCAGTGCAAACATCAGCAAGACAGGAAAGCCGGCTCATGTGCGCCCCTCGCGTAGCTTGGGATCCAGCCAGTCGCGCAACCCGTCGCCCATCAGGTTGAGGCCGAGCACCGTCAGCACGATGGCCGAACCGGGAATGATCGCCAGATGCGGTGCCAGGCTCACCATGGTCTGCGCATCCGCCAGCATCCGTCCCCAGCTGGGGGTGGGCGGCTGGGCGCCAAGGCCCACGTAGCTGAGGCCGGCTTCGGCCAGGATACCAAGGCTGAACTGGATGGTGCCCTGCACGATCAGCAGGTTGGCCACATTGGGCAGGATATGCTCGGCCGAAATCCGCGCGGCGCCCTTGCCCGCCACCTGGGCGGCCAGGATGAACTCGCGCTGCCACAGAGGCAGGGCGGCGCCGCGGGTGACACGGGCAAAGACGGGGATGTTGAAGATGCCGATGGCGATGATCGCATTGATCGCACCGGGACCGAAGATCGCGGTGATCAGGATCGCAATCACCAGGGAGGGGAAGGCAAAGACCAGATCGTTGCCGCGCATGATCAACTCATCGAGCCAGGACCCCTTGCGGGCGGCTGCGGTCAGGCCCAGCGGAATGCCGATGGCCATGCCGATACCGACGGCCACCAGCGCAACGGCCAAGGATGTCCGCGCGCCGACCATGATCATGGAAAAGATATCCCGCCCGAAATGATCGGTGCCCAACCAATGCAAGGCGCCGGGACGCTGCAGCTTCTCGGGAATATTCATTGCCGTGTGGTCAAAGGGCGTCCAGAGGAACGACAGCAGCGCCGCCAGGATCACCAGCGAGGATAGGATCGCGCCAAGAAACAGGGTGCGGCTCATGTGCGGCTCCTCAGCCGGGGATCGACCAGCGCATAGGCCAGATCGACAAGGAAGTTTACCGTGATCACCGCAAAGACCAGGAGCATCACCACCGATTCCACCACGATCAGATCGCGCGAGGAAATCGCCTGAAACACCAGCCGCCCCAGGCCGGGCAGGTAGAATACTTGTTCGATGATGATGGCGCCGGCCAAGAGAAAGGAGAACTGCAACCCAATGATGGTCAGCACCGGGATCAGCGCATTGCGCAGCCCGTGCCGCCACAGGGCCTGCCTGCGGCTGAGCCCCTTGGCGCGGGCGGTGCGCATGAAGTCCTCACCCAGGATATCCAACAGGGCCGAGCGCATCACCCGTGCCAGGATCGCCGCCTGCGGCAAAGCCAGGGCGATGGCGGGCAGGGTCAGGGATTTCAAGCCGGTGCCAAGACCACCCTCCCAGCCCGCAAAGCCACCGGCGCTGAACCAGCGCAGGTTGATGGCAAAGACCAGCACCAGCAGCATGGCGAACCAGAAATTCGGGATCGCGACCCCCAGCTGGGTGGCGCCCATCACCGCCATGTCGCCGGGCTTGCCACGGCGGGCGGCGGCATAGATCCCGGCGGGAAAGGCAATCAGCGTCGACAGGGCCAGCGCGTAAAGGGCCAGCGGCAGTGACACCCAGAGCCGATCCGCGATCATCTCGGACACCGGGGTGCGATAGGTATAGGAGGTGCCGAAATCCCCGCTCAGCATGCCGCCGATCCAGGTCAGGTAGCGCTGCAGCTTCGATTGATCGAGCCCCAGCTCACTGCGCAGGGCGGCGACTGTATCGGGCTGGGCGTTGATTCCCAGCATGAAAGAGGCGGGATCGCCGGGGGCGATCTCGATCACGGCAAAAATCACGACAGAGGCCACGGCCAGGCTGAGGCAGAGCGAAAGCAGCCGTTTCAGGGAGTAACGTATCATCGGGTGTCAGGCTAGAAGCGGGAACCTTCAGGGTCCAGCCCGGGCGATGTTTCAGCCGGGCTGGACCTATCGGTTTTGGCAACTGGGCAGGCTTACTTGGCCCAGCTGACAGCGGTCAGGTCTGTGGCCTGCGTCGGTGCATTGGCCCAAAGCCCCTGCAGGTCCGCCTTGGCCACGCTGAGGGCGGCCAGCTGGAACAGGTAGCCGTTCACATAGTCATCGGCGATGATCTTTTGCGCCTGCTGCAGCATGGCGGTGCGCTGATCCGGGTCGGTGGTGCCGTTGAGGTCGGTCATCAGCGTCTGGAAGGCAGCGTTGTCATACTGGAAATAGTATTCGGGGCGGGCATAGATGCCGATGTCCATCGGCTCGGTATGGCTGACGATGGTCAGGCCAAAGGTCTTGCCCCGGAACACGGTCTCCAGCCATTGCGCCCATTCCACATTGATGATCTCGGCCTTGATGCCGACGTTTGCCAGCTGGGCCGCGATGATCTCACCGCCGCGGCGGGCATAAGACGGCGGCGGCAGGTGGAGGGTGGTCTCGAACCCGTCGGGCAGGCCCGCCTCGGCGAGCAGAGCCTTGGCCTTGTCGGGATCAAAGGCGGACTGGCCGGTCAGATCCACATAGGCCGGGTTGTGCGGTGCGAAATGGGTGCCGATCGGGGTGCCATAGCCGAACATGGCGCCATCGATGATGGCCTGGCGATCAATGGCATGGGCCAGCGCCTCGCGCACCTTCACGTTGTCAAAGGGGGCCTGCTTGTTGTTGGTGGAGAGGATGGTTTCACCCTCGGTCGAGCCGACCAGAACCTGAAAGCGCGGATCGGCCTCGAACTGGGGCAGGTTTTCCGGCGCCGGGAAGCCTGCGAAGGCGTCCAGATCCTCGGCCATCATCGCGGCGAATGCGGCGGTGGGGTCCGAGATGAACTTGAATGTGGCCTTTTCCAGCATGGCGGGCGTGCCCCAGTATTCGGGGTTCTTTTCCAGGTCGATGCGGTCGCCCTGTACCCAGCCTGCAAATTTGAAGGCGCCGGTGCCGACGGGCGCGGTCTTGATGTCCGCAATGCTTTCGGGCGCGACGATCACCGCATCGCCCCAGGCGAGGTTGAACAGCATGTTGCCGTTGGGTTTGCTGAGGGTCAGCTGGACGGTCATCGGATCGACCACCGTGACCCCTGCGATATCGGCAAACAGCGCCTTTTGCGCGTTGGTGCTGTCTTCGGCACGGGCGCGATCCAGGCTGAACTTGACGTCCTCGGCATCCATCGTGGTGCCATCGTGGAAGGTGACGCCTTCGTTCAGGTGGAAGGTATAGGTGAGCCCGTCTGCGGAGATGTCCCAGCTTTTGGCCAGCCCCGGCACCACGGATCCGTCGCCCATGAAGCGGGTGAGCCCCTCAAAGACATTGGAATAGAGCACCTGGTCGATGGCACCGGCAGCGGCGCTGGTGGGATCCAGATGCGGCGGCTCCAGCTGCATGCCGACGGTGACACTGTCCTTGGCCCATGCGGCTGCGGTGCTCAGCGCCAGGGCGGATCCCGCAGCGAATAGGATGGATCTGAAAGACATATTGAAACTCCCTGTGTTGGAAAGACGCCCTTGGAACCTGGGCTTTTCCGTAACTCTGTCCTGATTTTGCCATGCTAATCAAGAGCGCTCGGGCTTTCGCGTCGCGGCACAACCCAGGTCAGAGCGGCGCAAGAGGGACATTTCGCGCACTGGATGCTGCGCTTGCGAAATGATAGGCACGCGCAACCCGAACGGAACATGGGACGAAAATGAGCGCGAACATCCAGACCAAGGCCATCACGGCCGAAGACATCCGTGCCCAAAAGGGCAAGGATCCGATTGTCAGCCTGACGGCCTACACCACGCCGATGGCAGCGCTGATGGATGACACCTGCGATTTTGTCCTGGTCGGCGATAGCGTCGGCATGGTGCTGCACGGGCTACCCTCGACGCTGGGGGTCACCATGGAGATGATGATTCTGCACGGCCAGGCGGTTGCACGCGGGCTGAAGCGTGCGCTGATGGTGGTCGATATGCCGTTTGGGTCATATGAGGAAGGACCGGCGCAGGCATTCGGAAATGCCGCACGGCTGATGCGCGAAACCGGCGCCGGCGCGGTCAAGCTGGAGGGCGGCGTCGAGATGGCCGAGACCATCCGCTTCCTGGTGAAACGCGGCATTCCGGTGATGGCGCATATCGGCCTCACGCCGCAGTCGGTGAACACGCTTGGCGGCTACAAGGTGCAGGGGCGTGATGCGCAGGCCGACGCGGTGATCGCAGATGCCCGCGCCGTGGCAGAGGCAGGCGCCTTTGCCGTGGTGCTGGAGAAGGTGCCTCAGGGGCTGGCCGACCGGATTACCGCGGATGTCGCGATCCCGACCATCGGCATCGGTGCTTCGGCGGGCTGCGACGGGCAGGTGCTGGTGCTGGACGACATGCTGGGCATGTTCGCCGCCTTCAAGCCGAAATTCGTCAAACGCTACGCCGATCTCGGCCCTGCCGCCGAGGCCGCGATCAAGGACTACGCCGCCGAGGTGCGCGCGCGCTGCTTTCCGGCGCCCGAACACGTCTTTGCCGATACGGCGCCTGCCGCCAAGAAGGACTGACCCTAGCGATGACTGCTCCCATCCTGCGCCGCCTTGCGGACCTGCGCGCAAAACACGCCACCTGGATCCGCGCCGGAGAGGTCGTTGGCGTCGTGCCCACCATGGGCGCGCTCCATGCCGGTCACCTGTCGCTGGTCGAGGCGGCCAAGGCGGCCTGCGACCGGGTGATCGTGACGATCTTCGTGAATCCCAAACAGTTCAACAGCGCCGAGGATCTGGCGAAGTACCCCCGCACCGAAGAGGCGGATGCCGAGAAGCTGGCGCCCTTTGGTGTGGACGCCATCTATGTCCCGGATCCCGAGCAGATCTATCCCGATGGCTATGCCACCTCGGTTTCGGTCGAGGGGGTCACCGATGTGCTGGAGGGCACCTTCCGGCCCGGCCATTTCGACGGGGTTGCCACGGTGGTTGCCAAGTTGTTCCTGCAGACCGGCGCCCATAAGGCGTTCTTCGGCGAAAAGGACTTTCAGCAGCTGATGGTGGTGCGCCGGATGGCGCGTGATCTCGATATCCCGATCGAGGTGATAGGCTGCCCCACCGTGCGTGAATCTTCGGGCCTTGCCATGTCCTCGCGCAATATGCGCCTCTCGGCCGAGGCCTTGGAAAAAGCCAGCCAGCTTTACCCGGTGATGACAACCTGCGCTGCGCGGCTGGCGGCGGGGGAAGGCTTTGCTCAGATCGAACCCGATGCGCGTGCGGCGCTGCATGCCGCGGGATTTGGCGAGATCGAATATCTGGACCTGCGCTGCGCCGAGACGCTGGCGCCGCTGCAGGCGCCAACCGGTCCGGCCCGGCTTTTGGCGGCGGCCTGGCTGGATGGGGTGCGGCTGATCGACAATATCGCGGTTCACCCACTAAGTGATTAGTAAGGTCTGGTCGCGCTAACAGTTTTGCGTCTAAAGTCCGCCCTCAGGAAGACAGGAGAGAGGGCAGGAGATGACGTATATTCTGGCGATCGACCAGGGCACCACCTCGACACGGGCGATTCTGTTCGACCGCGACATGCAGGTTGCGGGCACGGCCCAGCAGGAGTTTCCGCAGTATTTCCCGCAAGCGGGTTGGGTCGAACACGATCCTGAGGAGATCTGGTCCTCGACGCTGGAGGTCTGCCGCCGGGTGATGGCTGATCGGGGCGCCACGGCTGCGGATATCGCGGCCATTGGGATCACCAACCAGCGCGAAACCACGGTTGTCTGGGACCGCGACACCGGCAAGGCAATCCACAAGGCCATCGTCTGGCAGGACCGGCGCACCGCTGCAATCTGCGAGGATCTGCGCGCGGCCGGTCATGGCGATCTGGTGCATCGGGCGACAGGGCTTCTGCTGGATCCCTATTTCTCGGGAACCAAGGTCAGGTGGATCCTGGATACGGTGCCGGGGGCGCGTGCCCGCGCGGGTGAAGGCGGGCTGATGTTCGGCACCATCGACAGCTTCCTGATCTGGCGACTGACCGGCGGGGCGTCTCACGTGACCGATGCCACCAATGCCGCGCGCACGCTGATGTATGACATCCGCAATGGCGGCTGGAGCGCCGAGATCTGCAAGATCCTGGATGTGCCGATGGACATGCTGCCCGAGGTCAAGGACTGCGCGGCGGAGTTCGGCACCGTGCAGGCCGAGGTTTTGGGAGGGGAGATCCCGATCCTGGGCGTGGCCGGGGATCAGCAGGCGGCCACCATCGGCCAGGCCTGTTTTGAGCCGGGCATGATGAAGTCCACCTATGGGACCGGGTGTTTTGCCCTGCTGAACACGGGCGATACGCCGGTAGACTCCCGCAACCGCATGCTCACCACCATCGCCTACCAGCTGGACGGCAAGCCGACCTATGCGCTGGAAGGCTCGATCTTCATCGCAGGTGCCGCGGTGCAATGGCTGCGCGACGGTCTTGGTATCATCGCCTCGGCGCAGGAAACCGGTGGCCTTGCGGCCTCTGCGGATCCCGGACAGGATGTGATCCTGGTGCCTGCCTTCACCGGCCTTGGCGCGCCCTATTGGGAGCCGGACTGCCGTGGCGGCATGTTTGGTCTCACCCGCAGTTCCGGTCCCGCGGAGTTCGCCCGTGCCGCCCTGCAAAGCGTTGCCTACCAGACCCGCGATCTCTGGGAAGCGATGCGTGCGGATTGGCAGGAGGCGGCAGGGGACACCGTCACCCTGCGCGTCGATGGCGGGATGAGCGCCAGCGATTGGACCATGCAGAGCCTGTCGGACATCCTGGGCGCGGCGGTGGATCGGCCGGTGATGCAGGAAACCACGGCGCTGGGGGCAGCTTGGCTGGCAGGCATGAAGGCAGGTCTCTATCCGGATCAGGCGGGGTTTGCCGCGACCTGGGCACGGGATCGGCAGTTCACTCCGGCGATGGAGGCGGTCCAACGCGATGCCGCCTATGACCGCTGGAAGCGCGCGGTGCAGGCGGTGATCGGCGTCTGAGGCACGCAGTTGGTGCTCCCGCGCCCGCAGGTGTCTTGCCGCAGGCAAGACACCTTGGCGGCCTTGGGCCCGGCGCCGTGCTGATGCACGGCGCGGTCGCACCCGCCGATCCCGAGCCGATTCGGGTCAAGGGCCGCATCTGCGGCCACGCCGCAGGCGTGGTGCACCCTTGAGGCGACTCGGCTCATACCTCAGGCTGGTTGTCGCGCTTTCAGGGCAGACCTGCCCCTGAAACGCCTCTCAGCAGGCCTTCCTGCGCTGCACATCGTGCAGCGCCAGGCCCAACCCTGCGGGCGTCATCTTTGATGATGCACCAAAGGGGCGGGAGCCCCCCGGACCGTCAAGCGATGCGCATGCCTTCGGCAATGGTACGCGGGCGGGCGTTCAGCTCTTCTATGCTGAAGCCGGCGATGGACTTGTACTTGGCTGCATGGGCCGCCAGATCTGCCATGGGGATCACATCCTCCACCGTTTCGAAATCGCCACCGCAGAGATCTTCCAGCATCTGCAGCACGGCATCCGGGCCGCCTGCACTGCGATTTGCGCGGCCCACATTGGTGGTGAGCGGGCGCACGACGTCCTCGTAGGCGTCAAGGGCTGCGGCTGTCACACCATGCTGCAACAGCGCGGAGCCGATCAGCCGGGCATCCAGAATGGCCTGGCTCGCCCCGTTGGAGCCGACGGGATAGGTCGGATGAGCCGCATCCCCCATCAGCGTCACCGCGCCATCGGTCCACTTGGGCAGCGGATCACGGTCCACCATCGGGTATTCATAGACCACATCCGCGCCGCGAATGAGGCCGGGTACATCGATCCAGTCGAACTGCCACTCTTCAAAGTCGCCGACAAAATCATTGATATCTGCCGCGCGGTTCCAGTCTTCCTTCTTCCAGGCGGCAGAGGGGTCAAAGCTCTTCTCGGCGATCCAGTTGATCGTTGCCAGACCGTTCTCATCCGGGTCCGAGATCGGATAGGCCACCATGCGCAGGGCGTTGTGTCCGATCATGCACATGGCGCCGCCGCCGTTCCAGACCCGGCCACGGGTGGTGGCGCGCCACAGGATGCGACCGTTCCAGATCGGCTCCCCTTCGGTCGGGTACATCTGCTTGCGCATGGCCGAGTGGATGCCATCGGCGGCAACCACCAGGCGCCCCTCCAGGCGGCCACCATCAGCGAGGATCAGCGCCGCGCCGCTGTCTGTGTTTTCAAAGCCGACAGCACGGGCATCGGTGGAAATGCACTCGGGTCCGGCGCGCGCAACCAGCGCCTCATAGAGCATCATCTGCAGGGCGCCGCGATGTACCGAGTACTGTGGCCAGGCATAGCCGGCCTCCATGCCGCGCGGCTCTTCCCAGATGGTCTTGCCCAGTTTGGTATAGAACCCCAGCTGCCGGGTGCGCACGCCGATGGCGTCTAGCTCCTCGGCAAGCCCCAGGTCGATCAGCTCGCGCACCGCATTGGGCTGCAGGTTGATGCCCACCCCCATCGGTTTCAGCTCGGGCGCGGATTCGCAGATATGAAAGGGGACACCGATCTGGTGCAGCGTCAGCCCCAGCGTCAGCCCGGCGATGCCGCCACCTGCGATAAGAATGGTCATTGCGAGCTCCCCCTCGTGCTTTCTGTTTATGGTAAAGAACATGCCTGACCGAGGGAGAGCAAGAGGCGCCCCATGAAAATGCGGTGTGCCGGTCGTATCGTCGCGTCAGCCCGAGGCGGCAATGATCAGGTCGGGACCAAAGATAATGTCGGCATATTTGCCAAGATAGATCTTCAGCCAGGGGGTGAAGCGTTCCGGGTGGCGCTGCACCTCGGCGATCAGGTCGTGATAGTCGACCCAGCGGGTCTCCATCACCTCTTCGGGATTCGGCGCCAGGGTGACCGGCCTGTGGGCATGGGCCAGGAAGACATCCACCACCTCGTGTTCGATCATGTCGTGCCCCACATCGGCGCGGTATTCCAACTGGTGGCGGAACTCGGGGTAAAGGCCGGAAATGCCCAGTTCCTCTTCCATGCGGCGCACCGCGCAGGCCGAGGAGGCCTCGTCCCACATCGGGTGGGTGCAGCAGGTATTCGCCCAAAGCCCAGGCGTGTGATACTTGCCCATGGCCCGCTGCTGCATCAGGATTTCGGTGCCTTTCACCACAAAGACCGACACGGCCTTGTGCTTCAGGCCCTGCTCATGCGCGGCCATCTTGTCCACGGGTATCAAATCGCCGTTCACCCAGGCCGGGATCGGATGCGTCATGTCCGGTTCAATTCCGTTTCAAACCACAGGTTCATTTTACAATGGTAGCATTGGGCAGGTGGCATCGGGCGCATGCCCTGCGGCCGTGTCCAGAAAGGGTTAGTCTCAATTTCGATCCAGAGCAATTACGCGAAAGGCCGCGCCCCCGGGGGTGCGGCCTCTGCTGCTGAAAGAATGAGCCTTGGCGGTTATTCCGAGGCAGCGGGTCCGTGCTGTGCCAGGAAGGCATAGATGTCTTCGCCACCCTTCTTCAGCTTGAAGGACATTTTCGACTTGGCTTTGCTGTCGCCCAGGTGCTCCTGCAGGAAACCGCGCGGATCATTGGTGAAGGCCACGAAGTTTGCTTCGTCCCAGACCAGGCCCGCTTCGCCGGCTGCGACCATATCGTTGCCGTATTTGAACCCTTCAGCGGTACCTGCGGTGCGGCCTGCCACACCCCAGAGGTTCGGGCCGGTCTTGCCGCCCTTGACGATGGTTTCGCCGCTGTCCGAGACGACCATGTGACAAGATTTGCACTTCTTGAAACCGCTTTCCCCTTTCGCGGCATCGCCTTCGGCAAAGGCGGGGGCGGCGAGAAGGCCGATAACAGCGGCGGACATCAGACGTTTCATATGCTTGCTCCAGTTTGAGTTGGCTGTTGGAAATACGAGTGCTTTGGGGGGTATAGTCAATGGACGTTTTGACGCGTCGTGGTTTTTCGCCAAGTTTTGCCGGTCTGTCTGTCGGCTGTCATCCGTCGTTCCAGCAGGGCAGAAGGTCGCCAGGGGCCGGGCGGGCTTCGTAAATGGCGCGAGCAATGGCCCGGCTGAGGCACAGCGCCGCAGCATGGCAGATCTGCCCCAGTTCCGCTTCGGGCGCCGATAGCGCCCGGGCGCCGGTACTGGCGGAGAACACCAGGTCGCCGTCACCCGGCGCGTGGGCCGGAACGGTTGCGCGGCCAATGCCGTCATGGGCGGCGGTGGCCAGGCGTTGGCATTGCGCCTTGGTCAGATCCGCATCGGTGGCGACGATGGCGATGGTGGTATTGCCGCGCTCGTCCGGCAGGGGCAGACCGGCAGCCTGCTGCAGCATGCTCTGGACCTTGCGGCTAGTCTCTGGCTGTCCGAGCCCGCCCCTGGGATCCGGTCCCAGCCCGCCGAATTCGCCCTCCACCTCAAACGGGGCGGCCCAGAAATGGCGATCCCCCGGCGTGGTCACGGCCCCCATCGGATTGGCGGCCACCAGCGCGCCGACCGTAATGCCACTCTCCAGCACGAAGGAGGCAGAGCCAAGCCCGCCCTTCACCATTGCCGTCAGCGCACCGGTGCCCGCACCTGCGGTGCCGATGGCAAAATCCTGGCCAGCCGCCTCGAATGCGGCGCGACCCAGGGCGCGATAGGGGTTGTCCTGCCAGTCTTTCTCGCCGCCGTTCAGAAGGTCGAAGATGATTGCGCCGGGCACCAGCGGAATCACCGCCGGTCCCAGGCGAAATCCCCGCCCCGCAGCCCGGAGCGCATCGACCGCGCCCGAACAGGCATCCAATCCGAAGGCAGAGCCACCCGACAGCATCAGCGCATCGATCTGCGCCACCGATTTGTCAGGCGCCAGCAGGTCGGTTTCCCGCGTGCCCGGCGCGCCGCCCATCACATGGACCGAGGCGGTGAAGGGGCTGTCGGCGGTCAGAACCGTCGCACCGGATTTCAGGGTATCATCTTGTGCGTTGCCGACCAGAATGCCGGGAACATCGGTGATCAGATTGCGGGGTCCGGGACGCATGCTAGGTCTCCTGAATTAGGTCTACCGGTCGGTAGGGCAGTGGGAGGGGGAGTCAGATGCAGCGGCCGCCGTCCACTTCCATGGCGACGCCGGTGATCATCGACGCCTCGTCCGAACATAAGAAACAGGCGGCATTGCCCATGTCCTCGGGCGTGGAGAAGCGCCCCAGCGGGATGGTCGACAGGAACTTGGCGCGCATTTCGGGCGTGTCCTCACCCATGAAGGATTTCAGAAGCGGCGTTTCCCCGGCCACCGGGTTGATGGCATTGACCCTTATGCCCGTGGGGGCCAGCTCTACCGCCATGGTGCGGGTCGCGGTGATCATCCAGCCCTTGGAGGCATTGTACCAGTTGAGGTTCGGGCGCGGCGACACGCCTGCGGTGGAGGCGACGTTGAGGATGGCGCCGGTTTCGCGGGATTTCATATGCGGCACCAGGGCGCGGGCGGTGAGGTAGACCGACTTCATGTTCACATTGAACACCCGGTCGAAATCCTCTTCGCTGACCTGATCCAGCGGTGTGGGCAGATGGGTGACGCCTGCGTTGTTGACCAGGATGTCCACATGACCAAAGGCGGTCAGCGCCGCTTCGGCCATGGTGTTGACCGAGGCACCATCAGAAACATCGACGGCCTGTGCGATGGCTGCACTGCCCTTTTCGGCGGCCAGGGCAGCGGCGGCCTCGGCGTTGATGTCGGCAATCATCACCCGCGCGCCTTCGGCCAGGAACTTTTCAACAATGCCTGCGCCAAATCCCGAGGCACCCCCGGTCACGATCGCCGTTTTTCCTGCAAGCCGCATCAATCATCCTCCAAAATGTCTTTTTGATAGCTTTAACAGCGATCCCTGCGGGTGCAATCACAGATCAATCCGGATCGACCTTGCCGCGTCCGGCCTTGATCTGGCTGCGCTGTTTCTTGGCGTCCAGGCGGCGGCGCACCGATCCGCGCGTGGGTTTGGTGGCGATCCGCCGTTTCGGCGCCACCAGCGCCTGCCGCACCAGATCGGCAAGGCGTTCGCGGGCGATGTCGCGGTTGCGCTGCTGTGAGCGGGTCTCGTCGCAGTGCAGGATGATGGCACCTTCCTTGGTCCAGCGCCGCCCCGCCAACCGTTTGAGCCGCGCCTTCACGGCCGGAGTGAGGGAGGGCGATCGCGCGGCCTCGAAGCGCAGCTCAACTGCCGTCGCGACCTTGTTCACATTCTGCCCGCCGGGCCCCGAGGCGCGGATGAAGCTTTCGGTGAATTCCCAGTCCTGCAGGGTGATATCGTCGGTGATCCTTATCATCTTGGGCGGAGCCTACAGTGGGATGCGGCAAGGTAAAAGGGCCGCCCCACGGGGGGACGGCCCTTCGAAAGTTTTCAGGAGGTCGGGTCGGTTAGATCTGCACGGGGCAGCTCAGCCGAGGGGACCACACAGCAAAGGGCTGCCTCAGCAGGCGGACCCTCCGGTTGTTCCAACACCTTGCTCCAATACCTTTCTTGACACTGGATCACCTCCTTTACATTTCTGTTTCCGTTGAATTCAGCGTTGCACGGAATTCCGGATCCGCCAAACAAAAAACGCGGCCCCCGAAAATCGGAGGCCGCGGCTGTTGCATTCTTCAGCAGATTGCAGAGAGGTGGGATCAGGCCGGTTGCGCGGTCAGGCGGTTGACGATTACCCGGAAGGGGATCAGCGCCACCAGGGCCAGCGAGAGTTTCACCATCCAGTCCGCAACCGCCAGGGAGACCCAGAGCGGGGCAACGGGACCGGCGCCCAGGAGCGGCAGCATCTCACCGGCCCAGGAGACATCGTTGGCAGGCTCGATCCAGGACAGCGCACCGGAAAAGGCGATGGTGAAGAAGAGCGCGGTATCGACGCTGGACCCCACTAGGGTCGAGGCCAGCGGCGCACGCCACCACTTGCCGCCGCGCAGGGCGGAGAAGACCGAGATGTCCAGAAGCTGAGCGGTCAGGAAGGCTAGGCCCGAGCCGATGGCGATGCGCAGGGTCACCAGCGGGCCGAATTCGCCGATGATCTGCGTGCCGATGAGCGAGCAGATCACGCCCACGACAAAGCCGATAAAGACAACGCGGCGGGCCGGGCCTTCACCGTAGACTCGGTTCATCACATCGGTGACGAGGAAGGCGATCGGATAGGTAAAGGCGCCCCAGGTCAGCCATTGGCCGAACAGGAATTGCACCAGGATGTTGGAGGCCACAACGACGGCGGCCATGGCAAGAATGCCGGGAAGATGGGAACGTGTCATAGATCTGGTCCGTTTTGACAAGGTAGCGGAGACTTGTTGACTTGCCCGGCGCGCACTCGGCGCCCCGGGGATCGGGCCAGTTAGGCCCTTTTGCGGCTTTTGGCAAGGCCGCGTGTGACAATTGCGGTGGGCTCCCGCCCGCCGAGCGGGCCATCGCAGATGACCCATCGGCCGTTGGGCCGGGCAGCGTGCTGTCGCACGCTGCGGGCGCGTTCCTGCCAATCGGGCGGGATCAGTCGGGCAGGCTGTATTCCACCAGCTCGGTGCGCTGCAGGGCGCTGAAATTGTCGTCGGAGATCATCGTTGCGCGCAAGGCTCCGGCCTCGTCGCGCCAGACCGAGACGCCTTCGAGATTGTCATGGGTTCCAAGGGCGGTTTCAAAGAGGGTGATCTCCTGCATCGCGCCGACATCGGTGATGTCCCAGCGGCGCAGGCGGCTGCGAAAGCCGATCAGCATGAATTTCCGCTCCAGCAGATAGAACCGGCCATCGGGGCCGAAATCCGCACCCACCGGCATGAACCCATTGCGGCGCGGCAGGCTGAAGGGCTGGCTCCAGCGCGCACCGTCCCAGCGCCAGACCGGGATTTCGTCATTCTGGTCCGGGGCGTTTTCCGGCAGCGTATAGAGACGGCCCCTGTCATCCATCGCCAGGGCTTCCAGGGATTTGTTCAACGGCAGTTGGCGAAAGGCCTGCGGGCGCGGCAGAACCTTGGCGCGGCTGCTGCCGTTCTTGTGGTGGGCAATGCGCGAGACCCCCTCGAAGGAGATATAGAGGCTGCCGTCAGGCGCGCGAACAAGCCCCTCGCTGTCGACGACCCGTCCCTGCAGCAGGTTCCCGGTCGAGGCCCGCAGGCGGCGCCTTTTGGTGATATGGGCGGCAGTGATCAGACCGGCCTCCCGCGTGATCCTGGCGCGGGCCAGCGTGGCCCGGTCGCTGAGCACCACAAGGCGGCGGCCGTTGTCCTGCACCTCGATCCCGGAAAAGCCGCCAAACCACGTGGCGTCCTGAGCGGCAGGCGCAGTCCAGGTGAAGGAGGCAAGATGGCGGGCCTGACCTGTTGACTGTCCGCCGCCCGCGCAGGCATAGGCCGCAAGGGTCAGCGCCAGGGCAGGCAACAGCAAGAGGGTCAGTCGGATTGAAGTACGGCGGCGCATTGCCGGGGCAGATCCTTGAGCGTGTAGTCGCGGCGCGGCTTGGGTTTCGGCGCATTGGGATCGCGCGGCTTGGGAGGCGGCGGGTTCAGGATGTCATCTACCCACTTCTGCGCATCGGCGCAGCCATCGCCACGTGGCGGGGGATCTTGATCCACGCAACCTCGGGCGCCGCGCGGACAGTTGAGCCGGACATGGAAATGGTAGTGATGGCCCCACCAGGGGCGGATCTTGCGCAGCCAGCGCCGGTCTCCCTTGGCGTCCTTGCACATCTGCACCTTGGCTCCGGGAAAGACGAAGATCCGCGCCACGCGCTTGTCGCTGGCGGCGGCTTTCAGGATTTCGTGGTGCTGGCGGCTCCAGCTGCCATTCACATAGGCGCCCTTGGCCCGGCGAAGGGAGATCGAGGAGATCTTTTCGCGCTGGGCATGGCTCAGGGTCAGGCGATCCGGCGGCAGCATCCAGATGTCGATATCAAGACCGATCTGGTGGCTGCGATGCCCCGACAGCATCGGCCCGCCGCGCGGCTGGCTGATGTCGCCGATATATAGGCCCTTCCATCCCGGTAGGGTCGCGGCAAACGCGCTGAGGTCGCGGATATAGTCGATGGTCTCCGGATGCCCCCAGTTGCGGTTGCGCGACAGGCGCATGGCCTGCCAGGTGGGGCCGGTTTCCGGCAACTCGACCGCTCCCGCAACGCAGCCCTTGGCGTAAGATCCCAGTGGTGCGGGCTTTTGCTGGGATCCGGTTGCCTTGGCTCCGAACAGTTGCTTTGCGGGCGTTTCAGCCGTTGCAGGACCAAGAAGGCCGATCAGGGCAAAACACGTCGCAATCAGCAGTCTCACTTCTGGTCTCCTTCGGCACTCACCCATTTCAACAGAATCAAGCCTAGTACAAAGAGACCGATAACGGGAGTGATCCCGAGGCGCGCGCTGCCGGTCACGGTGGTGGCAACACCGATCAAAGCGGGCGCCAGAAAGGCTGTTGCGCGCCCGGAAAGCCCATAAAGACCAAAGCTTTCCGTGGCTTTGGCCAGATCCGTATGGCGTACCATCAGGCTGCGGCTGGCGGCCTGCAAGATTCCGCCGAAACCGCCGATCAGCACCCCGCAGCCAAAGAAAACGGCATCCGGCAGGGTGGAACCCTCGGGCAGGGGGAGTCCGAAGAATTGCTCACGCGACATGGAGACGACGGTGATGCAGACCAGCGTGAGCACCAGGATGGCGACGATGATCACGGGTTTGGGGCCATGGCGCCGGTCCGCCTTGCCGCCGAGCCAGCTGAACAGCGTGGCCGAGATCGCGGCGATGATCCCGAAGATGCCGATCGAGGTGATCGACCAGTCCAGCACCAGGCTCGCATAGACGCCGCCAAAGGCATAAAGCCCGTTGAGCGCATCGCGATAGAGCATGGAAGAGACCAGGTAGCTGGTCAGGCTGGCGCGATGGCGCAGACCCGAAACCAGATCGATAACCATGCCGACGGCGCGACGCAGGCTTGCCCGCTGGCCGGTCGCCCTGTCATCGCGCACCCACAGGAAATAGGGCACCATGAAAACGGCGAACCAGAGGGCCGTCAGCGGGCCGACGGATCGGGTGCCTTCCTTTGCCTCTGCATTCAGGCCCAGAATGGGATCCAGCCCGATCAGGGTCTTACCGCTCTCCTGTTCCACGAACAACAGGAGCATGATGAAAAGCGCGATCACCCCGCCCAGATAGCCAAAGGCAAAGCCGGAACCGGAGATCGCGCCGACCTCCTCCTTGCTGCCTAGGGAGGGAAGTTGCGAATTGATGAAGATCAGGGCGAATTCGGCGCCGATGAAACCAATACCGAAGCTGACCAGCATCCACCACAGGTTGCTGCCTGCAGGATCCATATACCAAAGCCCCCAGGCGCCGATCACGTACATCAGGGAAAAGGCCATGATCCAGGGCATCTTGCGCCCCGATATATCCGCCAGCGCCCCCAGGAAAGGCGCGCCGAAGCCGATGAACAGGCCGGTGATGGTCATGCCCAGCGACCAGACGGTCTGCGCCTGCGCCTTGGCGGCCTCTTCTGCCAGCCCCAGGCCAAGGAAATGCTCTGCTGCGACAGCGGCAAAGAAGGGACCAAACACGAAGGTCACCAAGAGCGTGTGATAGGGTTGGCTGGCCCAGTCGAAGAACCACCATCCCCAAATGCGCTTCTTCTGTGAAATCTCTGCCATGTCGCCCATCCCCCGCTGCGGTGTTGCCGCCGATAAGACAGATGCGGGGCGCGCTAGGCAAGCCCCTCTTGCGTCTCTGACATCGGCGGCCAGGGGCGCGTGGCATCCGCCTGGCACCAGCCCTTGATCCAATCGGGCATGGCCGGGCTTTCGGCACCGTCCTGTCCAACGGCCTGCAGAACCTTGGCCGGGGGCACGATGCCGTTGGCATCCGTCACGGCGGTGCGCAACATCACGTGGCTGGCGCAGTCTCCGTTTGCCTTCCACATGGACTGTTCCAGGTAGATGAACTTCTCGTCCCAGGCCACGGCGCGGCTGCGCATCTCGAAACGTTCAAATCCGCGGATGCGGCGGCGAAACCGGACCGAGGTTCCGGCAACCGTCATCCCCCAGCGGTTTTGACGCAAGGCGCCGATCAGCCCGACCCGCTGCGCCAGCATGGTACGGCCCAGGTCATAAAGGGTCATGGCGCGGCCGTTGTTCAGCTCCAGCCAGATATCCAGATCCCAGGGCCAGCAGATATGGCTGGAGCGATGCACCGCCGTCAGCGGCAGCGGCTCCATGCGGCTGGCCACATAAAGATCCTTCAGAAGGCGCACGATGGGGAACATGGGGCGGGTACTCCGGCTGTTTCGTGATCCTCTTGCCACCCATTTACCGCCCGTCAACCGCAACCTCGCGGAAGGCTTGCGCATCGGGCCGGGGCTGCTTACCTGTTACGCGGCTAACAAAGGGGAATAGGATGCTCTCGCTGTTTCAAATCCTGCTTTTGATCCTGGACATCGTCTGGTTCTTCATCATCGCCCATGTGATCATGAGCTGGCTGATCAATTTCCAGGTGCTGAACCTGCAGCAGCAGTTCGTGGCGCAGATCTGGTATGGTGTGAACCGCCTCCTCGAGCCCCTGTACGCCCCCGTGCGCCGTATCCTGCCCAATATGCAGGGGATCGATCTGGCGCCGCTGGTGGTACTGATCGCGGTCTATGCGCTGCGGATCATCATTCAGAACAACATGGTGATGTTCTACTGATCCCAATGCGCGGCGGGCCGATTGAGGCCCTGACGAAGCGAATTTGACCGGGCGGCCTCTTGCCGCCCGAATCGTCCTGTGGGATTGTGTGCGGCGAACCCGAGCAGACACTCCCTTGAGGCCCTCCTTTCGATGACGCAGACGACAGACCTGTCCCGGGCGACCCCGCTGCTGCGCGACATCTTCGGCTTTGATGCCTTTCGCCCCGGCCAGGAAGAGATCGTCGATGCAGTGACCGCAGGCGAGAATGTCTTGGCGATCATGCCGACGGGGGGCGGGAAATCCCTGTGCTACCAACTGCCTGCGCTGTTGCGTAACGGTATCACGGTGGTCATTTCGCCGCTGATCGCCCTGATGCGCGATCAGGTGCGGGCGCTTGAGGAGGCGGGCGTGGTGGCCGGTGCGCTGACCTCGGGCAACACCGAGGAAGAGACCGATGCCGTCTGGGAGGCGATCGAGGCGGGTCGGCTGAAGCTATTGTACATGGCGCCGGAACGTCTGGCCTCGGGGGCGGCGATGGGGATGCTGCGGCGGATCGGGGTCAGCCTCATTGCCGTGGACGAAGCCCATTGCGTCAGCCAGTGGGGCCATGATTTCCGCCCCGACTACCTGCGCATTGGGGAACTCCGCCGCGCGCTGGGCGTGCCCTTGGCGGCCTTTACCGCGACGGCGGATCAGGAAACCCAGGAAGAGATCGTTCAGAAACTGTTCGATGGGGAGGCGCCGCGGGCCTTCCTGCGCGGCTTTGACCGGCCCAATATCCACCTGGCCTTTGGCGCCAAGGACGGGCCGCGCCGCCAGATCCTCGACTTTGCCGCGGCGCGCAAGGGGCAGTCTGGCATTGTCTATTGCGGCACCCGCGCCAAGACCGAGGCGCTTGCTGCCGCCCTGCGCGAGGCGGGCCATGTGGCCTGCCACTATCACGGCGGCATGGAGGCCGAGGACCGGCGCATCGTGGAGACGCGGTTCGCGCGCGAGGACGGGCTGATCGTGGTGGCGACGGTGGCCTTTGGCATGGGAATCGACAAGCCAGATATCCGCTGGGTCGCCCATGCGGATCTGCCCAAGAGCATCGAGGCCTATTACCAGGAAATCGGCCGCGCGGGCCGCGACGGGGCACCGGCCGAAACCCTGACCCTGTTCGGACCCGAGGACATTCGACTGCGCCGCAGCCAGATCGACGAAGGCATGGCGCCGCCGGAACGGCGCGCGGCGGATCATGCGCGGCTCAATGCGCTTCTGGGGCTGGCCGAGGCGCTGACATGCCGCCGCCAGACGCTGCTCTCCTATTTCGGCGAAGAGACCGCGCCTTGCGGCAATTGCGATCTTTGCGACAGCCCGGTTGAGGTCTTTGACGGCACCACGGCGGTGCGCAAGGCGCTGTCGGCGATCCTGCGCACACAGGAGACCTATGGCACGGGCCACCTGATCGACATCCTGCGCGGCACCGAGACCGACCGGGTACGGGCCAAGCGTCATGACGAGCTGTCGGTCTTTGGCTGTGGCAAGGAATACGGCAAGCCCCAGTGGCAGGCGGTGTTCCGGCAGATGATGGGGCACGATCTGGTGCGCCCGGACCCCGAACGCCACGGCGCGCTGCGGATGACCGAGGCGGCGCTGCCGGTGCTGCGCGGCGAGGCGGAGATTGCCTTGCGCAGGGATACGATCAAATCCGCCGCGCGCCGCCCGGCGGTGAAGGCGCTGGTCTCGGATGAGGATGCGCCGCTCCTGTCGGCGCTGAAGGCGAAACGCCGCGCGCTGGCCGAGGCGCAGAAGGTGCCCGCCTATGTGATCTTCCCGGATCGCACCCTGATCGAGATGGCCGAGCAGCGCCCCGAGAGCCTGGATCAGATGGCCCGGATCAGCGGCGTCGGAGCCAAGAAGCTGGAGCGCTATGGAGAGGCCTTCCTTTCGGTGATCACCGGTGCGGTGGAGCAACTCCATCCGCAGCGGCGCAAGCTGGCAGCGCGGGCCGGGGCCGGTTCGGTCTATGATGCGCTGCTGGAGGCGCAGGGACAGCTTGCGCGCGGGGCCTGCGGTACCTTGAAGCCTCTCAGCTGTTCGGCGTCACTTTTGGCGAAGGTGGCACAGTTGCGCCCCGAGGATGAGGCCGGGCTTGAACGGCTCTTGGGGGAGCGCCGCGCGCAACGTTTCGCGGCGGCGTTTCTGGACGTCTTGCGCGGCGCGGGCTAAGTCTGGCCCAGAACAGAGCGAGGATCAGAGATGCTGGTAGTGGTTTCCCCTGCAAAGAAGCTGGACTGGGCAGAGCGCGACATGGAGATGACCGCGCCCGTATTCCAGGAGGACGCGGCGCGTCTGAACGCGGTGGCGCGGGAGCTCACGGTGGCTGACCTCATGAAGCTGATGCATATCAGCGAGGATCTGGCCAAGCTGAACTACGACCGGTTCCGCAGTTTCGAAGACGCGCCTGCATCCGAGGCGCTGCGCCCTGCGGCGCTGGCCTTTGCGGGAGACACCTACCAGGGGCTGGAAGCCGCATCCCTGGATGACGAGGAGATGACCTGGGCGCAGGATCACTTCCGTATCCTGTCTGGCCTTTATGGCCTCCTGCGGCCCATGGACGGGATGCAGCCCTACCGGCTGGAGATGGGATCGCGGCTGAAGAACGAACGTGGCAAGAACCTTTATGACTACTGGGGCAGCCAGATCGCCGAGGCGCTGAACGCCCAGGCCGAGGAGACCGGCAGCGATATCCTGGTGAACTGTGCCAGCCAGGAGTATTTTGGCGCCGTGGATCTCAAGGCGCTGAAGCCAAAGGTGATCACGCCGGTTTTCATGGAGATGAAGAACGGCACCCCCAAGGTGGTCAGCTTCTATGCCAAACGGGCGCGGGGGGCGATGGCGCGCTATATCATCCAGCACCGATTGGAAGATGCAGAGTCCCTGACGGATTTCGACACTGGCGGCTATGCCTATCAGCCGGACATGTCGGAGCCGGACAAACCGGTCTTCCTGCGCGGCTGATGGCTGCCGCTACGCCGCAGGGCTGATGTCGATCGGCTGAACATCCTGCGGCATGTTTTCCTCGATCCGTTCGAGAATCAGAGCCTTGCGCAGCGGTTTGGTGAGGTAGTGATCCAGGCCCGCCGCCAGGATGCCCTCGGAATCTCCGGTCATGGCATGGGCGGTCAGGGCGACGATAGGAACGTGCTGCCCGGTGCTTTCTTCCAGCTTGCGGATCTCGCCGGTGGCCTGTTTTCCGTCCATGATCGGCATGGAGATATCCATGAAGATCAGGTCAGGCTGGAAGGTCTGGTAGGCCTCGACGGCTTCGACGCCATTGTTGGCGAATTGCAGGTCGATATTGATGTTTTTGAGCATCTTGCGGAAGACCAACTGATTGGTCTTGTTGTCTTCCGCAGCCAGCACCCGCATCTGCCGCGGCCCGGCAGGAATGACGGCACTGTCATCTGCGGCAGCCTCCTCGGCGTCCGGTGTCACCGCCTTGGCGTTGTCCGCCGCATAGGCTTCCTCAAGCGTCAACTCACCCGGCGCTTCGGCGAGCGGAGCAGCCTCTGGAGCGGCCTCGGGGGGCGACAGGCGTGTTCCGATTTCAGCCAGTTTTTCGAAAAGCTCGTCGCGGGGGGTCGGCTTTTGCAGAATATCGAAATGCAGGTCTTCGATATCGGCATCCTGAACCGTATGCGGATTCGAACTGAGCAACAGGAAGGGGACTTGGTTCCAGCCCCCCGCCCGCAGGTTCCGGACCATCTGAACGCCACCACCACCGGGTACGTTGTGTTCGCAGATGACCAGGTCGATGTCTGCGCTCATCACATCCATGGCGCTTGCGATGCTCTGGGCGGCGACCACATCAATGCCGCGCAGCATGAACTGACGCTGCAGGATTTCGCAGTTCAGCTGCAGGTCGTCCACCAGCAGAACGCGTTTCAGGCTATTGGGCACCTCTGGCACCGAGGATTGCGCCCCTTGCGGCGTGGGCATGGGCAGGCGGAAACCGAAACAGGATCCCTCGCCTTCCTCGCTTTCGACCCAGATTTCGCCGCCCATCATGTCGATCAGCCGTTTCGAGATCGCCAGGCCCAGGCCGGTCCCCTCGAATTTGCGGTTGCGCTCATCCTCGACCTGATTGAATTCGCCGAAGATGTGTTCGATCTTCTCGGCGGGAATGCCGATCCCCGTGTCCTCGATGGTGACGTGAACGGAGCTTTGATTGCTTTCCTTCTCGGCCAGCCCGGTGACGCGCAGGGTGACATGCCCCTCCTTGGTGAATTTCACCGCGTTGCCCACAAGGTTGGTCAGAACCTGCCGGATACGGCCCGGGTCACCGACAAACCGGGTCGGCAGGAAGATGTCGTAATCCACCAGCAGAGCCAGGCCCTTGTCCCGCGCGGTGGGCTGCAGAAGCATGACCACCTCGTGAATGCAGCGCTCCAGGTCAAAGGGTTCGGGGTGCAGCGCCATCTTGTCGGCTTCGATCTTGGAGTAATCGAGCACATCGTTGATGATCACCAGCAGCGCTTCGCCGGAGTTCTTGATGGTGTTGGCGTAGAGGCGCTGCTCTTCGCTCAGTTCGGTATCGCTCAGGAGTTCCGCCATGCCGATCACGCCGTTCATGGGCGTGCGGATCTCGTGGGACATATTGGCAAGGAAGGCGGATTTGGCGCGGTTGGCGCTTTCGGCCCGTTCGCGTGCGGTGCGCAGTTCCTCTTCGTAGCGCACCGATGCGGTGATATCGAGCGCCAGGCTCACCACGTCGCCCCCCTGTCCGCGCTGGTCAAGCAGGCGCAGGAAGCGATCGTCCCACATTTGGATGATCACCGGTTCCGGCTTCAGGGACATCCAGCGGTCGGTCATCATGGCGCGCCAATCGGACGGCTTCATTTCGCCGGTGTTGACCAATCCTTCGTCGGTCAGGATCTGCAGGATCCGCACATAAGAGACACCGGGGCTGATCTCCTCCAGCCCGTCAAAGATATTGAGGTAGGCGGTATTCGCGCCGATCAACCGGCTGTCGGCATCAAAGAAGGCAAAGCCGTCCTGGAAGGCCTGGATCGAATGCCACAGACGGCGTTCCGCCTGTTCGATCTTCTCGTTCGCCATGCTGAGGTCGGATTTGACCTTGGCGTTCTCATCGCGGGTCTTGGCCACTTCGGCCTGGGTTTCGCCGATCTGGCGGGTCAGAGCGAGCGCGTGTCGGCCGAGCTTGCGATTCGCAGCGGTCAGTTCGGCCTGCTTGAGTTCAAGCAGCCGTTCTGCCGCCAGGCGCGCCCGGCGTTCCTCAGCGAGTTTTTCGGCAAGGTTCATCCCTGCGTGCTCCAACCACTTCCTATCGGCATGCAACGCCGTGGCCTGAAATACGGCGACGGGTATGCCTGCCTTCGGTGTTACGATGGGAAACCTTGCTATGGCGTTAAGCCCGTGCCAGCTTAGCCCTATTAGGAGGGTGCCATGTTGCGTCGATTTATTGCTGTTTTGCTACCGCTATTGGGGATTTTTTCAGGGGCTGTAGAGGCCGGGTCAGACCGGGTTTTGCCACAGGTCAGGTACCAGTCCTTTGCCGATACCGATTACTACGGCTCGGATCTGCAGGCCCTGTTCGACACGGATCTGAATTCCTGCATCAGGGCCTGTACCGCGCAGGATGCCTGTGTGGGCTTTGCCTATAACAGGAAGGCCAACGCGTGTTTCCCGAAGTCGGATATGAAAGAGCCGACTCCCTATGAGGGCGCCATTTCCGCGCTGAAACATGCGGTTCCCGAAGCCCAGCAGGCGGCGGCGCGCCAACGGGCCGATGCGCTGCAGGTCCTGCGGGAACAGGATTTTCGAGCGGCCTTGCAGCAGGCCTCCGATATCGGGCTGCGATATCCCGCGCGGGGCGGCAGCCTTGAGGATATGATCCGGGCTGGCCGCGCCCAGGCGCGCGCAGGCAATGTCCAAAGCGCGCTTGGCTGGCTCAGTGCCGCGGTGGCGATCAGTGACGACCCTGCCCTGTGGGGCGAGACTTCGGCCCTGTGGTTGCGATTCGCAGCGCAAAGCAACCGTGAAACGCGCAGCAAGCGGCAACAGGCGCTGTCGGCGGCCTTGAACGGCTATCTTCGTGCCGAAAGGTCGGTGTCCCAGGCCGAAGCCCTGGTCCAGGCGGCGCGGGCGCTCGAAACGCTTGGCCGTGGGCGCGATATGTTGTCCGTCTTGCGTCTGGCGCAGGATCTGGCGCCGCGCCCGCAAACGGCTGCGCTGCTTGATGAGGCAATCGGGAAATACGGGTTTCGCGTCACCGACAGCACCGTCGAAAGCGACACCGCCGCCCCACGCATCTGCGTGGAGTTTTCCGAGGATCTGGCGCGCAATGGTGTGAATTACGGCGATTACGTCAAGGGGATGGAGCCGGGCCTTGCGGTGGAGGCCAGCGGCCGTCAGCTGTGCCTGGACGGTATCGAACATGGGCAGCGTTATCGCATTGCCCTGCGGCGCGGTCTGCCCGCCGCCAGCGGCGAGGCGCTGATCCGCGAGGTGGAACTCAGCCACTATGTGCGCGACCGTGCCCCGGTGGTGCGTTTTCCGGGCCGCGCCTACGTCTTGGCAAAATCCGATCAGGTGGCCCTGCCGGTGGAGACCGTCAACCTGCGTGAGGTCGACCTACAACTGCGCCGGGTCAGCGACCGCAACCTGCTGCGCACCCTGCAGGAGGGGTATTTCGGACGTCCGCTGTCGCATTGGCAGGACGAATACTTCGCCTCCGACATCGGGGAGGAGGTCTGGAGCGGCACGGCCCGCGTTCAGGACGATCTGAACCGCGATATGACCACCAGACTCCCCTTGGCCGACGTGTTGGCTGACCGACCGGTAGGGATCTATGCGCTGACCGCCCGCGTTCCGGGGGCGGATCCCTATGACGATCCCGGAGCCACCCAGTGGTTTGTGCTCACCGACCTTGGGCTTTCCACCATGTCGGGTGCCGATGGGCTGCATGTGCAGGTCCAGGGGCTGTCGGATGCCAAACCCCGCGCCGGGGTGGAAGTGACGCTGATTTCCAACGCCAATGCGGTACTGGCCACGGCTGAAAGCGATGCGACAGGCTATGCCAGATTTGCGCCTGGTCTGTCCCGTGGGCGCGGTGCCTCGGCCCCGGCCATGGTCATGGCGAAACAGGGTGACGCTGATTTTTCCTTTCTATCTCTGAAGGATGCGGCATTTGACCTGTCAGATCGTGGCGTGGAAGGACGCCCGGCCCCGGGGCCGGTGGATGTCTTCCTGGCCACAGACCGGGGCGCCTACCGGGCCGGGGAGGTGATCCATGTCACCGCCCTGACCCGTGACAGCCGCGCCCAGGCCATAGAGGATCTGCCTCTGACCGCGATCCTGCATCGCCCCGATGGGGTGGAGTACAGCCGCCATGTCTCTGAGGGCGGTCGGGTTGGTGGGCATGTGCTGGCCCTACCGATCGGTCAGTCTGCACCACGCGGCACCTGGCGTCTGGATCTGAAAACCGATCCCAAGGGGCCCGCGCTGGCCACGCGCCAGATCCTGGTCGAAGATTTCCTGCCCGAGCGGATCGATTTTGAACAGGATGTGGCAAACGCCGATGCTCTGGTGCCGGGAGAGGCGGCGCGGCTGACGATCTCGGCCCGCTATCTGTTTGGTGCGCCGGGCAGCGGATTGACCATCGACGGCGATCTGCGCCTTGCCGCCCGCGACACGGTCGAAGGCTGGCCCGGCTACCGCTTTGGCCGCTATGACGCGCAATCGAACCCGCAGCGCGCCTACTTTGGCGGTCAACAGACCGATGCCTCCGGAGAGGCCTCCTTTGTGGTCTCCCTGCCCGCGGCGGCGGCCGAGGGCAAACCGATGCAGGCCACATTCGTCACCCGGCTGATGGATGGCGCCGCCCGCCCGGTGGAGCGCGAGCTGACCCTGCCCGTGCGCCCTGCCACTCCGGTGATTGGCATCCGCCCCCTGTTTGAGGATGTGGTGGGCGAAGGCAGCGCGGCTGGGTTCGAGGTGATTGCCCTCGGCCCCGACCTTGTGCCGCAGCCGATGCATGTGAAATGGACCCTGAACCGGGTCGAGACGCACTATCAGTGGTATCAGCTTTATGGCAACTGGAACTGGGAGCCGACCACCCGCCGCAGCCGCATCGCAACGGGCGAGGCAACGCTAGGCAGCACGCCGCTGCAGATTTCGGAACCGGTGGACTGGGGCCGCTATGAACTGGTGATCGAACGGCTGGATGGCGCGCCTGTTTCGGCTGCGCTGGATTTCTACGCGGGCTGGTATGCCCCTGCCGATGCCGCCGCCACGCCCGACCGGCTGGACCTGTCGCTGGATACAGACAGCTATCAGCCCGGCGATACCGCGCGGCTGCGCATCGTGCCACGCGCCGCTGGAACGGCACTGATCTCGGTGGTGTCCAACCGGCTGATCGAACGCAGGGCGGTCGAAGTGCCCGAAGGCGAGACGACGATCCCCCTGAGTGTGACCGAAGACTGGGGCAGCGGCGCCTATGTGACCGCAACCGTGCTGCAACCGGTGACTGGCAAGCAGAGCCGCACGCCCGCTCGCGCATTGGGGCTTGCCCATGCCAAGGTGGCCCAGCCGGGACAGGAGCTGTCGGTGACGATCGAGGTTCCCGAAGTTGCACGGCCACGTGGCAGTGAAATGGCGCGGGTGCGCGTGGACGGGGCCGAAGCGGGCGAAGAGGTCTGGCTGACCGTCGCTGCTGTCGATCTGGGTATCCTGAACCTGACCGGTTTCCAAAGCCCCGATCCCGCTGCGCATTACCACGGGCAGCGGCGGCTGGGGATGGAGCTGCGCGATCTTTACGGGCGGCTGATCGATCCCGGCAATGGCGCCATGGGACAGGTACGCTCGGGCGGGGATGCGGACAGCGGCATGCGCATGCAGTCACCGCCGCCGACGCAGGATCTGGTGGCACTCTTCTCTGGCCCCTTGCAGCTGGGCGCCGATGGCACCGCGCTGTTCCCGGTGGATCTGCCGGCCTTCAACGGAACCGTGCGGCTGATGGCAGTGGCCTGGTCGGGCCGGGCGGTTGGGCAGGCAGAGGCAGACATGCTGGTGCGCGATCCGGTGGTGGTGACAGCCTCCGTGCCGCGCTTCCTGGCGCCGGGGGATCAAAGCCGCGCCCGTATCGAGGTGGTGCATGCGGATGGCCCTGCCGGTGTCATGCCCCTGTCGGTCCGCGCGATCGGAGAGGGGCTGGCTCTTGGCAGCCTGCCCGCTTCGGTCACCCTGGCCGATCAGGGCAAGGCGGTGCTGGAACTGCCACTCAGCGCGTTGAGCGTTGGCGATCCTGAAATCGAGCTGACGCTCTCCACGCCCGCCGGGCTGCCGCTGACCCAGCGGTTGCGCCTGCCGGTGCGGGCCAATGACCCTGCCGTGGCGCAAACCCGGCGCTTCCGTCTGGCGGCTGGCGACAGTTTCCAGTTCAGCGAGGATGTCTTTGCGGGGCTCAGACCGGGGACAGGCCGGGCGGTTCTGTCTGGCGGACCCTTGGCGAAGCTCAATGTGCCGGGGCTTCTGGCGCAGCTGGATCGCTACCCCTATGGCTGCACCGAGCAGGTGACCTCCACCGCCATGCCCCTGCTTTATCTGTCTTCGGTGGCAGAGGCCGCGGGACTGGGCAATGGTCCCGCCGTAAACGCGCGTATCGATGCGGCCATTCGCAAGGTGCTGACGCGGCAGGCCAGCAATGGCGCCTTTGGTCTGTGGCGCGCCGAAAGCGGCGATTTCTGGCTCGATGCCTATGCCAGCGATTTCCTGTCCCGCGCCCGTGCGCAGGGCCATGCGGTGCCGGATCAGGCCTTTGCCCAGGCGATGGACAATCTGCGCAACCGCATCAACTACGCTCCGGATTTCGATGATGGTGGCGAGGACGTGGCCTATGCGCTGTTTGTGCTGGCCCGCGAGGGCGCCGCCGCCATGGGAGACCTGCGCTATTATGTCGATGTGAAGGCAGGCGATTTCGCCACTCCGCTGGCCGCGGCGCAGCTTGGGGCTGCCCTTGCGGCCTATGGCGACCAGCCGCGCGCGGATCGGATGTTTGCCCGCGCCGCACAGATGCTGGGTCGCAGCGGGGCAGAGACGCCGATCTGGCGGGTCGATTATGGCACCCATCGCCGCGACGCTGCCGCTGTTCTGGCCCTGGCCAGCGAAGCGGGCAGTGCTGCCGTCAGCCGCGACTACCTGCTGGCCCGCGTGACAGAAGACGGCTCCACCATGTCCACACAGGAGGCCGCCTGGACTCTTCTTGCGGCGCAGGCGCTGGTGTCAAATCCCGAGGACAGTGGACTGTTGGTCAATGGGCAAAGCGTCAGCGGTGCTTTCGTGGAGATCCTGGATAGCGGCAGCGGAGCCGTTCCCAAGTCGATCTCTGCGGCTTCGGGGCGCAGCGCCGAGATCACCCTCACCACCATGGGAGTGCCAGAACTGTCTCCGCAGGCAGGCGGCTATGGCTACACCCTGCGGCGTGAGTATTACACACTGGAGGGCGCGCCGATCGAGAGCCTGAGCTTTGAAACCGGCGCGCGCTTCGTCACGGTACTGACCGTCATCCCGCATGAGCAGACCGGTGCCCGGTTGATGGTAGATGATCCGCTGCCCGCCGGGGTGGAGATCGACAACCCGAACCTGTTGCGCTCGGGCGATCTGCGGGATCTGGACTGGCTGAAGCTGAGTGAGGCGAGGCATGCCGAGTTCCGCTCCGACCGGTTCCTGGCGGCGGTGGATATCGGCGGCAGCCGGACTGTGACCCTGGCCTATGTGGCGCGCGCGGTGACGCCGGGCAGCTTCCATCATCCGGCGGCCTCGGTCGAGGATATGTACCGCCCGGCCTATCGTGCCCATACTGCGGCGGGCCGGGTCGAGGTCCGGTGAGACGCAGGCGCGCCTTCGCCTCGGCATTTACCGGCCGGTCAGCATGGGCGCACCTGTCGTTGCTGTGCCTGGCCCTGGCCGTGGTTCTGGGGATTGGCTGGCGACAGTTTGATGCCTGGGTTGCCCGCACCGAATTGCCGCTGACCCTGGCAGAGATCTCGGTTGAGGTGGTGGATCGTGAGGGCCAGCTCTTGCGGGTCTATCCGGTGGAGGATGGCGTCTGGCGCATGGGGGTGCGCCTTGACCGGGTGGATCCGGGCTTCATCGAGATGCTGATCGCCTATGAGGATCACCGGTTCCGGTCTCATTCCGGCGTCGATGCCCTGGCGCTGATGCGCGCTGCGGGGCAGGCCCTGCGCCATGGACGGGTGATCTCGGGCGGGTCGACCCTGACGATGCAATTGGCGCGGTTGCTGGAGGATGGCCCCACCGGGCGCTGGTCCGGCAAGCTGCGGCAGATCCGCCTGGCGCTGGCGCTGGAGCGGCGCCTCAGCAAAGACGAGATCCTGACGCTCTACCTCACCCATGCGCCCTATGGTGGCAATATCGAGGGGCTGCGGGCGGCAACTCATGTCTGGTTCGGCAAGGAGCCGCGGCGCCTGACCCCGGCAGAGGCGGCGCTGCTGGTGGCCCTGCCGCAGTCGCCCGAGGGCCGCCGCCCGGATCGTGTACCAGAGGCGGCCAGGGCCGCGCGGGCACAGGTTCTGTCCCGCATAGCATCGCGCGGGGTTCTGGATCAGGAACAACGCGCAACGGCTGCCCGGGCGCGCCTGCCACATCAGATGGCCCCGATGCCCCGGCTTGCGCCGCATCTGGCGGATCGTGTTCTGTCTGAAACGCCCGGTGGGCAGCGGGTGTCTCTCACCATAGCGGCCGATCTGCAGGCTCGAATGGAGCAGTTGGTTGAGGCTGCCGCCCGGCGCGCCGGGGACCGGTTGTCAGCGGCGCTGATCGTGGCGGATCATCACAGCGGCGAGATCCTCGCCTCGGTCGGATCGCCCGGATACCGGGATGAGGGGCGGCAGGGGTTTGTCGACATGACGCAGGCGCTGCGCTCTCCCGGGTCGACCCTGAAACCGTTGATCTACGGGCTGGCCTTTGATCAGGGGTTGGTCCACCCGGAGACCCTGATTCATGACGGGCCGGTGGATTTTGACGGCTACGCGCCGCAGAATTTTGACGGGGACTTTCGCGGCGATCTGAGGGTGCGGGAGGCCCTGCAGCTGTCGTTGAACATCCCGGTGGTGAAGCTGACGCGTGAGCTGGGTCCGGCCCAGGTAATGGCGGCGCTGCGTCGCGGCGGCGCCGATCCCCGGCTGCCGGGCGGTGCACCGGGGCTGGCGATTTCGCTTGGCGGCGCGGGCCTCACCTTGCAGGATCTGGTGCAGCTCTATGTCGGCTTCGCCGCGGGGGGGCAGGGGCCTGACTTGCGGGTCCAGACCAATGGGGCGCGGGATGAACGCCCGCGCATGATCTCCGATGTGGCGGCCTGGCATTTGGGGGATATCCTGCGCGACCTGGCGCCGCCGCCGGGCGCGCGGGCGGGGGTGCTGGCCTATAAGACCGGCACATCCTATGGCCACCGCGATGCCTGGGCGCTGGGCTGGGACGGGCGCCATGTGATCGGTGTCTGGCTGGGGCGGGCAGATGGCACTCCCGTGCCCGGCGCCTTTGGGGGCGACCTGGCCGCCCCCATCCTGTTCGAGGCCTTCGGCCTGCTGAAACCCGCATTCGACCCGCTGCCGCCGCCACCTGCCGCGACGTTGATCCTGTCCGCTGCCGAACTGCCCGCGCCCCTGCGCCGGTTTAGATCCCGGGATGCGGTATTTGCACCTGCGGCCGATGCGCCGCAACTGCTGTTCCCGCCGGATGGCGCCCGGCTTGCGCTTGACGGGCAGACCCTGCCGCTCAAGCTGCGCGGCGGGCAGGCGCCCTTCGTCGTGCTGGCGGATGGCAAGCCGGTCCTGAGCGGGGCGCAGCTTCGTGAGTTCGAAATCCCCAGTCCCGGCCGGGGGTTTTCTGATGTGGTCGTGGTCGATGCCCAGGGCCGAGCAGCCCGCGCATCCATTCAAATCGATCAGTAGTCTCGCAGGGTGTCCCCGCCGGGCTGGCGCGGCCGGATTGTGATACAGTCAGCGCCGTGCTTGCACGGCGCTGGGCCCAACTGGAGAGGGCCTCCGGCAGGAGGCCCGATACGGGCGGGAGCTTCCCCGCCCCGGGTTCGGGTCTGATGGGAATTGCAATGCAGATGGTCTTGGGTCAGGTGGCGGCGGGTCAGGTGGTAGTGGGCAAGCGCTGACCGACCGGTCAGCTGCGTCCCTCCCGCAGCCAGCCCAGGGTGATCAGGGTCGCGGTGATCAGCAGGATCAGCCAGGCGGGAAGCAGTGGGTGCTGTGACACCGACAGGGTCTCATGGGCCTCGCGCGGGGTCAGCCCGATCCAGCCACGCCCCGCAGCGGGGCGCCCCTGGCGCACGTCACGCAGGCGCGGCAGCCCGTCCTCTAGCCGCAGGATACCGCCCCGCGCCGGGGTAATGACAGGGCGCAGGAGCTCTGCGGTGGCGATGGTCTGGGCAAATTCCTTCGGGGCCGCGGGACCAAGGCCGATCACTGCTTCCGTCTCGCCTTCCTTTAACCGGTAGAGCCCGATCTCGGCCCCGGTATATGTGCCCTGCCAGAGACCCGGCGCGGCCTGGCTCAGCTCCAGCACCGTCTCGCCGCCGTTGGGCGCGGTGATCGTGACTGCTCCGATCCCATCCTGAAGGCTGCGCCGGATGATCTGCATCACCTGTCCCGTCGCCTCGGCAGTCAGCACTTCCTCTTCCAACTCCGGCTCCTTCATCATCCAATGGGCCAGGCGTCGCAAAAGCTCCAGCTGCGGCCCGCCGCCCTCGTAGCCACGGCTCCAGAGCCAGGCATGATCCGAGGCCAGAAGCGCCACGCGCCCTTCGCCTTCACGATTGAGGATCAACAGCGGGCGTTGGTCCACGCCCTGCATCAGGACATCACCTTCAGGGGCTTCCAGATCGATCTGCCGCAGCCAGCGTCCCCAGTCGCCACCAGCGCCAAGACCCGAGGTTACCGGATGGCGCGCGCCCAGATCGGTGACCTCGGGCAGATAGGGTTGCTCGAATACCCGCGCGGTAGGGCTGGCGGGCAGCACCGCGGACAGAGGGCTGCGATAGATGCTGGCGGCACTTGCAAAATCGGGCCCTGCCGCGATCAGCACCGCGCCGCCCTTGGCGACGTAATTCGCCACATTGTCGAGGTAGATCGCGGGCAGGATCCCGCGCCGCTTGTAGCGGTCGAAGATGATCAGGTCGAAATCGTCGATCTTTTCCAGAAACAGTTCCCGCGTCGGAAAGGCGATCAGGCTCAGCTCATCCACCGGCACGCCGTCCTGCTTCTCCGGCGGTCTCAGAATCGTGAAATGCACCAGGTCGACCGAGCTGTCGGATTTCAACAGGTTGCGCCAGGTGCGCCCGCCCGGATGCGGCTCGCCCGAGACCAGCAGCACCCGCAGCCGGTCTCGCACCCCGTTGATCTGGATCAGGGCCGTATTGTTGCGCGCGGTCAGCTCTCCTGCCGTTTCGGGGGTTGAGAATTCGATCACGTTGCGGCCACCGTGCGGCAGGGCAAGGGGCAGGTCGAAATCGATCCCGATCGGCAGGACGAAACGTTTCGGCTCATCCCCGTCGATGGCGATGTCCAGGGGCGCCGTCGCGGCTCCTGCGGGTGCTGCGCCCTGATCCTCGATCCTCAGCGTCAGGGTGACGGGTTCACCGATAATGCCAAAGGCCGGGGCGTTCTGCACCACTAGGCGGCGGTCCCAGTCATCCTCCTGCCCGGTCAGCAACAGGTGCAGGGGGGCGGGCAGATCCGGTGCCTGGTCGATGTCATGAACCTGCCCATCCGACAGGGCGATGATCCCCGCGATGCGGCCCCGGGGGGCATCCGCCAGCGCATCCGAGACGGCCTGCATCAGCGCCGTGCCGCTGTCATCGGCGGCGTCCGGCAGGGTGATCCAGCGGGTCTCGGTATTGGGTCGTGCGGCCAGGGCGCGGGCCAGCTCTTCTTCGGCGCGGGCCATCTGTGCGGGACGCTCGGGCAGGTTCTGGCTGGCGGTCTGATCGCTGGCCACGATCACGATATCGCTCAGCGGCGCGGTGTCCTCGTTCTGGACCACGGGTCCGGCCAAGATGGCCAATAGCGCGAGCGATGCACCGGCGCGCAACAGCCATCCCCGCAGCCGGGTCCAGATGGCGATACCCAGGGTCACACAGGTCAGCGCTCCCAGGGTCCAGATCACGGGCCAGGGCAGAAGCGGGTCAAACAGGATCGACTGTGTCATCTCGTGCCCCTATTGCCCCAGCCGTTCCAGCAAGGCCGGAACATGGACCTGGTCGGATTTGTAGTTGCCGGTCAGCACATGCATCACCAGGTTGACGCCGAACCGCCGGGACAGTTCGCGCTGCCGCTCTCCGGCGAAACCGCGCCCGACCGGCAGCAGAGGCCGCCCGTTTGCATCCACCGCCCAGGCCGAGGCCCAGTCGTTACCGCCGATCACCACCGGCGTCACCCCGTCATTGAGATTGCGAAAGGGAATGCCTTCGGTCTGCTGCGCATCGGGTGGTGCCGCCTCGACCCAGAGCGGGCCGCGGGGGTGGCGGCCGGGGAAGTCCTGCAAGAGGTAGAAGGTGCGGGTCAGAACATGGTCCGAGGGCAGCGGTTCCAGCGGTGGAATATCCAGCGCCAGCGCCAGCTGCTGCAAGCGGCGCGCTTCGGGGCTGGTGGCGCCGACGGCGGCCATATCCGCATCGCGGGTGTCGAACAGGATCATGCCGCCGCTGCGCAGGTAGGCGTTGAGCCTGTCATAGGCGGCTGGCGAGGGCAGTTTTTGATCGGCAGTCACCGGCCAGTACAGCAGCGGGAAGAAGGCCAGCTCATCGCGTTCCAGATCGACCCCAACCGGGGCCGACGGCTCGATCGAGGTGCGGAAGAACAGCGTATCTGACAGGCCTTGCAGGCCGGCGCGGGCAATCCGGTCGACCTCGGCATTGCCGGTCAGGACATGGGCAAGGGTCAGTTCGGCCGCTAGGGCGATGGGATCATTGGCACCGGCCTCCTGCGCCGCAGCACGATCCGGCGTCACGGCCATAGCAGCGGCGGCCAACAGGCCAATCAGCGGCAACAGTGCCGTTCTGCGCCGCAGTTGCGACAGCTGGCCGGACACCAGCAGCGTGGCCAGGATATCCAAGGCCAGCAACCCAACCGCCAGGCCAAGCAGCAGCCCGGCCAGCGGGCGTTCCTGCGGGGCGCTGTAGCCCGCAACGGTCACCGAAGAAGGCCAGGTGGCCGCCGTCAGGCTGTCGCCGGGGCGCAGCACGTTGCGCGCAAGCGTCTGGCTACCGCTGTCGTATAGACCGGGTCTGAGCGCCGGACCCGCAGGATCGGTGACAAGGGCGGGGCCCTGCACGCCCGGCAGGGTGCCCGCATCCAGCGCACGGCCAAACCCGTCCAGCACCGACACAGGCCGCCAGACCGTACCTTCAAGGCTGCTGGCCTCGGGGGTGCCGGTCGAGGAGGAGACCGCCAGCCGCTCCAGCATCTGCACGAATAGTCCCGAGAGCGGCAGGTTGCTCCATTCCGCGTTCGCTGTCACATGGAACAACACCACCTGCCCCTGTCCCAGGGGCTTGCGCGTCACCAGCGGCGTGCCATCGGCCAGTGTGGCGATGGAGCGCGCCGCAAGGGTGGGATCCGGCTGTGCCACAACCTGGGCGGTGACCGTGACCTCATCCGGGGCGACCAGCCCGACAAAGGGAGAGCCTTCGACAAAGGGCGCCAGGGTCTTGGGTTCGCCCCAGCTCATGGCGCCGCCGATGCTGCGCCCGCCTAGGCGCAGGCGTACGGGCATCAGCGGTTCTTCCTCGCTGCGGGCGGTATCGCTGGCAGCAAGGCGAGGTCCGGCAAAGCGCACCAGAAGGCCACCCGCTTCGACCCATTCGATCATCGCCTCTTCCTGCGCGGGCGGCAGGCGGGCCACATCGGCCAGGATAATCACATCCGGGTTGGCGGGCATAAGGTCGCTGAGGGCGCCCTCCAGAAGATCGGCAGAGGGCAGCAAGGCCTGTCGCAGGTAGTGGAGCGGCGACAGCAGGGCGAGGCCCTCATCCTCGCTGTCGGAGGCGATCAGGGCGACCTCGCGGCGGCGCAGCCCATCGTCGGCCAGGGCCACGGCACCGGCGCTGCGCAGGCCGCTGAGCTCGAACCGGGTGATGCGCGCGCGCAGCTCCGACGGCAGGGCGAGGCGCACCGTGGCGCGGCTGTCGCCGTCTTCAAACCGCAGCGTGGCCTGCGCGAGGCTGCGCAGGGTGCCGCCGGGATCACGGCCACGGGCCTGCAGGGGCAATTCTTCGGCGGGGCCCGCAAGGCTGCGTTCGGCGGTCAGTTCCAGCGCGCCATCCGCGATTGCAGGCGGGGCAAGGGCATAGACAGGACCGGGGTGTTCAAAGACGGAGACAGCGCCGCGTGCCTCCAGTGCGGTGATCAGGCGGTCACGGCCCGGATAATCCAGCGCATCGCTGAACCAGTGGGTTTCAAACGGTTCTGCGGCCTTGGCGAAATGCGCCAGCGCCTGCTCGATCTGATCTGCAGAGGGCTGCCAGGGCTGCGGGTTCAGACCGGGCAGTTGCTGCAGCCAGTCAGTGGCGGCGCGGAATTGCAGTTCTTGCGGATCGCTGAGGCGCATCAGGGCAACGGTACGACCTGCCCGCCCGGCTTCTTCCAGGCGCAGGGCGATTTGCTCGCGGGTTTCCTCCCAACCCTCGGCGCCCGCCCAGGTCGCATCCATGACCACCAACAGCGGCCCGCTGCCGGTCTGGCGCGTCTCGGGGTTCAGCACCGGGCCGGCAAGACCGATGATCGCCGCTGCCAGCGCCAGCATGCGCAGCAGCAACAGCCACCAGGGCGTGCGGTCCGACAGGCTTTCGTCATCGCCCAGGCCCAAGAGCAGCGTCACAGCCGGGAAGGCCTGGCGCCGGGGCGCTGGCGGTACGGCGCGCAGCAGCAGCCACAGGATCGGCAGGGCCAGTAGACCGAGCAGAAGCCATGGATAGGCAAATCCGATACCGGCGATCAGGGTCATGCGGCGGACCTTTCCAGCGCGTGATAGAGCCACATCAGCGCCGATTGCGCGGAATCGCCAGTGTGGTGCAGGCCCAGCCGCCAGCCCGCCGCGCGGCAGAGGGTTTCAAGGGCGTCGCGCCGCTCGACCAGCCGGTCCAGATAGCGATCCCGCAGGGCCGAGGCCTTCAGCGTTTCATGTGTCAGCCCGCCAGTGATGCTGTGAAACCGGGTGCGCCCGGAGAAGGGAAAACTCTCCTCGCTGGGGTCCAGCACCTGCAACAGCACCCCGCGCACACCCCGGTCGGCGGCCTTGGTCAGGGCCAGCTGCAATTCGTCAAAGGGACCCAGGAAGTCCGAGATGAACAGGGCGCGGGCATGGGGCACCATGGCGCGGTGTTCGGGCGGGGCGTAGTCGGCATCGTCCTCGGCGCTCAGCGCTTCGGCCAGACGCAGGACCTGCGCCTTGCCGCTGCGGGGCGGCAGCTTGCCGCCCGTCAGACCCACCCGTTCGCCGCCGCGCAGCATCAGCACCGAAGTTGCCAGCGCCAGCAGGCGGGCGCGGTCGATCTTCTGCGGTAGATCGGGGGAAGAGGAAAACCGCATCGAGGCGCCAAGGTCCGTCCACAGGTGCACGGTCTGGGCGATCTGCCATTCCCGTTCGCGCACGAACTGCACATCGCCGCGCGCCGAGCGGCGGTGGTCGATCATGCGGCGGCTGTCGCCCTGTTGCAGGGGGCGGTATTGCCAGAAATCATCGCCGGTTCCGGCGCGCCTGCGCCCGTGCTCTCCGAGCAGGACCGAGCCCGCCAGCATCTGCGCCTGCACCAGAAGGGGCGGCAGGGCGCTGGCCTCGGCCTCGGAGCGGTGGCGCAGATCGGCTGCGCCCGGCGCGGAAGAGGCAGCGGCCTGGTTCACGCGGCGGCCCCGGTGCGAGCGAGGCTTGCCGCGGTCTCGTCGATCAGATCGGCGAGGCTTTCGCCGCGGGCGCGGGCGGCAAAGTTCAACTGCATCCGGTGGGTCAGCACCGGGCGGGCCATCTCGATCACATCCTCGGCGCTGGGCGCAAGGCGCGCCTGCAACAGCGCGCGGGCGCGCACCGCCAGCATCAGCGCCTGTGCGGCGCGGGGCCCCGGCCCCCAGGCCACGGTCTGGGCCACACGGTCCGAGACACCGGGCTCATCCGGGCGGAAGGCACGTACCAGATCAAGGATCATCTCCACCACCGACTCCCCGACCGGCATGCGGCGCAAGAGGGTCTGGGCCGCGATCAGTTCCTCGGCGGTGAAGACCTGATGGGCCTCGGCCTCTTCCACGCCGGTGGTGGCCAGAAGGATATCGCGCTCGGTGCTTCGGTCAGGGTAATGCACGTCGATCTGGAACAGGAAGCGGTCCAGCTGCGCTTCGGGCAGGGGGTAGGTGCCTTCCTGCTCGATCGGGTTCTGGGTCGCCAGCACATGGAAGGGCGTGCCAAGCGGGCGATCTTCGCCGGCGACGGTCACGGTGCGCTCCTGCATCGCCTGCAACAGCGCCGACTGGGTGCGCGGGCTGGCGCGGTTGATCTCATCCGCCATCAAGAGCTGGCAGAAGATCGGTCCGGAGACAAAGCGGAAAGAGCGGCTGCCATCGGCGGCCTTGTCCAGCACCTCGGAGCCGAGGATGTCGGCGGGCATCAGGTCGGGGGTGAATTGGATGCGGTTGCCATCGAGCCCCATCACGGTCGAGAGCGTTTCCACCAGCCGCGTCTTGCCGAGGCCGGGCAGGCCGACCAGCAATCCATGCCCGCCGCACAGAAGGGTGGCAAGGGTCAGGTCCACGACCCGCTCCTGGCCGATAAAACGGCGGGTAATCGACCCGCGTGCCTGTTGCAGCTTGGTTTCGAGCGCTTCGATCTCGGCCAGCAGATCATCGGGTTCGGACATGACTTTCCTTTCACAGCGCGTATATGCATGTAGTGTATAGCGCCCAGCGGAAATGGCAAAAACAATGAGTGGACAAAACATCGTGACACCAACGGCCGACGGGCTGGCAGCCTCGGTCAAGGCGGCCCGCAAGGGGGGCGGATTGCCGCCCGTTCACCTGTGGAACCCGCCCTTTTGCGGCGATCTGGATATGCGCATCGCCCGCGATGGCAGCTGGTTTTATCTTGGCACACCCATTGGCCGCTTCGAACTGGTGCGGCTTTTTTCATCGATCCTGAAACGGGAAGGGGACCGGTATTTCCTGGTAACGCCGGTCGAGAAGGTTGGGATCACGGTCGATGATGCGCCCTTTGTTGCGGTGGACTTCGAGGGGACTGGAACGGGAGTGGATCAGGTCCTGAGGTTCACCACCCATGTGGGGGACACGGCCGTTGCGGGGGCGGATCACCCGATCCGCGTGGTGCGCGATCCCGAAACCGGTGAACCTTCGCCCTATGTGATGATCCGCGCGGGTCTTGAGGCGCTGATCGACCGCAAGAGCTTTTACCGGCTGGTGGAGCTTGGCAGCCATCACGAGGGCTGGTTCGGGCTGTGGTCATCGGGGCAGTTCTTCCCGTTGCTGCCGTCTTCAGAGCTGGAAGAGGGTTGAGCGCCGAGCGGAGCGTTCAAAGGGCTATCACGGGCGACATCTCGCAGGCGCTCTGAAACCGAGCGCGCTTCATTGGGCGGTAGTGCGTCGAAATTGTGGCAAGAATGTGGGGATTGCTTCCAATCTATCGTTTCCCATCCTTGGCGCTCATCCATACAGCGAGTAGACCTGCGGAAAACGACAGGACCCGCGATGCCACGCTTTGCTGCCAATATTTCACTACTTTTTGCTGAACTGCCCTATCTGGATCGCTTTGCGGCGGCGGCGCGCGCCGGGTTTGATGCGGTAGAGATCCTTTTTCCCTACGAACTAGCGGCCAAGGAAACTCAAAGAGCCCTGGTGTCCAACGGTTTGGAACTCTTGCTGATCAATGCGCCGCCGCCCAATTACACCGGCGGCATGCCCGGCTATGCGGCCCTTGCGGGTGGCAAGGAGCGGTTCCAGCGCGACATCCGCCGGGTGCTGCGCTACGCGGATATCCTGCGGCCCGGCGCCCTTCACATCATGGCAGGCTATGCCTCGGGCGACCTGGCGAAACAGACCTTCATCGAAAACCTGCAATGGGCGGCGGATCGCGCGCCCGCGCAGCAGTTCACCATCGAGCCGCTGAATGCCGGGGATCAACCGAATTACTTCCTCAATGACTACAATCTGGCGGCCGAGGTTCTGGATGCGGTGAACCGGCCTAACGTCGGCCTGCAATATGACGCCTATCACGCCCAGCTGATCCATGGTGACGCCCTGAAAGTCTGGGAGGAGTTCGGCAATCGGGCGGTGCACATCCAGATCGGCGCCGCGCCCGGGCGCTGCGAACCGGGCACCGGCCCGGTGGATTTTGAAGAGCTGTTCGCCGCCATCGATGACAGCGGCTACAAGGGCTGGGTCAGCGCCGAATACACGCCCTCTACCTTACGCACCGAAGACAGTTTGGGCTGGATGATCTGAGGCCTGCCTTCACGCGGACTTGTTTTGACGTGTGGTGGGCGCAGACTGGCATTCCCTTGGGAGGTATCACATAAAGACCTCAGAAATGCGACGTCAGGATCAATCCCAAGGAGGTGCCCCATGCTGCCTGCCCGCTTTGCGCCAGTTTTGTTCGGGTTTTTATTGTCGGGGATCATGTCCGGCATCGTGACCCTGGTGGCTGCCGTCAGGAATGTCGGGCTGGCAATCCAGGCTGTTGACGCCTGGCTCAACGCCTGGCTGTTCGGCTGGCCCGTCGCCTTTTGCGGCATCATGGTGGTTGCGCCCGTGGTGCGCGGCTTTGTGAACCGGTTGGTGAAGCAGGGGACATAAACCGGGTCGGGCTCAATATCCGGTAAGGCTCAGACCTCTGGACGGCGGCGGCAAAATCCTTCAGGTCATGGGGCGACTGCCCCCCTGACGCAAGGCGCCCGAGTGATGACTGCCAAGATCCCTGCCGATATCTCTGCCTTCCTGGCCGCCCAGGGAGAGGCTGATGCGACGCTTCTCCCCTTGCCCGGCGATGCCTCGGCGCGCCGCTATCTGCGGCTTGAGGGGCGCGGCAAGATGCTGATGGAGGACCGCCATGATCCGGCGGGGTTCGCGGGATTTGTCAAAATCGCCAGGCACCTCTCTGACCTTGGCCTCAGCGCGCCGCGCATCCATGGCGCCGACCCCGAGACGGGTCTGGCCCTGATCGAGGATTTCGGCAGCCGTACATACAGCGTGCAACTGGCCGCAGGCCGGGACGAGGCGGATCTCTATGCGCTGGCGGTGGAGGCGCTGCTGCATCTGCACCACCACCCAGAGGCGGTAAGGGTCGCGGTGCCGGACTACGAGCTGACCACCCTGCTGGACGAGCTGTCGATCTTCTCGCAGTGGTATGCACCCACCCTGCGCCCCGAGATCGACACGGCAGCGTTTGATGCGGCGTTTCGCGCACTCTGGCAGGATCCGCTGGCATCACTGGCAGGAGGTCCGCGCAGGCTGGTTTTGCGGGATTTCCACGTGGACAACCTGATGGAGCTGGACGGGCGCGAGGGGGTGCGCCGTTGCGGGCTTTTGGATTTTCAGGACGGGGTGATCGGCCCTGCGGAATACGATCTGGTCTCTTTGCTGCAGGATGCGCGCCGCGATCTGGCGCCGGGATTGGAGCAGGCGATGCTGGAGCGCTATATCGCGGCGGCCCCGGACGGAGCTGGTGGCCCGGATGACATATTGCGGCGCTATCACCTGTTGGGGGCGCAGCGCCACACGCGCATCGCGGGGGTATTCCAGCGTCTGGCCCTGCGTGACGGCAAACCGGGATATCTGCGCTTCCTGTCGCGCGTGCTGCGCCAGATGGAGGCGGCGCTGGAGGCCGCCGGGCTGTCCGAGGTGTCCGCCTTCCTGAACCGGGAGCTGCCGGGCTGGCAGCAAGTCTGAGAATTGTCATCTTGCCATGCGCGGGACATTGCCGCCGGAGGGGCTGCATGAAAGACACTGCATTCACGGGGATTGCCCTGCGCATCCTGTCGGGGCTCTTGTTCACCGGCATGGCGCTGTGCGTGAAAATGGCAAGCGGGCATGCCCCCTTGGGGCAGATTGTCTTTGCACGCTCCTTCTTTGCGCTCTTGCCGCTGGTTCTGTTCCTATGGCTGCGGGGCGAATGGCCGCATGGGTTGGCAACGCGGCGTCCCTTCGGCCACCTGTTGCGCTCGGGGCTGGGGGCGGCGGGGATGTTTGCCTCATTCGCCACCCTGGCGCGCCTGCCTGTGGCAGAGGCGACGATGCTGGCCTATCTGTCGCCGCTGTTCACGGCAGTGATTGCTGCGGTCTTCCTGTCCGAGCGGCTGACTCAGGCGCGGGTCTTGGGCATTGGCCTGGGGCTGCTGGGGGTTGCCTTGGCGACCGGACCCACCATCCTCGAAGGGGAGGGGCTCGCGGATGGGCAGCTTGTCGGCTATGGCCTTGGCGTTCTGACCGCCCTTCTGATCGCCCTGGCGCTGATCATGGTGCGGCGGCTCAGCCAGACCGAAACCGCCGGTTCCATTGCTTTCTATTTCATCCTGACTTCGATGGCGGGCGGGCTGGCGACACTGCCCTTTGGCTGGGTCTGGACCGACGGGCAAACGCTGCTGTTCCTGGTGCTGTCCGGCCTGTTCGGCGGTGGCGCCCATATCGCGATGACGCTGGCATTCCGCTATGCCGAGGCCTCGCGGCTGGCGCCGTTTGAGTATCTGGCGCTGATCTGGGCGGTTCTGGCCGATCAGATCCTCTTTGCGACCGCCCTGCCGCTGACCACGCTTGTAGCCATCGGTGTGATCCTCCTGGCTTCTGTTCTCGCCGCCTCCGAAGGGCGTCGGGCGAGGAAGCCGTCCTAAGCCTTCGCCAGCGTCTGCGCGACCATGCGCAGGTGGTCGGCCATCGCCGCCTCGGCCCCCGCAGCGTCGCCCTTGATGATCGTCTCTGCCAGGGTCTGATGCTGGTGCGCAAGCTGGGCAAAGACCGCATCCGAATAGGTCTCGGCACGCTGGCGTGTCCAGCTGGCCTCGCGCCGGACGCTGCGGATTGCCTCGTACATGCTCAGAAACAGGGCGTTGTGGGCCATCTCGGCGATCTTGTAGTGAAAGACATCGTCTGCCGCGTCATAGGCCGCCTGATCCGCAGCTGCCTGGGTGGCGGCGGCGATCTGGGCGAATTGATCCCGCTCCTGCGCCGTGGCGCGACGGGCGGCGAGCGCGGCCAGGGTCGGCTCCAGCCCCAGGCGCACCTCCATCACCTCGGCGGGGGTGATGCGCCGGGCCAGCGGTTTCAGCCGCGCGGCATCGGTGGCCGGGGGCGGCAGGGCAAAGGTGCCCTGACCGCGGCGGCGGAAGATCGTTCCCTCGGTGGCCAGAAGATCCAGCACCCGGCGCAGATGCGCGCGGCTGATGCCTTGCGCCTGGGCCAGCTCCCGTTCGGGTGGCAGGCGACCGTTCGCGTCCAGCAGATCTCCTTCGGCGATCTGACGGCGCAGGCGGCTGGCGATATCTTCGTCGCTGAGCATGGGAGCAGTCATGATGGTCTAGCCGAAGAACAGATCCTTGAACATGCGCGCGGCGGTGAACAACAGGAACAGGCCGAAGGACAGCCGCAGCGCCCGGCGTGGGATGCTATGGGCCAGCTTCACCCCAACTGGCGCAAATGTGGTGCTGAGCGGGATGATCACGGCGGCCAGGAACAGGTTCACGTAGCCAAACGAGAAGGGCGGCAGCCCCTCGGCGCCAAACCCCGTCGTCATGTAGATCAGCGCGCCCGGCACTGCGATGATGAAGCCGATGGCGGCCGAGGTGCCCACGGCCTTGCGGATGTCATAACCAAGGAAGTTCAGCATCGGCACGCAGACAGTGCCGCCGCCGATCCCCATCATGGCGGAAATCGCGCCTGCCACCACGCCCAGCCCGGCCCAGACAGGCTTCGAGAAACTGCGCGGGTTGTCGCTGTCCTGGGCCTTGCGCAGGATCATGTCGAGCGCAACCAGCACGGCCACCGTGGCAAAGACCGCGATCAGAACCTGCCCCGATACCACCCCGCCCAGGATGCCGCCGATCGCCACGCCAACCAGGATCGATGGCGCCCAGAGCTTGAGCAGATCCATGTCGATGGCGCCCTTCTTGTAGTGGCCATAGCCGGAGGAGATCGAGGTAAAGATGATGGTCGAAAGCGAGGTGCCCACCGCCACCTGCATGGTCAGCGCGGGCTCCATGCCGGTGAGCGACAGTGCAAAGTAAAGCGCGGGCACGATGACGATGCCACCGCCGACGCCCAGAAGACCGGCAAGGATGCCGCCCACGATACCGGATCCCGCGGCAACGGCGGCCAGGGTCAGAAGTGTGTTCATATCAAGCATGCAGTGTTTCCTTGTGGGGCTGTGTGGGGTGCTGTTTATCGACCGATGGCATAGGCCTGCATCAGGCGCGGCGTGGCGGCGGCCTGAAGCGTGCCATCGGCGTGGCGCAACGCGGCGGTCAGGCGGCCCACGGTCCAGGGGTCGGCGACGGTCACGATATGGCCACGGGCGCGCAGGGCGGCGATGGTGGCGGCGTCATAGCTTGCCTCGATCATAATCTCGCCGGGCAGCGCCTCGCGCGGGAAGAAACTGCCCTGGAAATGCATGGTATGGAACAGCGGCGCGTCCAGCCCCTGTTGCAGGTCGAACCCGTGGTGCACGAAACGCAGGAACCAGATCAGCTGCCACTGGTCCTGCTGATCGCCGCCGGGCGTGCCAAAGACCAGCCTTTGTCCGTCCTTTTCCGCAAGGCTGGGCGTCAGGGTGGTGCGGGGGCGGCGTCCCGGCGCCAGCGAGGTGGGCAGGCCCTCTTCCAGCCAGAACATCTGCGCGCGGGAATTGAGCGGAAAGCCAAGGCCGGGAATGACCGGATTGGATTGCAGCCAGCCACCCGAGGGCGTCGCCGAAACCATGTTGCCCCAGCGGTCGATGATATCCAGATGCACCGTATCGCCGCGTTTCTCGGTTAGGTGGGCCATGGTGGGTTCCTGCGGGGCGGCATCGGTGACACCAAAGTCGCGGGATGCGCGTTCGATATAGGCATCGGCCAGATGTTCGAAGCCTGGAACCCGACCCGGACGCTGCTCCATCGAGGCTTTGCGCGTGATCAGCTTTGCGCGTTCGGCGTTATAGGCATCGGACAGCAGCACCTCCAAAGGGACCTCGCTCTGTGCCGGGTCGCCGTAATAGGCTTCGCGGTCGGCATAGGCGAGCTTCATCGCCTCGACCACCGTGTGGGTGAATTCATCCCCGAGCGGGTCCATCCCGCCAAGGTCGAAGTGTTTCAGGATCGCCAGCCCCTGCAGCAGCACCGGCCCCTGCGACCAGGCATGGGTCTTGTGGACCGTCCAGCCGTGATAGTCATAGGTCAGAGTCGGCTCATAGCCCGCGCGCCAGCCTGCCATGTCGGCGGGGGCCATCACCGCGCGGTTCTTCTGCTCGGAGACATCATGCACGCTGGCCTCCGACAGGTAGTCAAAAATCGCATCGGCCACGAAACCTTCGGCCCAGGCAGAGCGGGCGGCGTCGATCTGGGTGGTACGCTCCTCACCAGCTGCCTCACCGATCTCCACAAGCCGCTGATAGGTGGCGGCAAGATCGGGGTTGCGGAACATGGCATTGGGTTCCGGCGCCGCGCCGCCCGGAGTCCAGACCTCGGCAGAAGAAGGCCATTCGCGGGCAAAGTACTCGGCAAGGCCCGCAATGGTATGGGCAACGCGCGGCAGCACCGGGTGGCCGTCGCGGGCATAGTCGATGGCGGGGTTCATCACCTCGCGCAGGGTCAGGCTGCCATGATCGCGCAGCATCAGCATCCAGCCGTCAAAGGCGCCGGGCACCACGGTGGACAAGAGCCCCGAGCCAGGGATCAGCGACAGGCCTTGCGCCTTGTAGTGTTCGATGGTGGCCCCGGCGGGCGCGGGGCCCTGGGCGGCCAGAACCTCGGTCTTGCCGGTTTTGGCGGAGTGGAAGATCGCGGGCAGGTCCCCCGCCGGGCCGTTCAGATGCGGCTCAACCACCTGCAGGACCAGCCCCGTCGCCACGGCGGCGTCAAAGGCATTGCCGCCCTTTTCCAGGATGCCGAACCCCACGGCCGAGGCGATCCAGTGGGTCGAGGTAGCGACGCCAAAGCTGCCGCGGATCTCGGGGCGGGTGGTAAAGGCGGACATGGGCGATCTCCACTGCCGATGGGTGCAACCGGGGTGGGTTGCAACCAATTTCGAATTGGTTTCGGTACATCGTGGAAGCCATGCCTGCTGTCAAGTCATCCTGCGGTGTGGTTCAGCCTGCTGTCAGTTCCCGCGCGGCCTTGGCCAGTGCGGTGATCCCGGCCCAGTCGCCTGCGGCCACCAGATCCGCCGGGGCGACCCAACTGCCGCCCGCGCAGATGACATTTGGCAGCGACAGGTAGGATTTCGCGTTTCCGGGGCTGACCCCGCCGGTGGGGCAGAAGGAGATCTGCGGCAGCGGCGCGCCGATGGCTTTCAGCGCCGGTGCACCGCCCGAGGCTTCGACCGGGAAGAATTTCAGCATGTCATAGCCGCGCTCCAACAGACGCATCGCCTCGGATGCGGTGGCAGCACCGGGCAGCATCGGCAGGCCCGCAGCCTCACAGGCGTCCAGCAGAGCGTCAGTCGCACCGGGAGAGACGCCGAACTGCGCGCCCGCTTCGACGGCGGCTTTCACATCCTCGGGAGTGACCAGCGTGCCCGCGCCGACCACGCCGCCGGGCACCAGGGCCATCTCGCGGATCACATCCAGGGCCGCTGGCGTGCGGAGGGTCACCTCAAGCGCGGGCAACCCACCTGCCACCAATGCCTCGGCCAGGGGGCGGGCATGGGCGACGTCATGGACCACCAGCACCGGAACTATGGGCGCCATCTGGCAGATCTCGCGGGTGCGGGCACTGGCGTCTTGGGGGGTGATGCTCATGGGGTCAGTCTCCGAAGATGCTGGCGCCGGTGTCGGCAGAGGTCACGGCGCGGCGGAACAGGGAAAACAGCTCGCGGCCGGTGCCATGCTGATAGGCGGAAAGGTCCGCCGTGGCAGGCGCACGGTCGAGCGCGCCGGGGGTGAGCACATCGAGCGTGCCGCTGGTGGCATCAAGCCGCAGCATGTCGCCATCGCGGATCCGGGCGATGGGGCCACCGTCCAGCGCTTCAGGCACCACATGGATGGCGGCGGGCACCTTGCCCGAAGCCCCCGACATACGCCCGTCGGTGACCAGCGCGACCTTGTGCCCCTTGCCCTGCAGGATGCCCAGCATTGGCGTCAGGCTGTGCAGTTCGGGCATGCCGTTCGCCTGTGGTCCCTGGAAGCGGACCACAAGGATCACATCGCCGGTGAATTCGCCTGCCTTGAAGGCGGCCTTGGCTTCTTCCTGGTCGTGAAAGACGCGGGCCGGGGCCTCGATCACATGATGTTCTTCGGCGACGGCAGAGACCTTGATCACCGCAGTGCCGAGGCTGCCGGTCAGCCGTTTCAGCCCGCCGGTTTTCTGGAAAGGCTCCGCGGCAGGGCGCAAGACACCCTCGTTCAGCGATTTCGTGGTGCCGGGGCGGAAGGTCAGGCCCTCTCCGGTCAGGAAGGGTTCCTGCGTGTAGTGGTCCAGTCCGGTGCCCGCGACCGTTTTGGTATCGGGATGCAGGAAGCCCGCGTTCAACAACTCGCCGATCATAAAGCCAAGCCCGCCCGCGGCGTGGAAATGGTTCACGTCGGCCAGACCGTTGGGGTAGACCCGCGCCAGCAGCGGCACCACCTCCGACAGGTCCGCGAAATCCTGCCAGTCGAGGATCACGCCCCCGGCGCGCGCCATGGCGATGAGGTGGATCAAGAGGTTGGTCGACCCGCCCGTGGCCATCAGCCCGACGATACCATTGGCATAGGCCTTCTCATCCAGCACATCACAGACTGGCGTGTAGCTGTTGCCAAGCGCCGAGAGCGACAACGCCCGCTTGGCGCCCTCGATGGTCAGCGCGTCGCGCAGGGGCGTGCCGGGGTTGACGAAAGAGGCGCCGGGCAGGTGCAGCCCCATGAACTCCATCAGCATCTGGTTGGTATTGGCGGTGCCATAGAACGTACAGGTGCCGGGGCCGTGGTAAGCGGCCATCTCGGCCTTCAAGAGTTCCTCCCGGCCGATTTCTCCGGCGGCGAACTTCTGGCGGATCTTGGCCTTGTCGTCATTTGCCAAGCCGCTGGTCATTGGCCCTGCAGGCAGGAACACCGCGGGCAGATGGCCGAAGGTCTGCGCCCCGATCACCAGGCCCGGCACGATCTTGTCGCAGACGCCAAGGAAGACCGCCGCGTCAAAGACGTTGTGGCTGAGCGCAACCCCGGTGGCCAGAGCGATGGTGTCGCGGGAAAAAAGGCTCAGCTCCATGCCTGCCTCGCCCTGGGTGACGCCATCGCACATGGCGGGCACGCCACCTGCGACCTGCGCGGTGCCGCCATTGGCGCGGACCGCATCGCGGATCAGGGTGGGGTAGGTTTCGAACGGCTGATGCGCCGAGAGCATGTCGTTATAGGCGGTGACGATCCCCAGATGGCCTGCGCTGCCGGTGGCAAGGGTTTCCTGGTCTGCGCCGGTGGCGGCATAGGCATGCGCCTGTCCCGAGCAGGAGAGATGCGCCCGCGCCGGTCCTTTTCCTTTCGCCGCGCGCATGCGGGCGAGATAGGCGCTGCGGCTCTGGGCGCTGCGGGCGATGATCCGTTCGGTGACCTCTGCGAGTCTCTGGTTCAAGCGCATGGGAGATGCCTTTCGGGTGTCTTGCACGGGCGGGCTGGAGGCGAAGGGTGAAAGATGCGTCAGTCTCCGATGCTACGCCATCGGCGCCCGTCACGATGCATCAGCAAAAGCGAATCCTCCGGCCCCGATCCGCCCCGATCATAGCGCTGCGGGGCGGTGCCTGCTTCGCTCCAGCCTGCGATGATCGGATCGGCCCAGGCCCAGGCGGCTTCGACCTCGTCACCGCGCATAAAGAGGGTCTGATTGCCCCGGATCACGTCCATGATCAGCCGTTCATAGGCATCCTGAGGACGGCCCGCATCGGGCAGGGATTCGGCAAAGGTCATATCAAGGTTGGCGCCGGTCAGACGCATGCCGCCGGGGCCGGGGTCCTTGATGGTGGTGCGCAGGGTGATGCCCTCATCCGGTTGCAGGCGGATCACCAGCACGTTGCCATGCACCCCGGCGGCGCCCTCAAAGATGTTGTGCGGCGGGTCGCGGAAGTAGACGGCGATCTCGGACACCCGCTCGCGCAGGCATTTGCCGGTGCGCAGGTAGAAGGGCGTTCCGGCCCAGCGCCAGTTCGCCACCTGCACCTTCATGGCGATGAAGCTTTCGGTGGTGCTGTCCGGGTTGCCCGCGTGATCGCGGTAGCTGTAGCCGTTCTGGCCGCGATACTGGCCGCGGGCGATATCGTCGGGGGCGACGGGATCCAGCGCCTCGATCACCTTGACCTTTTCATCGCGCACCGCGCTGGGAGTGAACCGGGCGGGCGGCTCCATCGCGGTGAGGCACAGCAGCTGCATCAGGTGGTTCTGCACCATGTCCCGCATGGCGCCGGAACGGTCGTAATACTCGCCGCGTCCCGCGACCCCGATGCTTTCGGCGACGGTGATCTGCACGTGGTCGATATGGGAGGAGTTCCACAGCGGCTCGAACAGCGAATTGGCAAAGCGCAGCGCCATCAGGTTCTGCACGGTTTCCTTGCCGAGGTAATGATCGATCCGGTAGATCTGACCCTCCTGGAAATGCGCCCGTAGCGCTTGGTTCAGCGCCTGCGCCGAGGCCAGATCATGCCCGAAGGGTTTTTCCAGCACGATGCGGCTTTCGGGTGTGGCGATGCCGCTGGCGCTCAGCCGATCCGCGATATCGGTGAACAGGCTGGGGCCGACCGACAGGTAGAAGGCGCGGATCACATCCGGGCGCAGGTGCTTGGTCAGCTCATCCCAGCCTGTGTCGCCACGGGCATCGACCGGCACGTAGTCCAGAAGCGCGGCAAAGGCGGCGATGTCTTCCTCGGTGGTTTCGCCGGGCTGACCGAATTCGCGGATGGCATCGGCGGTCAGGTCGCGAAATCCCTGCTGGTCGAGATCTGCGCGCGAGGTGCCGATGATACGGCTTTGGGCGTCGAACTGGCCGATCTGGAACCGGTGAAACAGGCTGGGCAGGATCTTGCGGCGGGCCAGGTCCCCTGTGGCGCCAAAGAGGAGCAGATCAAAAGGGTCTACGGGGATAACGCGGGAAACCATGTGTCTGTCAGATCCTCGATGAAGGCCGTTTTGCGGTCAGCCCGTTTTGCGGGTGAGTTGCGACAAGAGACCTCGGGTAGAGCCATCCTTGCCAGCACTGTCTGCGCCCTCGACCATCGGCAGCAGGCTCAGCGCCAGCTCCTTGCCCAGTTCCACGCCCCATTGGTCGAAGGAGTTGATCCCCCAGATCACCCCTTCGGTGAACACCCGGTGCTCATAAAGCGCAATGATCTGCCCCAGAACGAATGGTGTCAGCTTGTCATAGACGATGGTGACAGAGGGACGGTTGCCTGGGAAGGTCAACTGGCCCGCCATCCGCTCCAGTTCTGCGCCCGCAAAGCCGCGTTGCGCTGCCAGGGCGCGGGCGTCTTCAGGGCTGCGGCCCCGCATCAGCGCTTCGGATTGCGCCAGGCAGTTGGCCACCAGCATGCGGTGTTGATGGGCCAGATCTGGTTCATGGCCTTCGGCGCCGATCAGGAATTCGGTCGGTACCACATGGCTGCCTTGGTGCAACAGTTGATAGAAGGCGTGCTGACCATTGGTGCCCGGCTCCCCCCAGACGATCGGGCCGGAGTTGCGGGTGAGCGCCTCACCCTCCAGTGTGACGCCCTTGCCGTTGCTTTCCATGTCCAGCTGCTGGAGATAGGCGGGCAGGCGGGCGAGGCGCTGCTCATAGGGCAGCACCGCGCGGCTGTCATAGCCGCAGATGTTGGTGTGCCAGATCCCGATCAACCCCAGCAGCACCGGCAGGTTCTGCGCAAGCGGCGCCGAGCGGAAATGCGCATCCATGGCCGCTGCGCCGCTGAGAAGGGCGCGAAAGTTCCGAGGTCCAACGGCGATCAGGATCGGCAGCCCGATTGGCCCCCACATGGAGTAGCGCCCCCCCACCCAATCGGCAAAGCCGAAAACGCGTTCGGGCAGGACGCCAAAGGCGGCGGTCTTGTCCTGGGCGGTTGAGACAGCCGCCAGATGTTTCTGTGCCCCGTCACCCACCGCGGCCTGCAGCCAGGTCATGGCGGCGGCGGCGTTGGCCATGGTCTCGACCGTTGTGAAGGTCTTGGAGGCGATGACGATCAGCGTGGTTTCGGGGTTCAGATCTTTCAGAGTATCGCGGATATGGGCGCCATCGACGTTGGAGACGAAATGGCAGCGCGGCCCGTCGTGATAGGGAGCCAGCGCCAGGGTGGCCATGACCGGCCCCAGATCCGAGCCGCCGATGCCGATATTGACCACATCGGTAAACCGCGCGCCGGTTGCGGAGGTCAGGCTGCCGTTGCGCAGCGCTTCGGCGAACTCTTCCATTCGGGCCAGGGTTTGCCGGACCGCAGGCATGACGTCCTGACCATCGACCATGATCGCCGCGTCGTCCTGGGCGCGCAGGGCCGTGTGCAGCACGGCGCGGTTTTCGGTTTGATTGATCCGGTCCCCCCGGAACATCGCCGCGATCCGGTCGGTCAGGTTGGAATGTTCCGCCAGTTGGACCAGCAGTTCAAGCGCGGTACGATCCAGGCTGGTCTTTGAATAGTCCAGCAGGAGACCGTCGCTTTCGGCAGAGAAGTCTTCGAAACGGGTATCGTCATCGAACAGGGACAACAGAGCTGTGTCGGCTGTCTCGGCTCGGTGTCGGGCCAGGTGTGCCCAGATATCGCTCATTCCAACGGTTTCCTTACAATTGGCTGGCCAGGATATTGCGGCATGTTCCGAACCGGACGCGTTAGCGCTAACTTTGGTAGTCTTAAATCCGGGAACGCGCAATAGATTTAGCCGAGTTATTTCAGGACGTCGTACGTGCGTCAATTCGGTGAGGCAGAAAGCAGCGGTCTTGCACAGCAGGCCAGGGCTCCCGCCCGTTGCGGGGTATCCAATGGGATACCTCCTCACGGTTGGGCCCGGCGCCGCGCGAAGCGCGGCGCCGGGCCCAAGTCGGAAGGCAGCTTTTCAAAGCTGGTTTCAGGCGCGGGAGCATCTGCCGGATGCACCTCGGTCATGCGGTGGCTTGCAAAACAGCCGGGGAGTCGACGCCGCCGATGTTGCACAGATGGGTGACGACCTCCGAGACGCCCCTGCCGTGGCGCAGGCTGGTGAAGACAAAGGGAAGCGCCCCCCGCATCCGGGCAGCGTCCCGCTCCATCACGTCAAGCGAGGCGCCCACATGAGGCGCAAGGTCGGTCTTGTTGATGATCAGAAGGTCCGATCGTGTGATCGCCGGGCCACCCTTGCGTGGGATCTCCTCGCCCGCCGCCACATCGATCACATAGAGCGTCACATCGGCCAGTTCCGGGCTGAAGGTGGCCGACAGGTTGTCACCACCGCTTTCGATCAGCACGATCTCCAGATCCGCATGGCGCGCCTGCATCTCGGCCACGGCAGCCAGGTTGATCGAGGCATCCTCGCGGATCGCCGTATGGGGGCAACCGCCGGTTTCGACCCCGATCACCCGGTCCTGCGGCAGCACCTGCATGCGCATCAGCGCCTCGGCGTCTTCCTGGGTGTAGATGTCATTGGTGATCACCCCGATCGAGTGATGCCGCGACAGCGCGCGTGCCAGCTGCGCCGTCAGGGTGGTTTTCCCGGCGCCGACCGGCCCGCCGATGCCAACGCGAAGGGGTCCGTTGAAACTGCTCATGAGCGAAAGATCCTCGAATACTGGGTTTCATGATGCATCGATGCAATGTCCGAGGCAAAGCTTGCTCCGGCCAGCGCTGTCAGATCTCTATCCAGCGCGTTCTGCGCCGCCTCTCGAATGAGCGGAGCCAGATCCGTCAGCACTCGCTGCCCCTCAAGCTGACCGACCGGTAAAAGCCGTTGCGCCGCAGCCACCAGGTTCGACACGAAAGCATGGACATACATCTGCAGGGTCAGGTCCAGCGACAGCCCATGCAGCCGCGCGGCCCGCCCCACCGCCACCGGATAGGTCAGATCCGGAAGGTCATGCCCCCAGACCCCGGCGGTGGTCTGGCAGAAGGCCCGGCCTTGGTTCACGGTTTCGGCCAGCCGTTCGCGCGAGGGTGCAAAGGCGCGGGATCTTGCGTCCACCTGCGCCACCGTGGCCTCATCCCCGGCCCGATAGGCGCAGGCCAGCAGGATCGGATCTGTGCGTCCCGCGCCATAAAGCAGGAGATCGCCCAGCCAATCGCTCAGCGTCCTCCCATCGGTGACCTGACCTGCAGCGCAGGCCGCCTCCAGCCCGTGGGAATAGGCAAAGGCACCTACCGGGTAGGCCGGGGACAGCCACTGCATCAACAGGACGGCGCCAGGTTCAATGCTCATGGCTGTGCCCCGCCGCATGATCGTGATTGTGGTCGTGATCGTGGGAATGCCCGTGCCCGTGATCATGCCCGTGCTCAGGACTGTGCGTATGGCCGTGATCGTGCGAATGGGTGCGCCCGTGACCATAGGCTCCGCCTTCCGGCGTGAAGGGCTCGGTGACCTCGGCCACCCTGGCGCCAAGCTGTTCCAACATGGCGCGGATCACGTGATCGCGCTGGATCAGCAGCCGCTGCGGAGAAATCTGGCAGGGGGTGTGGCGGTTGCCGATATGCCAGGCCAGGCGCACCAGCTCTCCCTCTTCATCCGAGGTGATTTCAAGCAGTTCTTCGGGGGCGGCGACGACAGCGATTTCGCCACCGTCTTCCAGCACCAGAACGCCATTGTGGTCGAGCGAGGTCGTCTGTGGCAGATCCACCAGCAGGCGGGCGCCGCCTTGGGTGGTCAGCACCTTGCGGCGCAGAAAGCGCGCCTCGTAATCCAGCAGAACCCAGTCTTGCGGTTCTGGCTTATGAGCGTGCCCGTGATAGTGCCGGGCAATCAGGCGATGAAGCTGCGTGGGGGCGGTCATGACAGCCCCCCGCGTAGCATTGTTCGGTCCGCGGCTGTGCGGCTCAGATGTAGTAGACGTCCGAGAAGACGTGCTGGACGATCTCGTCGCGCTTGAGACCGCGCTCTGCCAGTTCGGCGTCGCTCAGGGCCATCAGGGTTCGTACCTTGCGGCTGCGGTCGTTGGCTTCGCCCATGGCGATCAATCCGTTGCCGATCACCACAAAGGGTTTCGCCAGGATCTTCAGGACGGAGGTTGCGCTGGCCGATGCGGCCGGTGCGGTGTGATGTGTTGTATATGCCATTGGAGGTCACTCCTGTCTCAGTTGTGAACTCCTCCCATTGGCATTGAAGATAGGGCATGGATCCTGACCCAGCTAGGCCGCAGTTGGAATGGCTGCCATGCGCCTGGTGCAACTTTCTGAAAACGCTCATTATTTGTGCTCCTCAGTACAAAAAGTAGCGCTGCGCCATCGGCAGCTCTTTCGCAGGCTGGCAGGTGAGCAATTCGCCATCGGCGCGCACCTCATAGGTTTCCGGGTTGACCTCGATCTCGGGGGTCGCACTGTTCAGTTGCAGATCGGATTTGCCGATGTCGCGAGTGCCTTTGACGGCGACGGTCTGTTTCGCCAGCCCCAGCTTGTCGCGCAATCCGCTGGCCTGGGCCGCCTCAGATACAAAGGTCACGGCAGAGTTTTCCACGGATCGACCATAGGCCCCCCACATGGGCCGCGAATAGACTGGTTGCGGGGTAGGGATCGAGGCATTGGGATCACCCATCTGCGCGCAGACGATGGTGCCCGCCATCAGCACCATCTCGGGCTTCACCCCGAAAAATGCCGGGTTCCACAACACCAGATCGGCGCGTTTGCCTTCCTCGATGCTGCCGATCTCGTGAGAGATGCCATGGGCGATGGCCGGGTTGATGGTGTATTTTGCGATATAGCGGCGGACGCGGAAGTTGTCGTTCTCGCCGGTCTCCTCGGCCAGGCGGCCGCGCTGTTTCTTCATCTTGTCGGCGGTCTGCCAGGTGCGGATCAGCACCTCGCCGACCCGGCCCATGGCCTGGCTGTCGGAGGCGATGATCGAAAAGGCCCCCATGTCGTGCAGGATATCCTCGGCGGCGATGGTCTCGCGGCGGATACGGCTTTCGGCAAAGGCGACATCCTCGGGGATGGATTTGTCGAGGTGGTGACAGACCATCAGCATGTCGAGGTGTTCCTCGATGGTGTTGACGGTAAAGGGCCGCGTCGGGTTGGTGGAGGAGGGCAGCACGTGCTGCTCGCCGCAGATCTTGATGATGTCGGGGGCATGGCCGCCGCCGGCGCCCTCGGTGTGGAAGGCGTGGATCGTGCGGCCCTTCATCGCCGCGACGGTATGTTCGACAAAGCCGCTCTCGTTCAGGGTATCGGTGTGGATCATCACCTGCACGTCCATCGCATCCGCCACCCCAAGACAGCAGTCGATGGTGGCAGGCGTAGTGCCCCAATCCTCGTGCAGTTTCAGAGCGCAGGCGCCGCCAAGGATCTGTTCCTCGAGGGCTGCGGGCAGCGAGGCGTTGCCCTTGCCCGCAAAGGCCAGGTTCATCGGGAAGGCATCTGCCGCCTGCATCATGCGGCCAAGGTGCCAGGCACCGGGGGTGCAGGTGGTGGCCAATGTCCCATGGGCCGGCCCGGTGCCGCCGCCCAGCATGGTGGTGAGGCCCGAATGAAGCGCATCCTCGATCTGCTGCGGGCAGATGTAATGGATGTGGCTGTCAAAGCCGCCCGCTGTCAGGATCCGCCCCTCGCCCGCGATGGCCTCGGTTCCGGGGCCGACGATGATATCGACGCCGGGCTGGGTGTCCGGGTTGCCCGCCTTGCCGATCTTCGCGATGCGCCCGTCCTTCAGGCCCACATCCGCCTTGTAGATGCCGGTGTGATCGACGATCAGCGCATTGGTGATCACCGTATCCACGGCGCCTGCGGCGCGGGTGGCCTGGGATTGCCCCATGCCGTCGCGGATCACCTTGCCGCCGCCGAATTTCACCTCTTCCCCGTAAAGGGGCGCGTTTTCACCTGCGCGCTCGGCGATGAGGTCGCGCTCTACCTCGATGATCAGATCGGTATCGGCCAGCCGCAGCCGGTCCCCGGTGGTGGGGCCATACATGGCGGCATAATCGGCGCGGGAGATGGTCTTAGGCATTAGTTGGTCTCCGCAAATGAACGAAGTTGATGGGTACGCTGCACGGTCAGATCAGTGAAGCAGCCCGAATAGAGCAGTGGTTGCAGGGATCCGCCGAAGGCGATGTCGCTTTCCGCAAGGCATGCATTGTCGCGAAACGTGATCCAGGCTCGTTGCGCCTGTCGCAAAGCATCTTCGGTGCTCAGGTTCTCTGTTTGGCCACCAACGCGACGCTGCATGGTCAGCCCATGGCGCGACGTGTCCAGCATCCTCGCGTTCTCAATGGCAGCCCGATAGGCGAGGTTCAGATCTTGATCTGCCCTTTGCCATTCTTCGTAGGCGCAGATGTTCATATCCGTCTGAGTCTGGGGATTCGAGCAGTCGCGCTGCTCGGCGCTGGCACTGCCAGATGCAACACTCACGACCACTGCAACAACGAAAGGTTTTCTCACAAATCACCCATGATCTGCTGGTTGAAGCCATAGACTTTGCGGGCGCCGCCGATGGGGATCAGTTGCACCTCGCGGCGCTGGCCGGGTTCGAACCGCACGGCGGTGCCGGCGGCGATATCAAGACGCATGCCGCGCGCCGCCTCCCGATCGAAATCAAGCGCGGAGTTGGTTTCGGCGAAATGGTAGTGGCTGCCGACCTGCACCGGACGGTCGCCGGTATTGGCCACCATCAGGGTGATCGCCGCCGAGCTGTCGTTCAGGGACAAATCACCTGCGGCTGGGAAAATCTCTCCGGGGATCATTTGCGCGACCGCACGTAGACCAGTGCCGCAGCACCACCGACGGTCAGCGCCGCAAGGATCACGGGCAGCCAGTTTTCCGCCCCGTGCGGATGCAGGTGTGCCCCGCCATGGGCCAGGGCCGGACCAGCGGTGAGCGTGATGGCGGATGCGAGAGCGGGCAGGTGTTTCATGTCATGTCTCCTGTCGGGGGGTTATCGAATGGGGTTGTGGACGGTCACCAGCTTGGTGCCATCGGGAAAGGTCGCCTCGACCTGAACCTCGTGGATCATCTCGGGCACGCCCGCCATGCATTGGTCACGGCTGACGACAGCGGCGCCTGCCTCCATCATCTCGGCGACCGAGCGCCCGTCGCGGGCACCTTCCACCACCGCATCGGTAATGAGGGCGATCGCCTCTGGGTGATTGAGCTTCACGCCGCGGGCCAGGCGCTTGCGCGCAACCTCGGCGGCCATGGCGACCAGCAGCTTGTCTTTTTCACGGGGGGTCAGGTTCATCTCGTCATAGTCTCCAGCAGCGCGGCAGACCGTGTTTGGTCAGCCGGTCAAGAATGGGAACAAGGCTCTGGCGCATTTCGAAACTGTCTGTCGCCAGCAGGCGCAGCACCAAAAGGCCATCGGCAACAAGCGACACGCCGCCGGTGGCGGGCAGCATGTCACGCAAGGGTTTGATCCAGGCTTCGGCATCGGGGGCGGCCAGCACCAGGGCGGCCATGGCACGCGCGCCTGCGGCGACGGCGGGGCGGTCCAGGGTGGCGGCAATGTCGCCCGCCAGGTCCACCCCGTCATAATAGATGAGGTGCCCATCCCGGCGTATCTCGACCCGGTCGCTAAAGGCGGCATCCTGCAGCTCTTCCCCCATGGCCATGCGGCCAAAGACGACCGGCTCCACCATCAGGAACCGGGAATCGGCGGCCATCTCGACCTTCAGGGAGCGGGCAAAGCGGCAACCCTCGAACAGGATGGTCTCTTGTGGCAGCCAGTTGAGCTGTGCACCGCTGGCAAGCTCAAGGCAGGTTTCCATGCGGCCCGTCTCGCCCGGTTGCGCCCGATAGGCGCGCTCGGCGGCCTGGGTGGTCATGGTGAGCTTACCCCCGGCCAGCGACGCCGCCGCGATATCGAAGCGATCACCGCCGGTTATGCCGCCGGCGGTATTGACCATCACAGCTTCCGGGTGGGGGCGGCCCTGCGGGAACAACAGTTTCATCGCACCCGCCTGGTGCAGCTCCTTCAACCGCACGGCGCCGTCCTTATAGTGAACGCAGACGCGCGCGCGGCCCCGGGCGCGCGGCTGGGCAGCCGAAACCGGCCGTGCGTCTTGCTGCGATATGATGGTGGCGTCGGTGATCTTTTGCACTCCCCTGGCGCTATGCGACTCTCGCCTTTGCCTAAGAGGGTGCGCTTTGCGGGGTGGAATGACCATTTTGCAGGCGCTTGATGGGCGTCTCGCCAGCAAGACTGCCTGAAAATTGACCTCAACCCAAAAAGATCGCCCGCTTTTTCAGCAATCGAGGATTCCGCCCCCCGGGATCGGTGCAAGGATTTGCCAACCTTGCCGCGCTGCAGAAACCTGACTGCGGGCCGTGTGACCTCATCTGAGTGAGAGCAAGCGCGGGCCTTGGGAGTGTGGCGGCCACACGAATTGGACCTCGATCAGACCGCCACACGTTTTGCAACAACAGTTGCAGGGCTGACCTAGTACCGCCGCTCTTGGCTGACAAGAGAAGAGACGGAACAGGAATGCCCTGCTTGGAGGGAATAATGAGCTTTTTCAAGAAAACCGCTGCCAGCGTGCTGGCCCTGGGCCTGACTGCCGGTGCCGGTCTTGCTGCCGATTGCACCATCAAGGTGGGTGTTCTGCACTCGCTGTCGGGCACCATGGCGATTTCCGAAACCACGCTGAAGGACACCATGCTGATGCTGGTGGCCGATCAGAACGAAAAGGGCGGCCTGCTGGGCTGCGAGCTGGAAGCGGTCGTGGTCGACCCGGCTTCCGACTGGCCGCTGTTTGCCGAAAAGGCGCGCGAGCTTTTGACCGTGCATGAGGTGGACGTGATCTTCGGCAACTGGACCTCCGTCAGCCGCAAATCCGTGCTGCCCGTCATCGAAGAGCTGAACGGCCTTCTGTTCTACCCCGTCCAGTATGAGGGCGAGGAAAGCTCCAAGAACGTCTTCTACACCGGTGCCGCGCCCAACCAGCAGGCGATCCCCGCGACGGATTACTTCCTTGAGGAACTGGGCGTCGAGAAATTCGCGCTGCTGGGCACCGACTATGTCTACCCGCGCACGACCAACAACATCCTGGAAAGCTATCTCAAGGGCAAAGGCATCGCCGAAAGCGATATCTTCGTGAACTACACCCCCTTTGGCCATTCGGACTGGTCCAAGATCGTCGCTGACGTGGTGGCGCTGGGTGCGGATGGCAAGAAGGTCGGCGTGATCTCCACCATCAACGGCGACGCCAACATCGGTTTCTACAAGGAACTGGCGGCGGCGGGCATTTCCGCCGATGACATCCCGGTCGTGGCCTTCTCGGTCGGCGAAGAGGAACTGTCGGGTCTGGATACGTCGAACTTGGTTGGCCACCTGGCGGCCTGGAACTACTTCCAGTCGGCTGACACCGAAGCCAACGAGGCCTTCGTTGCCAAGTGGAAAGAGGTCATGGGCGAAGAGCGTGTGACCAATGACCCGATGGAAGCGCATTACATCGGCTTCAACATGTGGGCCAATGCGGTGACCGCCGCCGGTACGGCTGACGTGGATGCGGTGCGTAGCGCCATGTACGGTCAGGAGTTCCCGAACCTCACCGGTGGCACCGCCGTGATGCTGCCGAACCACCATCTGGCCAAGCCGGTGCTGATCGGCGAGATCCAGGAAGACGGCCAGTTCGACATCATCTCGGCAACCGAGCCGGTGCCGGGCGATGCATGGACCGACTTCCTGCCGGAATCGGCGGTTCTGATGTCCGACTGGAAGGATCTGGGCTGCGGTATGTACAACACCGAGACCAAGACCTGCGTGCAGACGCTTTCGAACTACTGATCTTCTGAACCGAGAAGACCAAGGTCGCGGCGGGGGCTTTCATAGCCTCCGCCCCGGCTGACGCCCTCGACCGGACGCCGGAGCGGAGTCTTTGGGGGCATCACTTTCAGGGCGGATCTCAACGACATGAAACGACTACTCCTCGCCTGCCTCGCGCTGATCTGCGCGTGCCAGGTCAGCCTTGCCCAGACCCCGGCGGGCAGCGGCCCCCTGCAGCAGCTCTTGCAGGACAACCGCGCGCTGATCGAGAAAAGCTCGCGCAAGACCATCGGGCCGGTGATCGACAGTATCGCCTCCAGCGGTCTGCCGCAGGCGCGGAGCTTCCTGGAGGCCTGGCAGGCCAAGGAGATCTGGCAACGCAAGGAGGACGGTCTGTTCTTCATCGGCGCGGAAGTTGCCAAACGCAGCTATGCCCTCAGCGACCCGGACGATGGCGCCGTGGTCGGAGATTATGACAAGGGTGATCTGAAACAGCTGAAACCCAATAGCGGCGTGCGGGCGATGATCGCCACCGCGCTGGTGCAGTTCCAGCTGAGTGATCCGGATCCCGCCACCCGGGCCGAGGCCCTGCTGGCCATTGAACGTGCACCCGGTGCCGAACTGCTGGCACCTCTGCGTGCCTCGATCGACGGCGAGAAAGACCCGGCGCTGAAGGCCCGCAAGACGCGGCTCGCCCTGCTGTTGACCATCGCCTATGGCGCGGATGAGGCAAAGCGGATCGCCGCCATCGAAGGTCTGTCCGGGGACCTCAGCGTCGATGTGCGCGCGGCGCTCAATCCGCTGGTGGCCGTCACCGTAGAGCTGGCCAAGGAAGTGCCACAGGGCCGCAATATCGCCCGCACCCTGACCCCCGGCGAAGAGGGCCTGTCCCGCAATGATGCCTATGACATGCTGGTTGCTGCAGGTCATGTGCCCAAACGCACCACCCCGGATGCGCTGCGTCAGGCCCTTGCAGCAAATATCGAGGGCGGCCGGGTGGCAGGTGTTCCGGTGGCGCAGCTTTCCAACGAACTGGTCCGGGAGAAGGTATACGAGGGCCTTGCCTCGGACGGAAAGGTGCCGCCTTTCGTGGGTGAGGATGCCATCACCATTGCCCTGAACCGCTATGTATTCTTCGAAACCTACGCCGAGCCATCTGGTGCCGTGACCGATGCCGCGCGGCAGGCGCTGGAGCGTATCGGCACCAAGGTTGCACTCAACCAGGCGGTGGATCTGGGTCTGGATGCTATCTCGCTCGCCTCGATCTATTTCCTGGCGGCGATCGGCCTTGCCATCACCTTCGGCCTGATGGGGGTCATCAACATGGCCCATGGCGAGTTCATCATGATGGGCGCCTACACAGGCTACGTGGCGCAGCAGGTGATCCCGAACCACACGGTGTCGATCCTTGTCGCCATTCCACTGGCCTTTGGCGTCACATTCGCGGCTGGTGTCGCGATGGAGCGGCTGGTGATCCGGCATCTCTACAACCGCCCGCTGGAGACCCTCTTGGCGACCTTCGGGATCTCCATCGCGCTACAGCAGCTCGCGAAGAACATCTTCGGAACGCAGGCGCGCCCGCTGACGGCGCCGGGCTGGCTGGATGGCGCCTGGGTGATCAACGATGTGGTCTCGATCAGCTATATCCGGATCGCGATTTTCGTGCTGGCGCTGATCTTCCTGGCGCTGTTCCTCTTCATCATGCGGCGCACGCGGCTGGGGCTTGAGACCCGCGCGGTGACGCAGAACCCGCGCATGGCGTCCTCCATGGGGATCAATCCGGGGCGGGTGAACATGCTGACCTTTGGTCTGGGATCGGGCATTGCCGGGATCGCGGGCGTTGCCATCGGTCTCTTCGCCAAAGTCACCTCGGAGCTGGGGCAAGACTATATCGTGCAAAGCTTCATGACCGTGGTTGTGGGCGGTGTCGGCAATATCTTCGGCACCCTTGCCGGTGCGGCGATGATCGGCTCCCTGCAAAAGGGGATCGAATGGCTGAACCCGTCCAACACGCTGGCGGCGCAGACCTATATGATCATCTTCATCATCATCTTCATTCAGTTCCGCCCCAGAGGGATCATCGCCCTCAAGGGCCGTGCGGCGGGGGATTGATCCATGCGACAGTCATTCATTGCAAAGAACCCATCGGTTCTGGTCTTCCTTTCGATCCTCGCGCTGTTCACCCTCTTGGTGACCGTGTTTGCCGAGGGACCGGGGGCCGGGCTGATCCCCACGAGTTTTGTGAAAACGCTGGGCAAGACCCTGTGCCTGTGCCTGATCGCCATCGCCATGGATCTGATCTGGGGCTACACCGGTATCCTGTCGCTGGGCCATTTCGCCTTCTTTGGCTTGGGCGGTTACATGATCGGCATGTGGCTGATGTATGAGCGCACCCGCCTGATCGTGAGTGACGCGCTGGCGCAGGGCGACATCCCCCCGACCGAGGCGGAGGTGGTCGATGCCATCGGCACGCAGATCTTCGGCGTGGTGGGCAGCAGCGAATTCCCGGTGGTCTGGATGTTTGCCGACAGTCTGGTGCTGCAGCTGATGCTGGTGGTGCTGGTGCCGGGCGTGCTGGCGGCCATCTTTGGCTGGCTGGCCTTCCGCAGCCGGGTCACGGGCGTGTACCTGTCGATCCTGACCCAGGCGATGACGCTGGCGCTGGCGCTGTACCTGTTCCAGAACGATTCCGGTCTGCGCGGCAACAACGGTCTGTCGGGCCTGCAGAACCTGCCGGGGGTGGAGGCGCCGCAGTCCGAGGTTTCCATGTGGTTCTTCTGGGCCTCGGCGCTGACCTTGGGCCTTGGCTATATGCTGGCGGTCTGGGTGGTCTCGGGCAAGTTCGGTTCGGTCATCCGCGGCATCCGCGACAACGAGGCCCGCGTGCGTTTCCTTGGCTACCCGGTCGAGACCTTCAAGCTGGCCGTGTTCACCCTCACCGCCTGTATCGCCGCCATCGCGGGCGCGCTCTACTACCCGCAGGCGGGCATCATCAACCCGGCGGAAATGGCGCCGGTGGCCTCGATCTATCTGGCGGTCTGGGTCGCCATCGGCGGGCGCGGGCGGCTTTACGGCGCGGTGATCGGCGCGGCCTTTGTCTCGCTGGTCTCCACCTGGTTCACCGGCGGGCAGGCGCCTGACATTCCCCTGGGGTTCTACACCATCAAATGGGTGGACTGGTGGCAGGTGATCCTGGGTCTGTCCTTCGTCCTGGTGACGCTGTTTGCGCCGAAAGGCATCGGCGGCCTCTTTGACCTCCTGCCGCGAAAGGACCGGACATGAGCACGCTTCTGGAAGTCTCTGGCGTTTCCGTCAGCTTTGACGGGTTCAAGGCGATCAACAACCTGTCGTTCCAGATCGCCGAGGCCGAGCTGCGCGCGGTGATTGGCCCCAATGGGGCGGGCAAGACCACCTTCATGGATATCGTCACCGGCAAGACACGCCCTGATGAAGGCCGGGTGATCTGGGGAGAGAAGTCCGTGTCACTGCTGGACATGGACGAAGCGCAGATCGCGCGGCAGGGCATCGGGCGCAAGTTCCAGAAACCCACGGTTTTCGAAGACCAGTCGGTGCGCGACAACCTGATGATGGCCCTGAAAAAGGACCGCTGGGTGATTGCGGTGCTGCTGTTCCGTGCTTCAAGCGCGGATATGGCACGGGTGGAGGACCTGGCGGCAGAGGTCGGTCTTTCGGATCAGCTTGACCGCATTGCGGGAGAGCTGTCCCACGGGCAGAAACAGTGGCTCGAGATCGGTATGCTCTTGGCGCAGGAGCCGCGGCTTTTGCTGGTCGATGAACCGGCGGCGGGCATGACGCCTGAGGAACGCGAACACACCACCGATCTTTTGGTGGAGGCCGCCAAGACCCGCGCGGTGGTGGTGGTTGAGCACGATATGGAGTTCGTGCGCCGTCTCAACTGCAAGGTCACGGTGCTGCACGAGGGCGCGGTGCTGGCCGAAGGGGGATTGGATCATGTGACCTCCAATCCCGAAGTCATCGATGTTTACCTGGGGCGCTGAGCGATGCTGGATCTGAAAGATATCACCCTCCACTATGGCCGCAGCCGGATCCTGAACGGGATCTCCATGCAGGCGGATCTCGGCGAGGTCACCTGCGTGATGGGCTGCAACGGCGTTGGCAAGACCAGCCTGATGAAGGCGGTCACCGGCACCCACCCGCGATCAGGCGGCACCATGCAGTTCGACGGGCAGGAGATCGGCGTCGTGCCCGCGCACCAACTGGCCCGCGCAGGCATCGCCTATGTGCCGCAGGGGCGCGATATCTTCCCGCTCTTGACGGTGAAGGAGAACCTTGAGACCGGCTTTGCCTGCCTGCCCAAGGAAGAACATTACATCCCCGATCACATCTATGATCTGTTCCCGATCCTGAAGGACTTCCTGGCCCGGCGGGGGGGCGATCTGTCCGGCGGACAGCAACAGCAGCTGGCCATCGCCCGTGCCCTGATCACCAAGCCGAAACTCTTGGTGCTGGACGAGCCGACCGAGGGCATCCAGCCCAATATCATCAAGCAGATCGGCGAGGTCATCAAACTCTTGCGCACGCAGGGTGACATGGCGATCATCCTGGTCGAACAGTTCTTCGATTTCGCCTATGAGCTGGCCGACCGTTTCGTGGTCCTGCGCCGGGGCGAGGTGGTGCTGGAGGGCCGCAAGGGCGAAGTGGAACGCGATGCGCTGCTGGAGGGCGTTTCGGTCTAACCCCGTTCAGAATAAACGCTATTGGGGAAATTCCCCCTTGATCCGCTCGCCCCATTGGGGAACTTGGGGCCATGAGCGATTTCAACTGTCCCAATTGCGGCAGCGGCATCAGCCCTGCGATCAAGTCGATCAAGATGCTGAGCTGCCCCTCCTGCGGCACCAGCCTGTTTCTTGAGGACGAGGGTGCAAGGCTCGCTGGCGAAGCAGGCGTGATGCATGACGTGCCGATGCTCTTTGGCCTTGGCGATTGGCTACGGATCGACAATTGGAGATTCGCGGTTCTGGGCCATGCGCGGTTTTCCTACGGGCGCGGCACCTGGGACGAGTTCTTTTGCCGCCGCGAAGACGGCCCCCTGCGCTGGATCTCGGTCGATGAAGGCGACGTGGTGATCCAACAGGAACTGACGCGGGCGGACTGGCCCCGTTACGACGGAACGCTGCATCTGGGGCGGCAGATCGAATACGATCATGAAGACTTCACCGTGATCGAAATGGACGAGGCGACCTGCGTGGCCCTGCGTGGCAGTTTCGATCATCCGCTCAGCGTCGGGGAGCGCTACAGCTTCGTGAATCTTCAGGATCGTCACGGGCGGCTGCTGTCCGGTGAGTTCCAGGGCGATTTTCGCGATTGGTACAGCGGTGTCTGGGTCGATCCCTTTGATATCCGGGTCGAAACTGCGGGCAGGGCCGCGCAATGAGCCTCAATCCCGATCTGAAATCCGTCGATTGCACCGCCTGCGGCGCGGGGCTGGATGTTCTGGGCGGCGGACGCGTCACCGTCCATATCTGCCCCTATTGCGGCACCGAGCTGGACGCGCTCGACAGCTACCGCGCCCTGCGCCGCTTCAACGATGTGGAGCGGCCCAAGACTCCCTTTCCCATTGGCACCACAGGGCGGCTATATGGCGTGGAGTTCACCGTCATCGGCCTCCTGCAGCACCGGGAGTTTTGGCAAGGGGTGGCCTACACCTGGCTCGATCATCAGCTCTATTCCCCGACCCACGGCTATGCCTGGCTGACGATTGAAGATGGTCACCTGGTCTTTTCCCGTCGCCATCGCGGCGGTGGCGGCTGGATGTCGGAGCGGCAGGTGGACACCTCGGAGTATCAGCCTGAGGTCAGTATCGGCGGGGAGCGGTTCCGCTACTACGAGACCTCCACCAGTACGATCACCTATGCCGAGGGCGAATTCACCTGGGCGCCGCAAAAGGACGAGCGCACCACCGAGGTGACCGCCATCTCCGATGGTGCGGGGATGGGGTTTTCCCAGACCGGAACCGAGCGCGAGACCTACCGCATGACCTATGTCACCCCGGAAGAGGCCGAGGACGCCTTTGGAGTTGCAACCGGCCTCATGCCACGCGGTGTGCACGCCCTGCAGTCCTTCCGGGCGGGTGCAAACCATCGGTTCCTGGTGATGGCGGGCATTGTCTTTGCGCTCCTGTCGCTCCTGATCGCGGGGGTGTTGGAAAGCCTGCCGGGGCAGGCCGTCGCCCGCACCCGGCATATCGCCATGGCCGACTTCCCGGCTGAGCTGCCCTTTACCATCGACACGCCGAACCGGCTCACTCGTATCACGCTGGACGGGGACGCCAGCAATAGCTGGGCCTATTTGTCACTGGAGCTGGAAGACCCTGAGGGCGACCCCGTTTTCGAGGCTGGGCGGACGGTAGAATACTACTACGGCTCGGATGCGGATGGTCGCTGGACGGAAGGTACCAATCGCGCCAGCCTGACATTCCGCCCCGAAATGGCGGGAGAGTACCATCTGACCGTGTCATTGGAGGAAAGCGGGTTTTGGGGCGGTGATTTCCCCGTTGGCAATCGCAAGACTCCGGCGCAGATCAGCGCCATCGACGTGGGGATCCGCAGCGGTCTCTCTAGCGGGCGCTGGATGGTTGTGCTGGCGGTGGTCTTTGGCCTGATCGGGGGCTATCCGCTGTTCCGGAAATACTGGCACGAAAAACGCCGCTGGAGTGGCAGTGACTGGATCGATGAGGACTGAGTGATGATAACCCCGTTCCGACTTGTTTTCCTGCTGCTGGCCGGGCTTGCCGTCGCCGGAACCTCCTATGTCGCCTACATGGGATACGGCAGCGAAAGCACGGACCTTGACCGATCGGTCAGGGTGGTGGGCGCCGGGCGCGGCCTGAATGGACATGTGAAATAACAATAAGAGGATGCCATGGAGTATTTTGCTGCAATTCAATTGGCTGAGCTGATCAGCACCGTCTTTTACACCTTTGTCGGCGTGGCGCTGATGTGGGTGGTCTGGAAGGTGCTGGATGTGATGACGCCCTTTTCCATCGTGAAGGAGATCGAGGAGGATCAGAACATGGCGCTGGCCGTGCTGATCGGCCTGTTGTTCGTCTCCATCGCCATCATTATCGCCGCCGTCATCCTGTCATGACCGGGGCCGTCCCCGAGGCCGGGGAACCCCGAACCAACCTGCGCGAGACCTGGCTCTTGGCGGCGACCTTTCTGGTGGCTGTCTCGGGGCTGATCTACGAGCTGATCGCCGCCACATTGTCGAGCTACCTTCTGGGCGACAGCGTGCGGCAGTTCTCGCTGGTGATCGGGGTGTTCCTGTCTTCGATGGGGCTGGGCGCCTGGCTGTCACGCTATGTGACCCGCGCCATGGAGGGCTTCATCTGGGCGCAGATCCTTCTGGGGGTGGCGGGCGGTTTCATGGCGCCCCTGGTCTTCTACCTCTACGCCTGGAGCGGCGCGGTGATGTTGCCGCTTTATGGGTTGTTGATCCTGATCGGGGTACTGTCGGGGATGGAGATCCCGCTGATTGCCCGCGCGTTGAAGGAAATTGGCGCGCCCGAGTTCCGGTTCGAGAATGTGCTCAGCGTCGATTACGTCGGCGCGCTGGCGGCCTCGGTCGCCTTTCCGCTGCTCATTGTGCCGCATCTGGGGCTGATGCCCGCAAGCCTCACCTTTGGAGCCTTGAACCTGCTGGTCGCGGGGCTGTCGCTCTGGGTGTTTCGCGCGGTGGCCAGTCGCACGGCCGTTGTGATCTGGGCGGCGGCGCTTTTTCTGACGCTGGCAGGGCTGGTGCAGGCGGAACGGCTTGTCTCGGTCGCCGAGGCGAACCTCTTTGAGGACGACATCATCCTTAGCGAGGCGACGCCCTATCAGCAGATCACCGTCACCCGCTACCGCGACCGCACGCGGCTGTTTCTCGACTATTCCATCCAGTTCGACAGCCTGGACGAGCATCGCTATCACGAAAGCCTGGTGCATCCGGCCATGGCCCTGGCGCCGCGCCGCCGCGATGTGCTGATCCTGGGCGGCGGCGATGGCATGGCCGCGCGCGAGGTGCTGAAATGGCAGGAGGTCGCGCATGTGACGCTGGTGGACCTCGACCCGCGTGTCACAGCGCTGTTCCGCGATCACCCGGATCTGTCGGCGCTGAATGATCACGCCCTGTCGGACCCGCGCGTGACCATCCACAACATGGATGCCTGGCAGTTCGCCGACAGCAGCGATCAGGTCTTTGATGTGATCCTCATCGACCTGCCCGATCCCAAGAACCTGGCGCTGTCGAAACTCTATTCGCGCCAGTTCTACGGCGCGCTGGTGGAGCGGCTGAGCGCGCAAGGGCTGATGGTGACGCAAGCCGGATCGCCGCTGTTCGCGCGAGAGGCCTTCTGGTCCATCGCCGCCACGCTTGAGGCAACCCGTAATCCGCTTGCTCCTGTACAGGGGGCGGGGCTGCATGTGCGCCCCTATCACGCCTATGTGCCCAGCTTTGGCGACTGGGGGTTTGTCATGGCGGCGCCGCAGGTCCTGACAGCGCAAAGTCTGCGTGACCTACCGCAGGACCTGCGCTTTCTGGATCAGCAGGTCTGGCAGGCAGCGCAGGTCTTTGGCGGTGATACCGAGCCGGTCGCGGTTGAGGAGAACTCGATCCAGTCCCATGCGCTGGTGGGCTATTACCTGGATGGCTGGTCGCGCTGGTTCGAGTGATCAGGCGGGCACCGGCACCTGCCGCGCCTGCGGCAGCAGGAAGGGCATATCGCCGGGGGGCGTGGTGTTGACCGGCACCGGGCAGCCATAGACCTCGGCCAGGGTGCGGTCTGTCAGCACCTCTGCCGGGGAGCCTTGTGCTGCGACACGGCCCGATTGCATCAGCACCACCTGGTCGGCGAACATGGCGGTGAGATTGAGATCATGCATCACCGCCACCACGCCGCCGCCCGCCGCCGCATAGCGTCGCGCCAGATCCATCACCGTGAACTGGTGGCCTATATCGAGGCTGGCGACCGGCTCATCCAGGATCAGCCAGCGCGGGGTGCCATCCACCACCGGCTCCCAGACCTGGGTGAGGACACGGGCGAGCTGCACCCGCTGCTGCTCTCCGCCCGACAGATCCTGGTAGTAGCGCCCGGCAAACCCATGCAGGTCCACGGCATCCAGGGCGTTCAGCGGCAGGTCGGTGCTTGCGGCGGAAAGGCCCGCGCTGAGGCCAAGCCGCACGATTTCCAGCACGGTAAAGGGAAAGGCGATGGTGGTGCTTTGCGGTTGCACCGCACGCAGGGCCGCCAGCTCCCAGGGTTGCAGCGTGGCGGTATCGAGACCATTCAGCAGCACCCGGCCCGAATGGGGGATTTCTCCGGTCATGGCCCGCAGAAGCGTTGTCTTGCCCGATCCGTTGGGCCCGACGATGGCGGTGACGCGACCCGCATCGGCGCTGAAATCCACCCCGTGCAGGATGGGGCGCTTTCCCAGATCAACTGTGATGTCAAAGGCTTGCATGTGTTTTCCGTTCAAAGTCCCAGGCCTGCGCGGCGCTTCAGCAGGATCCACAGGAAGACCGGCGCGCCCAGGACTGCGGTGACGATGCCGATCGGCAGCTCTGCGGGGGCGATGATGACCCGCGCGATCATGTCGGCGGCAAGCAGCAGCGTGGCCCCCAGAAGCGCCGCATTGGGCAGCAGCGGATGGTGATCCGGCCCGGTGGCAAGGCGCAGCAGATGCGGCACCACGATGCCGATGAAACCGATGCCGCCCGATACGGCAACGGCGGCGCCGGTGGCTCCGGCCACGGCCATGATGGCGATGTTCTTCATCCGCTGCACCGGGATGCCGATGTGACCGGCGGCGGCCTCTCCCAGGGCCAGCCCATTGAGGCCGCGCGCCAGGAACGGCGCGGCGCACAGCGCCAGCGCGATCACCGGCAGGGCGGCCAGCACCTTGGTCCAGGTGGCCCCCGCCAGCGATCCCATGCCCCAGAAGGTAAGATCACGCAGCTGGTTGTCGTCGGCCATGTAGACAAGGATGCCCGACAGCGCTCCGGCCAGGGCACCCAGGGCGATGCCGGCCAGCAGCATTGTCGCAACCGAGGTCTGCCCGCCGCGCGTGGCGGTGCGATAGAGGATCAAGGTCGATCCCCAGCCGCCAAAGAAGGCGGCAACCGGCACCAGGCCAGTGCCAAGCGTGTCGCGCCAGGCAACGGGCAGGAGGCTGCCCAGAACGATGGCGGTAATGGCGGCAAGCCCCGCACCGGCGCTGACGCCGACAATGCCGGGGTCGGCCAGGGGGTTGCGGAACAGCCCCTGCATCACCGCGCCCGAGACCGCCAGTGCGGCCCCGACAAGGATGCCCAGGCACAGGCGCGGCAGGCGGATGTCAAACAGGATGATCCGGTCCAGCTGCGACAGCTCGCGCCCGGCCAGGAGATCTCCAAGCGCCGACCAGACAGAGGTGCCCGCCGCCCCGAAGGTCAGCGATGTCACCGAGGTCACCACGAGCAGCGCCGCCAGCACCACCGTCAGGCGCCGGGCCTGGTGTCGGCGGTCCACCGGCGCCCCGGTGGAGCCGCCCCGAGCCTGATCTCCGGCCCCCTGAGGAGTGTCGGCGGCCAGGCTCATTCCGCGTGCCCCTCGTAGAAGGCCTTGGACAGGGTTTCGACCGTCTTGGCCGTGCGTGGACCAAAGCCCAGCAGCGACAGCCCATCCATGCGCACCAGGCGCCCGTTCTGCGCCGCCGGGGTTGGGATCAGCGCGGGCAGGCTGGCCAGCTGCTCCAGTGCGATGCCGTGATCGCCGCCCCGGTCCATTGCCAGAATGACGTCCGGCGCGGTGGCCGAGACGGCCTCATCGGTCATCGGCTTATAGCCCTCGAAACTGTCGACCGCATTGATGCCGCCGGCCATGCGGATGATACCATCCGCCGCCGTTCCGCGTCCGCTTGCCATGATGCGCCCACCTTGCGTCGACAGGATGAACAGCACCCTGACCGGCGCATCGCCCGCCTGCTCCCTGGCCCGGGCCTGAGCGGCCTCGAGGCTGGGCTTGATCTCGGCGATCAGCTCGGCCGCCTTTGCTTCGACACCAAGGGCGGTGGCGACGGTCTCGATCTTGGTGATCACGCCATCGGCGGTGTAGATCTCAGGCACTTCGGTATAGGCGACATCGGCCTTCTTCAGCACCTCGATGGTCTCGAGCGGACCGGAACCCGAGGTCGCGACGATCAGATCCGGCGCCACCGACAGGACCCCTTCGGGGGACAGGGCGCGGGCATAGCCCACGTTTGGCAGCGCCTGCGCCTCTGCCGGGTAACTGGAGGTGGTGTCACGGGCCACCAGCCGGTGTTCTTCGCCAAGCGCATAGACGACTTCGGTCACCGATCCGCCAATGCTGACAATCCGCTCGGCCGGGGCGGCCGCCGCCAGGGTGCCCGTGAACAGGGCCAGGGCAATACCCTTGGTGAGATGGGAGAGGGCCTTCATCACGCGGTCTCCAGCTCTGTCGTCAGCGAGGGCAGGGCGGCAACGATGGCATTCCACGCGGGGCGACTGTCGCTATCGTCGGTGCGACGCCCGAAGACCTGGAACAGGATGGTGCCTTCTGCGTCGAAGGCCTCGAATGAAATCGCATCGCCGCGCTTGGTGGGCTTGTTGACGGCCCAGACCTCGGCCACGTGATCAAGCCGCAGGTGCAGGTCGAAGCCGGGATCCAGGATGTTTTGCCAGGGCCCCATTTCGCGCAGGGTCTTGATCGGGCCGCCGTGGATCTGGATGCAGCCGCGGTTGCCAACGAAGAGCATCACCTCGATGCCCTGATCGCGCACCGCCTCCAGCATCGGGTTCACCGTGTCCGGCGACAGCTTGCGTGCCATCGGTTCACCGACGACGCGGTAGGCGCCAAGGCGGTTCATCTTCAGCTTGGAACACAGGCGCTGGAACTGGTGGGTGTCGGTCATCTCGGCCCATTCGCGGCGCAGGATGTCGACCTTTTCGGGATTCTCCCTGGCGCCTTCCGCAGGGGTGCGGGGAGCGACGTCCAGCGTGTCGGATTGCTCGGCTAGGGCCAGATCCGCAACCAGCGTTTCCCAGGCCTCCAGGTTGGAGGCCTCGCGCAGGTGCACCTTGTGGACGGCATCGCCCGCGGAATCGAAGAACTGGATCGAGCGGGCCAGCCCCTTCTTGCCCTCGCGCTCTACCGCGAAGGCATAGGCGAAATGCTGCAGGAACAGGCGCAGGTCGATCTCTGGCGTCAGCACCAGGCTGGTGCGCTCACCGCTGCGGTAGTGGCTGTAGGTGCCGACCTTTTCGATCACGCAGGATTCGTTGCGGGTCAGCGCCATGACCTCGCCCAAGATCTCCAGCCGCGGGAAGACGTCATCGGGACGCGCGGAGATCTGCGTCACGCCCGCGCCACAGTAGGCGGCGACCAGCTGGGCTTCGGTGATGTTCAGCTTGGCGGCAAAGTCGCGGTCACGCATCTGCGCATTTTCGGCGCGCGCGCTGCGGATCTCCGCTGCGGAGGGGGAAGTCTGGGTGGTCATTTCGAGCCCTTTCGAAGACGGCCAATTGGCTGTTTTTGGCGACTGGAGAGGGCTGGCATGTGGCTGTGCGGCTCGGCAATTCGAGCGAGACAGCGAAGCTGGCGGTCAACGGATCAGCTGTGCTGAATTTTGTTGACTGTTTTTATCACCTTTACTATCAGGCTCAAGTGGAAATTTGGCTTCCGCAATAGCAAATACTCATATGAATATGCGAACTCCGTGCCAGCCCCGCCGCAAGCCTTCGGTTCGAACGCAAGAAAGATGCGAAGGGAAAAGTGATGGGGAAATACCCTATTGGCATGCGGCTTCTGGGGACCGTTTCGGTTCTCGGGATGACAATTGGTGCGGGCCTACAGGCGCAAGAGCTGCCGCTGGACACCCAGGGAGAGGGGTTCCTGGGCACCGTTGAACTGGGTCAGGGCAAGCGCGAGGTGCAGACCGAAACGGCAACGCCCGAGACCGTGATCACCCAGGAGGAGCTGGACGACCGGCAGGCCGGCTCGGTGGCCGAGCTGATCGATTCGGTGCCGGGGGTGACCCTGGTGAACGGCAGCCGTCCGCAAGGCTCGGGCCTGAACATCCGCGGTTTTGGCGCGACCAGCAGCTATGGCACCGACCAGAAGGTGGCCATCGTCATCGACGGCGCCACCACCGGATCGGAAGAGCTCTATCGCATCGGCACGCAGCTGTTCACCGACCCTGAACTCTACCGGCAGGTCTCGGTCATTCGTGGCACCATCGGCAGCTTTGAGTTCGGGTCCGGCATCATCGGCGGTGTGGTCAAGATGGAGACCAAGGATGCCGCGGATTTCACGGGCGGTGAGGTCGGGTTGCGGTTCCGTCAGACCGTCGGCGCCAGCTCCAATGCCGAAGGTTTCGTGACCTCGTCGATCCTGGCCTGGCAGCCGACCAAGAACCTGGACGTTCTGTTGAACTACACCCTGCGGGACGTGGACCCCTACAAGGACGGCGACGGTCAGGTGGTCGCCAATACCGAAAGCCGGATGCCGTCGTATCTCGGCAAGGTGAGATACCGCTTTGGCGACAGTATGGAGCATTCCATCACCGCCTCCTACAACTACTCGGAAACCGACGAGAAGGACGTTCCCTACGATACCTTCGGCACCACCGGAGGCTCCTTCGGCAATGTGGACCGCAAGGTCACCAACGAGATCGCGGGTCTGCGCTATCGCTGGAATCCGGTCGGCAACGACCTGATCGATCTGGATGTGAACCTGACCCGGTCCACCCAGCACATGGAATCGGACTATGTGTCGGGCTCAAGCCCGTTGGAGGGCACCCCCTCCGGGCCCATCGTCATCGGGTTGGCGGACGCGGATCAGGACTATGAGATCACCAAGCTCACTGCCAAGAACAGCATGTATTTTGCAACCGGCATGGCGACCCATGATCTGCGTGTGGGGATCGAGTTCATTCGCAGGGAACGCCTGGATGCGCCCTCGGCCCCCGGTGGCACCGATGACCGCATCGCCCTCTTTGCGGTGGATGACATCAGCATCGGCGATCATTGGACCGTGACGCCGGCCCTGCGCTACGAGACCCAGGACATCGAGGCGCACGACAAATCCGTCGCCTATGACAATTCGGCTCTGATGGGCGGTGTGTCGGCGCGCTATGCCTTTGACAATGGCTGGGCGGTCTTTGGTAGCGGTGCCTATACGGAGAACCTGCCGATCATCGATGACATGGGCAATCCCACCTTCATGACGCAGCCGGAACGCTCTCATACCTACGAGCTTGGCGCTTCCTATACCACGACCGGGTTGTTCCTGGATGGCGATGCCCTGCAGACCAAGGTGAACCTGTTCAAGACCAAGCTCTGGGATGTCACCTCCTATTCGGGGTTCAGCGGAGTGGAGAGCGAAGGTGTGGAGATCGAAGCGACATACAGCATGGAGAGCGGCTTTTACGCCGACTTCAACGCGTCGGTCGGCGATTACACCGGGATTTCGACCGCCGGCGTCAGCACCGTCTGGAGCAACGCTCCGGCTGACAGTGCACGCCTGACCCTGGGCAAGCGAATCGGCGAGGCCTGGGACCTGAGCTGGGAGCTGGTCGGCAGCAAGTCCTTTACCGACAGCACCGGCGCAAAGATCAACGGCTACGGAATCAGCAACCTGCGTGCGACCTACCGCGTGCAGACCGGCGCCCTGAGCGGTGCAGAGGTGCGTCTGGGCGTCGAGAACGCCTTTGACAAATCCTACACCGCCGCACTGGCAACTCGTAAATCCCCGGGTCGCAACGTCAAGCTGACCCTGGCCAAGACCTTCTGATCCAACTGCAATCGAAGAGGTACCACATGCAACGCGTGAACATGAAATGGGTGGCCCGGGCAGCGGTGCTGCTGGCGGGGCTGGCAGGCGCAGCTCAGGCCGATGATCCTGCCCTGTCGATCGAGCTGAGCACGGCAGAGCAGGTCGGCGAGGCCTGTCTGCTGTCCTTCGTGGCCCAGAACAGTCACGCGCAGGACATCGCCAAGGCGGTGTTCGAAACCGTGCTCTTCGATGAAAACGGACAGGTCGCCCGGCTGACGCTGCTTGACTTTCAGGATCTGCCCGCCGGGCGGATGCGGGTTCGCCAGTTCCAGTTCCCCTATGCCTGCACGGGGATCAGCCGGGTCTTGATCAACGGGGCCACCACCTGCGAGGGTGGTGGTCTCCCCGAAGGGGCGTGCAGCCGCGCCCTGACCCTGACCAGCCGCACCGATCAGGAGCTGATCGGATGATCTGGGTTCAGGAGGCGATCAATCGCATTTTGGACCTGGGCGGTCCGGTGGTGTTGCTGCTGCTGGTGGTGTCGATCCTGACCGCGGCCTTGGTGCTCTACAAGATCTGGCAGTACCGGGCGGCGCGGGTGGGGCGGCATGCGCATCTGTCCGCAGCCGTGACGGCCTGGGACCAGGGGGATCGCGACGGCGCCCTGCGCCATCTCGAAAGCAGCCGCTCCTATCTGGTGCCGGTCCTGCACCTGGCCCTTTCCAGGGATATGGCACAGGACGGGGATGCCGCCCTGTCGGATCGCGCCGATGCGGAGGCAGAAGAGAGCTTTGCCCGGCTCGAGCGCGGTCTGGGCGCCTTGGATATGGTGTCGCAGCTGGCGCCCCTGATGGGGCTGTTCGGCACCGTGATCGGCATGATCGAAGCCTTCCAGAAGTTGCAATCGGCGGGATCTTCCGTCGATCCGGCGCTTCTGGCCGGTGGGATCTGGGTGGCGCTTCTGACCACGGCGGCCGGGCTTGCGGTGGCGATGCCCACCTCGCTGGTGCTGAGCTGGCTTTCGGCGCGGATGCAGCGCGAACGTGTCTTTGCCAACCGAGCCCTGCGCACCCTGTTCTGCCCGACCGAACGGTCAGCCGCACCTGCCAGGTTGCATTCCGTCGGGGCGCCCCATGGCGGTTAAGCTGCAGGGCCAGGCCCGCAGGCGGCTGTCGATGACCTCGCTCATCGACGTGATCTTCCTGCTCTTGCTGTTTTTCATGCTGACCTCGACCTTCTCCAAATACGGAGAGGTCGAACTGATGGCCGCCGGTCAGGGCACCAAGGTTCAGGAGCGGCAAAAGCTCTTCGTGACCCTGGGTGCCGATCGCGTCACCCTGAATGGGCAGCCCGCCGATCTGGACCGTATCGCCGATCTGGTGCGTCTGCAGCCGCAGGATGGTGGCGGTCACCTGGTCCTGATCAGCCCCGACGAAAGCGCCAATGCCCAGCGTCTGGTCGATCTTCTGATGGTGCTGCGCCAGGTCGAGGGCTTGCAAACGGTGGTGCTGGGCTGATGCGGATCATGCGGCATATCCAAAGCGAGCGCGAGCCGACGATCGCGCTGATCAACATCGTCTTCCTGATGCTGGTCTTCTTCATGATCGCAGGCACCCTGGCGCCGCCGATGGACCGGGAGGTGAAGCTGATCAACACCGCCGACCTGGAGGGCAGCGCCCCCCCGGATACATTGGTGATCCATGCCGATGGCGCTCTTGCCTATCGCGGTGAAGCGGTGCTGGATGCGGAAGCCTATGTCGCGGGCCTGAGTGAAGAGCAACGCGCCGCGCTGCGGGTGGTGCCGGATCGCGCGCTCCCCGCAAAAGAACTGGTCAAGATCGGCAATGCCCTGCGCGCTGCCGGGGCGGAGCGTGTGATCCTTGTCTCGGAAAGGGCGTTGAAATGAGCCGGGTGCCGCAGTCCCGCCTGGTCGCTCTGGTCGCTTTGGCCCTGGCCGCCATGGTCCACGCAGGCGGCGTGGCGCTGACCAATACGCCCAAGATAAAGCAGGCCGGGGGCGAGACGGAACTGGCCGCTGTCGGGGGCTCCTTCGCCAATCTCGCCGTGGGGGTGGAAACTCCCGAGCCTGCGGAAGAGCTGACGGAACAGCCCCAGGAACCCGAACAGACGCCCGAGATCGCCGAGCCGGTAGAGACCGCAGAGGCGCCGCCCCCGCCACAGGCGGTCACGCCGGTGATCCCGGCCATGCAGATGCCGCCGGTGGAAGAGGCTGCACCGACCCCTGTGGTGACCGCTGCCCTGACGCCCGGGATCGAGATTGCGCCGCCACGGGCCCAGCCGACCGAGACCCCGCCGCCGTCAGAGACCGCTGTGGCGCCGCCCGCGACTTCGGTGACAGAGACAGCCGCCGTCCCGCCGCCAGAGCCGGTTACCCCGGATGCGGCAGCCCCCGTGGCCGAGACCACGACACCGCTGCCGGTGCAGACGGCCATGACGCCGCCACCGCAACAGGCCGTGCAGGAGCCGGTACCGCAAGCGCCTGAGGTCACGGTTTCTCTCAAGCCTGTCACGCGCCCAAGCCGCCCGCCTGAACCGATCAAGGCGCAGCCGAAACCGGACCCCGTGCAGCCGGTGGAACGGGTCACAAAGCGGCAGGAGCCACCCGCGAAACCGCGCGGCAATAGCGATGTGAACGCAACACGGGGGGTGGCCCAGGCCACGGCGAAACAACCTAGTGGCCAGTCCCGCAGCGGCGGTGGCACGGCCAAGGTGCAGGGCAATGCTGCCGCCAGCAACTATCCCGGCCTGGTCCTGCGGCGGATCGAGCGGGCCAAGCGGCGTGCGACGGTGCGCGGGGTGGCCACGGTGTCCTTCCGCATCGCGCCGAACGGCGGCCTGGCCGCTGTTGGCCTTGCGCGCAGCTCCGGATCGGGCAAGCTGGATCAGATCGCGGTGGCACAGGTGCGCCGGGCCGCGCCGTTTCCACCGCCGCCCCCCGGAGCCCGCACCAGCTTTACCGTGCGGATCAAGGGTAAGTGAGGCGCGGCTGAACGCGATTTGATCAAAGATTGCCGCCACTCGGGGGCTGGGCTACATAGGCGGCACAGCATCAAGAACAGGAGCCGCCATGACCCCGCTTTCAGGCCTCAAAGTGGTTGAACTCGCCCGTATTTTGGCCGGTCCCTGGATTGGCCAGTCGCTTGCGGACCTGGGCGCCGAGGTGGTCAAGGTCGAAGCCGAGGCGGGCGATGACACCCGCCATTGGGGGCCTCCCTTCATCGAGCGCGAGGGCGACAAGACGGCGGCCTATTATTACGCTGCCAATCGCGGCAAGGACTGCGTGACGGCGGATTTCCGCACCGAGGAAGGGCGCCAGATCGTCCTCGATCTGATCAGGGACGCCGACATCCTGATCGAGAACTTCAAGGTGGGTGGCCTGAAGAAATACGGGCTGGATTACGACAGCCTGAAAGAGGTGAACCCGCGGCTGATCTATTGCTCGGTCACGGGCTTTGGGCAGGATGGCCCCTATGCCAGTCGCGCGGGCTATGACTTCCTGCTTCAAGGCATGTCGGGACTGATGTCGATCACCGGCGATCCCGACGGCCAGCCGCAGAAGGTGGGCGTCGCCATCACCGATATCGTGACCGGGCTATACGGCACTATCGGTATCCTTGCGGCGGTGGAGCAGCGCCACACCACGGGCAGGGGGCAGCATCTGGATATGTCGCTCTTGGATTGCGCCACGGCGATGCTGGCCAATCAGGCGATGAATTATCTCGCCACCGGCACCAGCCCAACGCGGCTTGGCAACGATCATCCCAATATCGCGCCCTATCAGGTGATGGCGGTGCAGGATGGCCATATCATCCTGGCCGTTGGCAATGACGGCCAGTTCCAGCGCCTGTGTGGCGTCCTGCAGATGCCCGATCTCAAGGTGGATCCGCGGTTCCTGACCAACCAGACGCGCGTCGCCAACCGCAGGGATCTGACCGCGCTTCTGGAGGCGGCGCTCTTGCACTGGACGCAGGCCGATCTTCTGGCCGCACTTGAGGCCGCGACGGTCCCCGCCGGGCCGATCAACACCATCGGTCAGGCCTTTGACGATCCGCAGATCCGCCATCGCGGCATGCAGATTGCGCCCGAAGGCGTGCCGGGCGTGCGCGGCCCCTGGAAGTTTTCCGATGCGGAACTGGCGCTCGATAAATCCGCGCCAAAGCTTGCCAAATAGCGAGGCACGGGGGCAGGGTGGCACCATGGAATTTGACATTGGATGACCATGATGCGCCCCCCCTATACCCTGATTGAAAACACCTGGATCCCGATGCCCGACGGGCGCCGCCTGGCCGCGCGCATCTGGCTGCCCATGGGCGAGGCGCCCTTTCCTTCGATCCTGGAATACCTGCCCTATCGCAAGCGCGACGGCACCGCGCCGCGGGACGAGACCACTCACACCGTCTTTGCCGCCAAGGGATACGCCTGCATCCGTGTCGATATCGCAGGCAGTGGCGACAGCGAGGGGCTGTTTGACGATGAATACTCCGAACAGGAGTTGAGCGATGGCGAGGCGGTGCTGGCCTGGATCGCCGCGCAGCCCTGGAGCAACGGCAAGGTCGGCATGATCGGTATTTCCTGGGGTGGCTTCAACGGCTTGCAACTGGCCTACCGTCGCCCACCCGAATTGCAGGCCGTGGTCTCGGTCGCCTCAACCGCCGACCGCTATGCCGATGACATCCACTACATGGGGGGATGTCTGCTTAGCGACAATGCCAATTGGGGCAGCCAGATGTTCGCCTATATGACGCGACCGCTGGACCCTGACTTGCGCCCCGATTGGCGCGCGGCCTGGCTGGAGCGGATCGAAAAGCTGCCCTTCATGTCTGCGGACTGGCTGCGCCATCAGTCCCGCGATGACTTCTGGAAACACGGGTCGGTCTGCGAGGACTGGTCTGCGATCACGGCGCCGGTGCTGGCGATCACCGGCTGGGCCGATGCCTACCTCAACACGCCTGCAATGCTGGCCGCGAACCTCACCGCGCCCACCAAGGCGCTGATGGGGCCTTGGGAGCATCGCTATCCGCATATCTCGAAGCTGGATCCGGCGGATTTCCATGGCGAGGTGCTGCGCTGGTTCGATCACTGGCTAAAGGGCGAGGACACCGGCGCCGGAGCCCTGCCCGATTACCGCACCTATATGCAGGAACATTTCGGCCCCACCAAGGAGAACAAGCCCCGGCAAGGGCGCTGGGTGGCGGAACAGCACTGGCCCTCGCCCAATGTGACCGAGCGGGTGCTTCATCTTTCGACAGGCAGCCTGACAGATACTGCGGGTGCCGGGACTTGCACAGTCGCCAGCCCGGCAACCGTCGGTCAGGCGGGTGGGTATTTCTGCCCGGGCATGCGGATCGACAACGAACTGCCCGGCGATCAGGCGGGGGATGATGCGCTGTCGGCCTGTTTCGACACCGCGCCGCTGGACGGTGAGTTGCAGATCCTTGGCCGCCCCCGCGTTCGCATCGCCTTTACCGTGGATCGCCCGGTGGCGCAGATCGTCGGGCGGCTTTGCGACGTGACGCCGGATGGCAGCTCGCAGCGGATCAGCTATCGCGCCTTCAACCTGACGCATCTGAACGGCCATGACGCGCCAGAGAAGCTGGTGCCCGGTCAGCGCTACGAGGTGGAATTCCCTTTGGGTGAATGCGCTCATGCGCTGCGGGAGGGGCATGTGCTGCGGCTGGCGCTTTCGACCTCCTACTGGCCCATCGTCTGGCCCGCGCCCGAGGCGGCAGAGATCACGCTGGATCTTGCAGGCTGCGCCCTGATCCTGCCCGAGCGGAGCGTGACCGAAGAAATCCCGCCCCACGCGCCCGGTCCCGCGCAGCCCTATCCGACGCTGGGCGGCACCGAGCTGCGAAGCCCCTCTGGTACGTCGGAGACGAAAACGCTCGCGGACGGCACGCTGGTGCTGGATACCTTTGACGATTACGGCGAGGCGGTGAACCCGCATAACGGTTTGCAGGTGGGCAGCCATGTCACGATGCACTACGCGATCCATCCGGATGACCCGGCCACGGCCACCTTCAAATCCGACTGGCGGTTCACCTTTGAGCGCGGCGACTGGCAGGTGGCGATCGATACCGAAAACCGCATGACCTGCGATACGCAGAACTTCTACCTCTGGCGCCGCATTCACGCCTATGAGGGCGGCGCCTCAGAGCCGGTTCTGGTCAGGGAATGGAGCGAAACCGTGCCGCGCGGCTGCCTTTAGGCTCAGAAGTCGAGGCCCAGATCCAGCGTCGGCGCCGAATGGGTCAGCGCGCCTGAGGAGATATAGTCGACTCCGGTGGCGGCGACCTCGGCAATGCGGTCAAGCTTCATGTTGCCGGAGGCTTCGGTCACCAGATGGCCGCGCGCCATCTTGACGGCCTCTGCCAGCGTCGGCGTGTCCATGTTGTCCAGAAGCACCACATCCGCGCCGCCGGTCTGCAGCACCTCATCCAGCTGGGCCAGCGTGTCGACCTCGATCTCCACCTTCATCATGTGGCTGACGCTGGCCTTTGCGGCCTGCAGCACGGCGGTGATGCCGCCAGCCGCGGCGATATGGTTGTCCTTGATCAGGATCGCATCCGACAGGCCAAAGCGGTGGTTGAAGCCGCCCCCGTGCAGCACCGCCTGTTTTTCGGCGATGCGCAGGCCTGGCGTGGTCTTGCGGGTGCAGGTGATGCGGGTGTCGGTTCCAGCTGTTTCGCGCACGAAACAATGGGTCAGTGTTGCGATCCCGGTCAGACGGCCTGCGAAATTCAGCGCCACCCGCTCGCCCGACAGGATCGAGGCGGCAGAGCCTTCGATGGTCATCAGCGTGTCGCCGGGCTTGCAGGCGCTGCCATCGGGCAAGAGCGTTTCCACCTTCAGACCGGCATCCACCAGGTGAAAGGCGATACGGGCGATCTGCATACCTGAGACAATGCCCTCTTGCCGGGCATTCAGCCGGGCAGAGTAGGTCACATCGGCCGGGATCACCGCGCGGGTGGTGATATCGCCGTTCTGGCCCAGATCCTCGTGCAGGGCGGCGCGTACCATGGGCTCCAGGATCAGGTCGGGCAGGGTGGCAAAGGCGGTGCTCATGCGGACTCCTTTGTGGCCTCGCCCGCGATCCGGTCGCGCAGGGAGAGGGCCTCGGTCAGGGTGATATGGGTGCGGTGGGCCTGGGCCGGCTCGGCCTCGGGGAAGTCATCGCGGTAATGCCCGCCCCGGCTTTCGCGGCGCATCAGGGCGGCGGCGGCGATCAGGGTGGCGGTGGCGCACATGTTGACGAAGGCTTCATCCTGCGCGTTCTCGGCTTCCAGCCGCGCGATGGTGGCGAGCGCCGTTTCCAGGCCCAGTTCGGTGCGGCGGACTCCCACATGGGCGGTCATGGTGTCGCGCAGGACCTGCACGGCGGTCGCGTTGGTTTCGTGCCGATCCGGGGCGAAGCTGATCTGAACGTCCGACAGATCGCCCTCCTGGGTCAGATCCTTCATGTCGGCAGCGGCGGTGCGGGCATAGACCAGCGCTTCCAAAAGCCCGTTGGAGGCAAGCCGGTTGGCACCATGCAGCCCGGTGGAAGAGGCCTCGCCGCAGACCCAGAGACGGCCAAGGCTGGCGCGCCCCTGCATGTCGGTGTCCACCCCGCCCATATGGTAATGGGCAGCGACGGCCACGGGGATCGGCTCATGCACCGGGTCGATCCCGGCGCGGGCGCAGGTCTCGGCGACGGTGGGAAAGCGGGTCAGCACCTTGGACCCCAGCGCTTGCCGGGTGTCCAGCACCGGGCGGCGCCCGGCTTGGGTCTCGGCAAAGATCGCGCGGGCAACGATGTCACGCGGGGCCAGCTCGGCATCCGGGTGGACCGCCAGCATGAAGCGTTCACCCTTGTTATTCCACAGGGTCGCGCCATCGCCGCGCAGCGCCTCGGTCGCCAGGGGGGCAGGGTCTTCGCCGATGTCAAAGGCGGTGGGGTGGAACTGCACGAATTCGGGGTCGGCGATGCGCACGCCCGCGCGGGCGGCAAGGCCGATGACCTGCCCCCGGATACGGGGCGGGTTGGTGGTATGAGCATAAAGCCCGCCCGAGCCGCCCCCGGCCAGCAATACGCCGGGACAGCTGATCAGCACAGGGTCCGAAGGCGCATCGGCGCGGGCGATCCAGACGCCGGTGACGGTGCCATCTTGAACTTCCAGCCTGACGGCCTGGGTGTTCTCCAGCACCTGCACCGAAGGGGCGGCGCGGGCGGCGGCCACCAGGGTTTCCATGATCTGCGCCCCGGCCCGGTCGCCCTTTACCCGCACCACGCGGGCGGCGGAATGGGCGGCCTCGCGGCTCATCACGTAGTTGCCCATCTCGTCGCGGTCAAAGGGCGTGCCAAGGTCGGTGAGGTCGAGGATATGATCGCGCGCGACGCGGGTGACCATGGCGGCCACGTCGGGGTCGACCGTGCCTGCGCCCGCCGCCTGGGTGTCGGCGGCATGGGCCTCGGGGCTGTCGCTCTGGTCCATGGCGGCGGCGACGCCGCCCTGCGCCCAGGCGGAACTTGCCCCCAGGCCCAGAGTTTCCGGAGAGATCATCAGGACCGGGCGCGGTGCCAGCTCAAGGGCGGCATAGAGCGCGCCAAGCCCGGCGCCGACGATGACGATGCGGCCGGTCTCGACAGGCGCTGTACGGGCCGCTGCCACTGGTCAGATACCCAGTTTCTGGCTGAGATCGATCATCCGCTGCACCGCAAGACGCGCCTTGTCGGCCACTTTCGGATCCACTTCGACCGGGGTGGACATGGTGTGCAGCGACCAGAGGATCTTCTCCAGCGTGATCATCTTCATGTAGGGGCACATGTTGCAGGGGCCGACAAACTCCACCTCGGGCAGGGCATCCGCGATGTTCGAGGCCATCGAACACTCGGTAATCAGCATCGCCTTTTCGGGCTTTTCGTCGGTCACATATTTGAGGATGCCGCTGGTGGAGCCGGAGAAATCCGCCTCGGCTACCACGTCGGGGGGGCATTCGGGGTGGGCGATCAGCCGGGTGCCGGGGTTCCATTCGCGGAAATCGCGCAGATCCTTGGCGGTGTATTGCTCGTGCACGATGCAGGCGCCATCCCACCAGACGATGTTCTTCTGCGGCACCTGATTGGCCACGTTCTGCGCCAGGTACTTGTCCGGCGTCATGATCACCGTGTCGCTCTCCATCGCGGCGACGATCTGCGCAGCATTGGAGGAGGTGCAGCAGATGTCCGAGGCGGCCTTCACCTCGGCGGTGGTGTTGACGTAGGTGACGACCGGCGCGCCGGGGTATTTGCGGCGCATCTCTTCGACGCCCGCGGCGGTGATGCTTTCGGCGAGCGAGCAGCCCGCCGCCATATCCGGCATCAGCACGGTTTTCTCAGGCGAAAGGATCTTGGAGGTCTCGGCCATGAAGTGCACGCCGCATTGCACGATGACATCCGCCTCGACCCGCGCCGCCTCGATCGCCAGCTGCAGGCTGTCCCCGACCACATCGGAGACACCGTGGTAGATTTCCGGCGTCATGTAGTTGTGGGCCAGGATGACCGCGCCGCGCTCTTTCTTCAGGGCGTTGATCGCGGCCACGTAGGGCGCATAACGGGTCCAGTCGACCGGGTTCACCACGCGATCCATGCGGGCGTAGGTCTCTGACATTTCCTGCGCCAGGTCGGGATTGGGCGCCAGATCATAGATATCGGCGAGTTGATCGCGCATGGTTTGCAGATCGAACATGGCATTTCCTCGAAAACGCGTCCGCCGAGTCCTGTGGCGGGCACTTTGGGTGGGTCTTCTTTCACGTTCACTTGGCACGTGCAAGTAAGGGCGAGGGCTGACCACCGGGTCTGCGCTGTTTTGGCGCTGCTGCAGCTCGGCAGCGGTTACCCGGCCCCGCAGCTGTGGTCTGGTTGGGTGGCTTTCCGTCATTCATGTCACCCGGCGCAGGAGGTGCCGGGGGCGGCGCCTTTATGACCGCCGCCAGAGGGGCTGTCCATTATATGGTGGACAATTTGTCCTTTTTGAAGGTCCGCTGCATTTTTTTCTGTTTTGCCTCACGCGCTTGTGTTTTGAAATTGACGCAGCTAGGGGGAGCAACGCCTGTAACCCCAAGCCATCGGGGGGAAATTCACGCGTCATGTCTGATCTTTGGGGAGGGCTGAGCCAGGCGTTCTGGCTGGTGGTGATGCTGGATCCCGATCTGGTGGAAATCACCCTGCGCTCTCTCAGGGTCACTTTGACCGCGCTTGCCATAGCCTCTGCGATTGCCTTGCCGCTGGCTGCGCTTCTGGCCGTCAGACGCTTTCGCATGCGCCGCGCCACCATTGCCGTGCTGAACGCGCTGATGGGGCTGCCGCCGGTGGTGGTCGGGCTGATCGTTTATGTTTTCCTGTCGCGGGCCGGGCCGTTCGGGGTCCTGGGGCTGTTGTTCACCCCCAGTGCCATGGTGATTGCCCAGGTGATCATCATCGTGCCGCTGGTGGCCTCGATCGCGCATCAATCGCTGCGGGAACTGTGGAGCGACTACCACGATCTCTTGATCTCGATGAACACCACGCAAGGGCAGCGTATCCGGGCGCTTCTGTGGGATGGGCGTCGGGCGCTCTTGACCGCGGCGCTGGCGGGATTTGGCCGTGCCATTGGCGAGGTCGGCGCCATCATGGTGGTGGGTGGCAATATCGATCACGCAACGCGGGTTCTGACCACGGCCATCGCGCTGGAGACCGGCAAGGGCGAATTCGCCATGGCGCTGGGCCTTGGTTTCGTGCTGATCGGCATGGCCATTGCGGTGAACCTGGCGATCCATTGGATCGGCCATACCGAACGCGGGGGGCGCTGGTGATGCAGATGTTTCCGCTGACCGTCGAGCAGGGCATGGTGCGCCGTCGCGGCAAGGTGCTGGTCGGCCCCGTGGATCTGAAGCTTGAAGGGCAGGGCACCACCATCGTGGTCGGGCCGAATGGGGCTGGCAAGACCTCGCTGCTCAAGATGCTGCACGGGGTCGTGCGGCTGAATGAAGGACGGTTGAACTGGGCCTGCCCGCGCGAAGAGGCGGAGAAGCGCCAAGCCTTCGTCTTTCAGATGCCGGTGATGATGCGCCGCTCGGTGGTGGAGAATATCGCCTATCCCCTGCGTCTGATCGGGGTGCCCCGCAAGGAGGCCCGCGCCCGTGCGGCGGACTGGGCGCGGCGGATCGATCTGGGCGACGCGCTGGAGCGGCAGGCGGTGCTCTTGTCCGGTGGTGAGCGGCAGAAGCTGGCCCTGGCCCGCGCCCTGATCCGCGAGCCGGACGTGTTGTTCCTGGATGAACCCTGCGCCTCGCTGGATGGGCGCGCAACGCGGGAAATCGAAGAGATCCTGACCGAGGCGGCCCGGGGCGGGACCCGCCTGATCATGTCGACCCACAACATGGGTCAAGCGCAGCGGCTGGCGGATGAGGTGATCCTCGTCATCGGTGGCCGCATTCACGAGTTTTCCCCGGCGGCAGAGTTTTTTGCCGGACCACAGACCCCGCAAGGGGCCGCTTTCTTGAGAGGAGATATTGTAGAATGAAACATGTGTTGTTTGGCGCTGTTGCCGCCGCCGTTCTGGCCACGGCCTCGATTGCCGAGGAGATGAAGATGGCTGTGACCACCTCGTTCCACAACTCGGGTCTGGCCGAGATCCTGCTGCCTGAGATCAAGAAGGACCTGGATCTGGATGTGCAGCTTCTGGTCGTCGGCACCGGTCAGGCGATCCGTCTGGGCGAGGCGGGTGATGTGGATGCGATCCTGGTACACTCGAAAAAGGCCGAAGAGAAATTCCTGGCCGGGGGCAATGGCACCCACCGCCGTGAGATCATGTACAACGACTTTGTCTTCATCGGGCCGAAATCGGATGGGGCCGGTGTCGCGGGCGCAAAATCCGCTGTGGATGCTCTGCAAAAGGTTGCCAGTGCCGAGGCGCTGTTTGTCAGTCGCGGCGATGACAGCGGCACCCACAAGAAGGAGCTGAGCCTCTGGAAGGCCGCGGGGCTGGATGCCGAAGGCTTTGGCAGCTGGTATCGCGCGGTTGGGGCCGGCATGGGCGCGGCGCTCAATACCGCGTCGGGGATGGAAGCCTATATCATGGCCGACCGCGCCAGCTGGCTGAACTTCGGCAACAAGGGCGATCTGGCGCTGTTGTTCTCGGGTGATCCGGTGCTGTTCAACCAATATGCCTATCTGCCGGTGAACCCGGAGAAACATGCCCATGCCAAGAACGACCTGGCGATGAAGCTGGAAGCCTGGCTGGTGTCGGACAAGGCCAAGGGGTTGATCAACGGTTACACGATCAACGGTGAAACCCTGTTTGTCTTCAACGCCAAGCAGTAGACGCACAAGGTGTCCGTGGCGGGGGGGGCTCCCGCCCGTGGCGCCGCATTTGAAAAATGCGTTGTCCCGGTTGGGCCTGGCGCCGCGCTTCGCGCGGCGCTTTTCCTTTGCTGAGAGGCGCCTCAGGGGCAGGTCTGCCCTGAGGCGCCATGTCGATGGTGTTGTCCGCCATATCCGCCTCAAGGGTGAACCGTGCATGCGCACGGCCACTTCGTGGCCCTTGACCCGGATTTGGCGAACGGTTTGCGTTTGTACGGGCCCGCCTCGTTACGCGTCGCCGCCAACAGTCAGGGTAACCCTGTCACCTGCAAACCAGGTGCGGCCGTATTCGATGGGCTGTCCGTTCCCATCGACATTGATCCCGGTCGTGCGCAGGATCGGCGCGCCTTCGGGGATGCGCAGGTGCAGGGCCTGGGTGGCGGTCGCCTGGCGTGCTGTGATGCGGGTCTCGAGGCGGGTGTAATCCTCAATACCGCAGCGTTTCAGGGCGGCGGTGACCGATTGCGTCTCCTCCAGGGCTTCCAGCATGCCGGGGAAACGGTCGCTTGGAAAAATACTTTGAAACAGCGCGATGGGCTGCCCGTCCGCCAGCGACAATCCGTCGTAGACATGCACCATATCACCGGCGGCAAGCCCCAGTGCAGCGGCTTCGCCTTCTGCCGCGGCGCGGGTTTCGGTGGTGAGGATCTGCTTGGCCGGCGTCCGCCCGCCCTTGGAGATGTTCTGGTGAAAGCGCACACGTTTGCCGATCGGGTAATCCGTTGGCCTTGCCGCCACAAAGACGCCGGCGCCACGCCGTGAATGCACCAGCCCGCCTGCGGCCATCTCGGCCAGGGCGCGGCGCACCGTATGGCGGTTGACACCAAAGCGTGCGGCCAGCTGCGCCTCGGCCGGCAGTTTGTCTCCGGTGTCATAGCGCGCCTGGGCGATGTCCTCGGTCAGGGCGGTGGCGATGGATTTCCAGACGGGGGTGCGGGCCATGTCATGAAACTTTCACAAGGTTTCGATTGCGCCTTTGGCAGCGAGTCAGTTAATATTTGTCTAGTTGTATAGTAAATATAGACAACCCGGCCAAGAGGCTTTGAGACGATGAACACCACTTTTTCCGCAGAGGATCGTAAGGCCTGGATGGGCCTGCTGGCCTCGGCTGACGATGCCCGGCTTGCCGACCTTTGGCACGCTTTTGATCATGAACCAGCCTTCGACTGGCTGCGCGCACCCGAGGCGGGCGGCGTCATGGTCCGTGGCCGCATGGGCGGCAGCGGCGCGCCCTTCAATCTGGGTGAGATGACCGTCACCCGCTGTGCCCTGTCGCTGACCGATGGCACCGTCGGGCATGGCTATGTGCAGGGCCGCTCCAAGGCCAAGGCCGAGATGGCCGCCAAGATCGACGCCCTGATGCAGACCGACGCGGCAGACACCCTGCGCGCCAAGATCCTGACCCCGCTGCAGGACGAGCGCGCGGCGGCCAAGGAAGCCCGCGCCTCCAAGGCGGCGGCAACCAAAGTCGATTTCTTCACCATGGTGCGGGGAGAGGACTGATGAACCAGATGACGGACAATACGGTCTATGCGGGTGGTTTTGCCAATCCGCCGGTGGCCTCGGCCCATGCCTTTCGCGCGGCAATGAACGCCATGGCGCGCCCCGGCACGGTGCAAAAGATCACGGGCGCCACCCCGCCCGAGGGGATTTCGCCAGCGGCGGGCAGCCTGCTGCTGACGCTTTGCGATCCTGAAACCGGTGTTTTCCTCGCGCCGGATGTCGATAGTGACGCCCTGCGCGGCTGGCTGACCTTTCACACCGGTGCGCCCATTGTGGGTGCAGAAGAGGCGGATTTTGCCCTCGGCGGCTGGGAGGCGCTGATGCCGCTGGACCGTTTTCCCATCGGGACGGCGGAGTACCCCGACCGCTCGACCACGCTGATTGTCGAGGTTGCGGGTTTTGATGCCCCCAATTCCAGTCTCAGTGGGCCGGGCATCAAGGACACAGCGCAGATGGGCTTGCCGGATCCGATGGCCTGCGCGAGCAATGCGATGCTCTATCCCTTGGGCGTCGATTTCTTTTTCACCTCTGGTTCTCAGGTGGCGGCGCTGCCGCGCTCGACCCAGATCCATGCGGAGGCTTAAGGCATGTATGTTGCTGTAAAGGGCGGCGAGCGCGCCATTGACAACGCCCATGCCTGGCTGGCCGAAGAGCGTCGCGGCGATACCTCGGTGGCCGAGCTGTCACTGGCGCAGATCCGCGAACAGCTGGCGCTGGCGGTGAACCGGGTGATGGCCGAAGGATCGCTGTTCGATCCCGACCTAGCGGCGCTGGCGATCAAACAGTCGCGCGGCGATCTGATCGAGGCGATCTTCCTCATCCGCGCCTATCGCACCACCCTGCCGCGCTTTGGCTATACGCTGCCGGTGGAGACTGGCGCGATGGCCTGCGACCGGCGCATCTCGGCGACCTTCAAGGATGCGCCGGGCGGGCAGGTGCTGGGGCCGACCTTCGACTACACGCACCGTTTGCTCGACTTCAAACTGGCCGCCGAAGGGGAAGCCGTGGAGGCGCCGACCTCTGCCCCCCGCACCGAACCCACGCCCCATATCACCGAGTTCCTGCAGGGCGAGGATATCATCGAGCGCGAACCTGTGTCAGAGGCCCAGCCCGGGGACCTCACGCGCGAGCCGATGGCCTTTCCCGCTGACCGGTCGGTCAGGTTGCAATCGCTGACGCGCGGAGACGAGGGGTTCATCCTTGGTATGGCCTATTCCACCCAGCGTGGCTACGCGCGCAACCACGCCTTTGTGGGCGAATTGCGCATCGGCACCGTGGCGGTTGAGATGGAGATCCCCGAGCTGGGCTTTGCCATCGAGATCGGCGAGGTGGAGCTGACTGAATGCGAGACGGTGAACCAGTTCAAAGGCTCAAAAACCGTGCCGCCGCAATTCACCCGTGGCTATGGCCTGGTATTCGGCCAGTCAGAGCGCAAGTCCATCGCCATGGCGCTGGTGGACCGCGCGCTGCGCTGGAAGGAGCTGGGTGAGGACAATCTGGGAGCGCCTGCGCAGGATGAGGAATTCGTGCTCAGCCACTCGGACAATATCCAGGCGACCGGGTTCCTCGAACATATCAAGCTGCCCCATTACGTCGATTTCCAGTCCGAGCTGGAACTGGTGCGCAAGCTGCGCCGAGAAGCCGCCGAGGCGGTGGAGCAGATGGCTGCACGGGAGGCGGCGGAATGAGCTTCACACAACACAGGGCCATTTTGAAGAAGGGTGCCCAGAATGTCTGACTATAACTTTGCCTATCTTGACGAGCAGACCAAGCGGATGATCCGCCGGGCGATTCTGAAAGGCCTTGCCGTGCCGGGCTATCAGGTGCCCTTTGCCAGCCGCGAAATGCCCATGCCCTATGGCTGGGGCACCGGCGGGGTGCAGGTCTCTGCCGCGACGTTGACGCCCGAGGATACCTTCAAGGTGATCGACCAGGGCGCCGATGACACCACCAACGCGGTGTCGATCCGCAAGTTCTTTGAACGCACCGCAGGTGTTGCCACCACCGAGGAGACGGAAAAGGCCAGCGTCATCCAGACCCGCCACCGCATCCCCGAGGCGCAGTTGACCGAGGATCAGATCCTCGTCTATCAGGTGCCGATCCCGGAACCCCTGCGCTTTCTTGAGCCGCGCGAGACCGAGACCCGCAAGATGCACGCGCTTCAGGAATATGGCCTGATGCATGTGAAGCTCTACGAGGATATCAGCCAGCACGGCGCCATCGCGACCTCCTATGCCTATCCGGTCAAGGTTTCGGACCGCTACGTGATGGATCCCTCGCCGATCCCCAAGTTCGACAACCCCAAGATGGAGATGGCGGCGATCCAGCTCTTTGGCGCGGGCCGCGAGCAGCGCATCTATGCGGTGCCGCCCTACACAAAGGTCGTGAGCCTCGATTTCGAGGATTACCCGTTCGAGGCCAGCAAGGCCGATCACCCGTGTGACCTGTGTGCGGCAGAGGACAGCTATCTGGATGAGGTGATCCTCGATGATGCGGGCAACCGGATGTTTGTCTGCTCGGACACCGATTACTGCCGTTCGCGGCGCGAGGCAGGTCATGTGGGCCGCCTGGGAGAGGAGGCCGCGGCATGACCCCTTTGCTGCAAGTGAAAGACGTCGCCAAGATGTATGGCGCGCGGATCGGCTGCACCGATGTGAGCTTTGACCTTTACCCCGGTGAGGTCATGGGCATCGTCGGCGAAAGCGGCTCGGGCAAGTCCACATTGCTGAACTGCCTGGCCGGGCATCTGGCGCCGGATCGGGGAGAGGTGGTGTTTGACACCCGCGCCGACGGGCCGGTGGATACGGTCACCATGTCGGAACCCGCCCGCCGCATGCTGGGGCGTACCGACTGGGCCTTTGTGCACCAGCACGCCCGCGACGGGTTGCGCATGTCGGTCTCGGCCGGCGGCAACATCGGCGAGCGGCTGATGGCCGTGGGGGACCGTCACTATGGCGATATTCGCGCCCGCGCGGCCGATTGGCTGGGCCGGGTGGAGATTTCCGATGCGCGCATCGATGACCGCCCCTCGGCCTTTTCGGGGGGCATGCAACAGCGGCTTCAGATCGCCCGCAACTTGGTGACCGGGCCAAGGCTGGTCTTTATGGATGAACCCACGGGTGGCCTCGATGTTTCGGTGCAGGCGCGGCTTCTGGATCTCTTGCGGGGGCTGGTGCGCGAGATGGGTCTCAGCGCCATTATCGTCACCCACGATCTGGCGGTGGTGCGCCTGCTGGCGGACCGGCTGATGGTGATGAAGGACGGCCATGTGGTGGAAACGGGTCTCACCGATCAGGTGCTGGACGATCCGCAACATGGCTATACGCAGCTGCTGGTCTCCAGCGTGTTGCAGGTGTGAGGACAGAGTGATGATCGAACTTCAAAACGTCAGCAAAAGCTTCACCCTGCACAATCAGGGCAGCGCGGTGATCCCGGTGATGGAGGGTGCCACGCTCTCCGTCAAACCTGGCGAATGCGTCGGCCTGGTGGGCGCATCCGGCGCCGGTAAATCGACCCTGATGCGGCTGATCTATGGCAACTACCTGGCTGCCAGTGGCAGTATCATGGTGGGTGACACCGATGTGGCAAAGGCCGAGCCGCGCGAGATCCTTGCGCTGCGCCGCAAGACGCTGGGCTATGTCAGCCAGTTCCTGCGGGTGGTGCCGCGCGTGCCCGCGCTGGATGTGGTGGCCGAGCCACTGCTTTCGGTGGGCACCCCAATCGAACAGGCACGCGAAAAGGCGGCGACGCTTCTGGCGGGGCTCAACATTCCCGAGCGGCTTTGGAGCCTCAGCCCCACGACATTCTCCGGCGGGGAGCAGCAGCGGGTGAATATCGCGCGGGGCTTTGCCTATGACTATCCGGCGCTGTTGCTGGATGAACCCACGGCGAGCCTTGATGCGCAGAACCGGGCGACCGTTCTGGGTCTGATCGAAGGAGCCAAGGCGCGCGGAGCGGCCATTGTCGGCATCTTCCATGACGAGGCCGCACGCGAACAGGTCTGCGACCGCTTTGTCGATGTCTCGGGCTTTTCGCCAAAGGTTGCGGCATGAGCCTGACCATGAATAAGGGGCCGGTGATTGCGGTTGTCGGCCCCTCGGGCGTCGGTAAGGACAGCTTGATGGAGGCGTTGCGTCAGGCCGATCCCGGCGTGCATCTGATGCGCCGGGTCATCACCCGCGCGCCCGAGGCAGGGGGCGAGGATTACACCCCGGTGACCGAAGCCGAATTTCTGGATCTGGCAAGCAAGGGCGCCTTTGCCCTGCACTGGCCTGCCCATGGGCTGCACTATGGCATTCCGAAAGAGATCGAGAGCCTTCGGGCCGGGGCCACGGCCGTTCTGGTGAACCTGTCACGTGGGGTGCTGCTGGAGGCACAAGGTGCCTTTGACGATTTTCGGGTGCTGTCCGTTACGGCCCGTCCCGAGGTGCTCGCCGCCCGTCTGGCGGCGCGCGGGCGCGAGGATGCCGCCGAGGTGCAGCGTCGACTTGCCCGCGCGGGTAAACCCCTGCCTGCGGGGCTGGCCAAGGTTCATGAGATCGACAACAGCGGCGATATGGGCGCGGCGGTCATGGCCGCGCGCGCTGCGATTCAGCCGGTCAGGGCGTAGCGGTGGATCAGGTGAAAGCGTCCCTCGGAATCTTCGCCCATCAGCGCCAGATCCTTGATCACGAAGGGCGCGGGCAAGAGCGGGATCAGATGCGCCTGCAGGGCCGCCTCGACGCCCGGCAGCTCGGGCTTGGGCCGCTTGCCAGTCAGGGTGATGTGAAAACGGAACTGGTCCAGCACGTAGGGATAGCCCCAGGTCACGAGGTTCTTCTCCTGCGCGGGGCTGAGGCCCGCAGCGCGGCGCCGCTCAAGCTCTGCCTCGGGGGCAGGGGCGCGAAAGGCGTCCAGTTCCGTGACACAAGCGGCGGCCAGCGCATTGAGAGCGCTCTCATCGCCAACCGGGCGCAGCGCCAGAAACCGACCCAGCCGCGCCAGCTGCAAGCCGTCCAGCGTCACCGGCGCCTGCGTGGCGGCCAGTGCGGCGCAGGCGGCCTTCAGATCGGCCTGCGAAGACCCCTCGGCCAGCCGCATCGGCGGTTTCATGGTTGCATGCAGGCCATACTTGCGCGGTGTCGCGGTGATGGTGGCCACGTCCAGCCCCGGCAGATCCGGGTGCGGCAGCGCTTCCCCCGTCTCCATATCCCAGCCCAGCCAGCTGGCACCGAATTGGCTCCATTCCGCCCCGTGGGGCGGCGCAAAATAGATCGCGTATCGCGTGAATGTCACATTGGCCTCCTAAACGTGGCCTTTCCAATACCTCGAAAGATGTGAAATCCAGATGACACAAGAGATGATCCTTGCCAATGCCACCCTTGTCCTGCCTGGCGAAACCCGCACCGGTAGCATCAAGATCAAGGGTGGAGAGATCGCGGATATGGCCGAGGGCACGGGCGTGCCCACAGGTGCGGTGGATTGCGGCGGTGATTTTGTCAGTCCTGGCCTGATCGAGCTGCACACGGATAATCTGGAGCGTCACATCCAGCCCCGCCCCAAGGTGGACTGGCCCCATGCCGCTGCGATCATCGCTCATGATGCGGAGCTGGCGGGCACCGGGATCACCACGGTCTTTGACGCGATGCGCGTGGGTTCGATCAAGGCAAAGGAGGCGCGCTATGGCCAATATGCCCGCAGCCTTGCCAGTGAACTCTTGGAGCTGCGCGCCCAGGATGCGCTCAAGATCAGTCATTTCCTGCACCTGCGCGCCGAGGTTTGCTCGGAAACGCTGGTGGATGAGCTCAATGAGTTTGGCGATGAAGACCGCGTCGGGCTGGTCTCCCTGATGGATCACACGCCGGGGCAGCGCCAGTTCCGCGACATCTCGAAACTGGAGGCCTATGTGAAGGGCAAGCACGGGTTCGATGACGATGCCTTTTTGCAGCATATCGCGAACCTCAAGACCATGCGCGACACCTATGGCGATCTTCACGAGGTGGAGGCAGTGAAGGCGGCGCAGCGGTTCGGCGCGGTGCTGGCCAGCCATGACGATACCACCGAGGATCAGGTCGCCGTTTCGGCCGGTCACGGCATCCGCCTGGCCGAGTTCCCCACCACCGTGGAGGCGGCCCGCGCCTGCCATGCTCATGACATCCAAGTGATGATGGGGGCGCCGAACCTGATCCGCGGCGGCTCGCATTCGGGCAATGTGGCGGCACAGGAGCTGGCCGAGCTGGATCTTCTCGATATCGTCTCCTCCGACTATGTGCCGGCGGCGCTTTTGCTGGCAGCGGCGCGGCTGGGAGAAATCTGGGGCGATATGGCGCGGGGGCTGGCCACCGTCACCTGTGCCCCGGCCAAGGCGGTTGGCCTTGAGGATCGCGGGAGGCTGGAGATCGGCAAGCGTGCGGACCTGATCCGCTTTGGGCTGCGAGCCGGTGTGCCTGCCCTGCAGGGTGTGTTTGCTCGCGGTCAGCGGGTGGCATAACCTCGAACGACAGCAGCAGCCTGCCCGGAGCGCGCCCCATGGTTAAGATCATCTGGATGTCCGACCTTCATTTCGTGGCCGAAGGTGCCCCCCTTGGCCATGATCCCCGCGCACGGCTGGAGGCGGCGATCGCCCATATCAATGCACACCACGGGGACGCTGACTGTTGTGTCATCTCGGGCGATCTGGTGAATCACCCGAGCCTTGAAAACTATGTGGCCTTGCGTCCCCTGCTGGACCGGCTGGACATGCCGTGGTTCCCGATGATGGGAAACCACGATGATCGCGCGCTTCTGCGCCAAACCCTGCCGGTACCGGACAGCTGCATGGAGGATTTCGTGCAATATGCCGTGCCTGTGTCGGGTGCGCTGGTCCTTGCGCTGGACACCCACAAGCCGACGTCCGGAGCCGGGGAATTCTGTGCAGCGCGGCGGCTGTGGCTTCAAGAGGCACTGCAACAGGCCGGAGATCGGGCCGAAGGTCTGCCGGTGATCCTGTTCCTCCACCACCCACCGATGGAGCTGGGATTGCCGATGCTGGATGCGATCAGGATGGAGGAGGGGAACAGTTTCCTTGAGCTGGTGAATCGGCACATCAGCGGGCCGTGTCAGCTGTGCATTGGCCACGTCCACCGCAGTGTCAGCGGCGTGGCGGCGGGCCTGCCCTTTGCCACCCAGCGATCTGTCCTGTTTCAGGCACCACCTCCGGTGCCCGCTTGGGACTGGGTCAGTTTTGCCCCGACACAGGAGGATCCCGGTCTGGGCATCATCCTGATCGACGGCTCCCGGATCACCATCCAGAACGAGAGTTTCTGCGCCTATGAGGTCGGCACGCAGGGGCGCTGACGCCCGAGTGTCTCTTTTCAGGCGCGGTAGAACATGTAGCGCCCCTCGGGGATGCCTTCTGGGCCGCTGAGTTCCTCGAACCCCACGAGCGGCTGGCCCGAGACCACGATGCCACCCGGTGCCATGACTGAGGCGATGACCGGCGACATGGCGGCGGCCTCGGCGACGTCCTTTTCCTTGACGCCAAAGCCGAAATCATAGTGCGCCAGCACGATCTTGTGGCCCTCGGAGGCAAGGCGCTGCAGCATCGGTTCGGCTTCGCCTTGCAGGAAATCCTGTTCCGGCGGAACACAGGAAGGGTGGCACTGCAGCACCCGGTCGATCACCCAGATGCGGCGGTCGGGCAGGATCTCGCGCAGGTGGTCATAGGTGCGCCCGTTGCCCAGCCCCATGTCCAGCGCATCGCCGGGCACATCCGCGATCTGCTCTGCGGCCCAGTTCAGCCCGTCGCGCTGGGCGGTGAGGCGGCGCAGCATCGAATCCAGTCGGCTCATTCAGGAAGTCCTTTCGTCATAGGTCCAGGCCACGGCAGGCCCTGCCAGAAGGCGGGTAATCAGCGCCTCGGTGAAGGTCCAGATCGCGGCGTCATGCACCAGGTGGTGGGTCAGAATGCCATAGGGTTCATCCGCGTCCGCCTGGCCAAGGCGCCGATCCTGCAACTGCTGCGTCACCTGGTGGATCAGCCGATCTTCGGGCAGCAAAGAGCGGCTGCCCTTCCAGTCGATCGGATCAAGATGTGTGTTGATCTGCACAAGGCCCGGCGCCGGTTTCACCTGGCTGCGCGGCGTGAAGGTCGAGAGCGCGCCATAGCCAAGGCCCGCCATCCAAGGCAGCATGTCCGGCGCGATGCGGTTCCAGGGCGGCACGAACATCGGGCGCAGGGCGGGGCCGATCAGATCTTTGAGGCGGCAGAGCCCGGCCTCGGCCTCTTCCAGCCTGTCATCCACCGGGCGATGGGCGCCGAACTCGGCTTTCTTCTCGGTCGCCGGGGCGTGGCTGATGTGGGCCCATCCGTGGACCACCGGGATCAGCTGCGAGGCCTCTTGCAGGTGATCGGCAAGGCTGTCTTGCGCGTCCTTGGGGATAATGGCGAGATGGACCGGAAGGCCCAGCCTGCCTGAGAGGTCGGCCAGCCGCTCAAGCTCGGGGGTGTGCTTGACGGCATCGTCGTCGCGCCACCACAGGGGCAGGGTCATGCCTGCGTCTTGCCAGGCCTTCAGCTCCCGATCCAGGGCGCGCCACTGTGCCGTCATTCCCGTTTCCCCACCAGTTCGGCGGCAATCTCTACCGTTCTGGCGGCGCCGTCAAACCGGAAGCTGTCGGTGGCGCGGGCGGGGGCTGCCATCGCGGCGCGCACCGCCTGTGACAGCCCTTCTGGGGTAAGATCGGCGGTCTTCACAACCTCGATGCCGTTCAAGGGGGCAAGGCTGCCCGCGCGCAGGGATTGCTCCACCTCCTTGCCCGCATCAAAGGGCACCAGCACCGCGGGCGTGCCCGCCTGCAGCAGGTCCAGCGCGGTGTTGTAGCCGCACATGCTGACCGAGGCCGCGGCATGGCGCAGCATCTGCCGGAAATCGGGGCGCGCCGCTTCGATCACGGCGGGAGAGCCAAGGCTGGCAAACTGCGCGATCCGCTCTGGCGCATCACCGCCACCCACCAGAAGGCGCCATGTCGTTCCGGGCATCTGCCGGGCAGCCTGCAATGCGCAGCGATAAAGCGCATCGCCGACACTGCCGCCACCGGCGCTGACCAGCACCTCGCCCGTGCCTGCCTGTTCGGGGTGCGGGGCTGCGGCCGGGGGCGCCACGTAACCGGTGTAGCGCAGCTTGCCCGCCAGCATGTCCGAGACCGGCCAGCTGATGTCGAGCCGGGTGGCAGCGGGGTCGGAATGCACCAGCACGGCGTCGTAGAACTCCGCGATCACGGCATCGGCCTCCACCGCCTTCTTGGGTTTGGAGGGTGGCGCCAGGATATCGCGGATCGAAGCCAGCACCACGGGCCGCCGGGGCAAGTCATGGGCCGCCTGCAAAAGCGCGAGGAACTCCGCCTTCAGGCTGCGGCGGCCAAAGGGGTAAAGCTCGGTGATCAACAGGTCTGGCTGCATGCGTGCAAGCGCATCGCACAAGACCTGTTGCCGCGTGGCAAAATAGGGGTCATCGGCCACCGTTCCCGTGGGGGTCAACAGCCGGGTGAAGTCCACGCCATCAGATCGCAAGGGCGGCAGTTGCAGAAGGTCGAGACCCTCATGCCGCAATTGCGCGGCCGGAAAACCACCCGAGGCGATGCAGACCTGGTGCCCCGCCGTGGCAAAGGCCCGTCCCAAGGTCAGCGCCCGTGACAGATGCCCGGTGCCCAAGAGGTGCGTAACGGTGATCAGGACCTTCATGGCGCTTCCTTCCGGATCAGGCGGATCGGATCGGGCAGGGGGGTCAGGCTGCCCTGGTCGATCTCCACCACAAACAGCCGGTTGCGCTTGATGCGAAACGGCGCGGGGCCGTTGAAATCCCAGCCATGGGCGCGGGCGAGGATCATCCGCATAATGCCGATATGGCAGACGGCGACGGTATCGCGGGTAAGCCGCTCCAGCCAGGGGGCGATGCGCGCCCAGACCTCGGCCGGGGTCTCGCCGCCGGGGGGGCGATAGCCCCAGCCCCAATGTTCGATGTCGCGAAAGCCGCTGTCTGGATCGGCCTTCAGGTCGAGCCCATGCAGACCTTCCCAGTCGCCCCAGTCCATTTCAATCAGTTCAGGCGCGGTTCGGGGATCACGTCCTGCCACCAGTTTCGCGGTTTCGGCGGCCCTCAACAGCGGGCTGGACCAGAGTTCCGCCGCATCCCAGGGCGCGGGCAGCGCCTGGGCGGCCAACTCGCTGCGGGCGGTCTCATCCAGCGCAATGTCGCTACGCCCCTGGATGCGGCCCGCGCGGTTCCACTCGGTATGGCCATGGCGCAACAGGGCAAGGCGGATCATGTGCGGCCCTCCATGAGCGGTGCCACGGCGGCCCAGAATCGGGAGGTTGCGGCGGGGGCAAGGTGGTTCGTGGCGACCATCTGGCGGGCTTCATCGCTGCGCTGGGCGCGCAGATCGGGGTCTTCCAGCAGCGCCTTTATCTGGCGCGCCAGGGCTTCTGGCCCCTGTTCCGGGGCGGGGTAGGTTCCCGGCGCCAGAACATCCCGCATCCCCGGACGGTCCTGCGCCACCACCGGCAGGCCATGCGCCTGGGCCTCGAGGTAGGCCATGCCGAAGGCCTCGTTGACGCCGGGCCAGAGGAACAGGGCGGCGCGGCCATAAGCTCCAGACAGGCCCTCACGGTCCAACTGGCCGAGAAAGCGCACGCGGGACCCAAACGGCGCCATCAATGCCTCCACCTCAGCCCGCGCCGGGCCATCGCCTGCGATTTCCAGCTGCCAGTCTCTGTCGAGGCACGAAAGCGTCTCGGCGATGATCCGGTAGGAGGCGAGTTTATCGCCCGCGCGCATCATGCCGACGCTGAGCATCGGTCCCTTGAGCGGCGAAGGAGGCGGCAATTCGGCCTGCGGCAGGAAGGGCGGCAGATGTACCAGCGCCTGCGTCCCGTAGCGCTCGCGCTCCAGGGTGATCAGGTCATTGGCGGTGAAATAGAAGATTGCATCGGCGGCATCGGCGGCTTCATGGGCCGCCTTGGCAAACTCCGCCCATGGCCCGGTCAGGCGGCTGGTGGCGCGGGTGCTTTCGATCTGCACGTAGGGCACGGCGCGGGCGCGGGCGACCTCGGGGCCGATCAGATCGGGGGCCTTGTAGTAGTTGTGATAGGTAACCCAGAGATCCACGGGCGGCATCTCGGTCAGCAGGCGCTGGACCTCCTGCCGGGCCGTGTCGCGCAAGCTTTCCTGCTGATCGGTATCGCCTGCCTTGTCGTAGATGCGGGCTTCGCTGACCAGATCGACCTTTGCGCCGCCTGCGGCGATCACATCGATCAGGTTGCGTGCGACTTCCCGATCGCCCGAGGGCACCGGGCTGTGCGGCGATTTCATCGGCGCATAGAATGCGATGCGTTTGCCGCTACCGCCCGTCATGCGCCGTTCAGCATGGCATTGAGCCGTTCTGACAGGCGCGCAATGCCGGGCTCCATGCCGAAATCCTGACGCAGGCGCATCAGCGCGGCCTCGGCCATGGTGGCGGCTTTGCCCGGATCGTTTGCCAGATCGCAGATCGCGGCGGCCAGCGCTTCGGGGGCGTCCTCGCTCAAGGTGCCATGGGTGCCGCTGTCGATGAACTCGGGAATGGCGGAGACGGGGGTGGACAGGATCGGCAGCCGCTGCGAGGCGGCCTCCATCAGCACGTTCGGCAGACCGTCGCGGTCGCCATCGGCGGCAACGCGGCTGGGCAGAACGAAGATGTCGCTGGCGCGCATGGCCGCGATCACCTCGGGCTGATCGCAAGCGCCGTGCCAGGTGATGCGATGCGCAACGCCCGCATCCGCGGCCATGCCCTGCAACAGATCCCCCAGACCGCCGCCGCCGATATGGGTCCAGTGCCAGTCCAGATCCTGGGGCAACAGCGCTAGCGCGGCAATGAGCCGGTCAAAGCCCTTCTTTTCCACCAGGCGGCCCACGGACATCAGGCGCAGCGGATCGCCGACCTTGCGCCAGCTGCGATCGGGCGGGTCGGGAAAGCGGCTGAGGTCCAGCCCGTGGTAGATCAGATCGATGCGCGCCGGGTCGTCGGACATCTCGCGCAGGTGCTGCGCGCCGAAGGCGGTGCAGGTGGCCCCAAAGGCGGCGCCGTGCTGCGTGGTGGAGAGTTTTTCCTCGATCTCCCAGTCAGGAGAAGTCCAGATGTCCTTGGCATGGGCCGAAAAGCTCCAGGGCAGGCCGCGCATCACCGCCGCATAGCGCGCCACGGATGACGGGGTGTGCAGGAAATGCGCGTAAAGCCCAAGGACGCTGTCCGGCATCTCGGCGGCCAGAACGCAGGCCTGGCCAAAGCGGCGGATGCGGTTGCGGCTGGGATCGCGGCGCAGGTCGGCGCGCCAGATCCGCCATGCCTCGCCGTAGCCGGGAAGCTGTTGGGCCACCTCGCGGGCGCGCCAGACGCGGTCCGGTTCCTGATAAAGGTATTCGGGCAGGTAGTTCACCTGCGCCTGCAGGCGCTCGTGCAGGGGGTGGCGTTTCACATCCGTCGGATGACGCAAAGACCAGATTTCAAAGCTATGACCGGCGGCCTCCAGCGCGACCAGCTCCTGGGCGATGAAGGTTTCGGACAGCCGTGGCCAGCCCTTGACCAGAACGGCAAGCGGTGGTCGGGGGTCACTCATTTGGCGGCCTTTCGCGGTTCGGTCTGCAACAGGGCCGCGACCCGGTGGGTGACATAATCAAGCCCCTCCAGCAGCCCGTCGGTAAAGGCGGCAGAGGGGGGCTGCTGATCCTGCAGCGCGCGAATGGCGCGGATCATCGCTTCGGGAGTCCAGCCGTCACGGTTCTCGTCCAGCATGGCGACGAGGCCCAGTTCCTCGGCCCGGCTGGCGCGGATCCACTGTTCCAGGCGCGGCGTGGTGCGCGGCACGATCACGGCGGGCCTGTCAAAGGACAGCACCTCGCAGAAGGTGTTGTAGCCGCCCATGCAGACCACACCCGCAGCACCGGCAAACAGCGTTTCGATGCGGCTTTCAAATCCCACCGAGGTCACCCGCCCATCGAGCGCGGCGACGCGGGACTCGAAGGCTTCGCGGGTTTCACCGGACAGGAAGGGGCCATAGACCAGGACGGCGCGCGGGTTGAGATCAGGATCGCGTTCATAGGCCGAAAGAACCAGATCCACCATCATCGCCCCATCGCCGCCGCCGCCGGGGGTGATCAGCACATAGGGTTGCGCGGGCGGCTCACCGATCTGGCCCAGGTCGCGGCGCAGGTAGCCGGTCCAATGCATGCGCGCACGGGTGTCGGCAGACAGATCCAGCCCCTGGGTGGGGTCATAGACCGAGCTGAGCCCATAGACCCAGATCTCGTCATAGTAGTCTTCGGTGACCGGCACGGCGCCCTTGCGCGCCCATTCGGCGGCCAGAACCTCGGGTTCGTCCAGCACATCGCGCAGGCCCAGCACCAGCTTACAGCGGCCCCGGCTGCGCAGGCAATCAAGCGCGGGCATCAGCTCACCGCGGAACCCCGTGGGTTCCTTGTCGACGATCAGCACGTCGGGATCATATTGCTGCGCCATCGAGCGGATCAGGCCGGCGCGCATCTCGGTGGTTTCCTCGATGCTCATCCCCATGGTGCGCGAGGCATAGCTGCCATCGGCGCGTTTGATGACCCCGGGCAGGCGCATGTGATCGACCCGGCTGGGAAAGGCAAAGCGCCCCGCCACCGGGGAACCGGTCAGGATCAGCGCCGAGGCGGACGGATCCGCTGCGGTGATGGCGCCCGCCAGTGCCCGGGAACGGCGCAGATGGCCTAGGCCAAAGGTGTCGTGGCTGTAAAGCATCACCCTTGGGCCACGTGTGCCGTTTTCCCTGTCGGCTGTGGAGCTGGTCTGGTCTTTCATCTGGCTGCCTGAACAGGTGGAACAGAGCGGTGGTGCAATAGGCAGGCGCCGAAATCAAGGGTGATCGGCCCCCGGTCTGCCGATTGCGCAAAAATTGGCATGGAATTGAGAGGCTTTACGGGCAGCTTCGCAAACTGTGATCGCCTGTTGCACCCTGGCGATTGCACCCGTCCTGGTGGCTGGCTAACCTGACCCAACCTGTACGAGGATTTCCAGACCATGATTTTCGGTGTCTTCCGGCGTTCTGCCCAAGTGATTGCGGCCTTTCTGTTTCTTGTTGTTCTGCTGGTGTCGGTCGCGGGGCCTGTCCGGGCGCAGGTCAGCCTCTATGGCCAGTTGGAAGGCGAGGCAGAGGCGCAGTCGGTCCCTGATGGGGAAGGCGATGCGCAGGCAGATCCTTTTGCCCGGGCCATCGAACTGGCTGCCGAAAAAGGCGTCGGGGTGATCATCGTCGATGGCACCGGGGCGCGATTGGGCGGTGGCGCTTCGGGCGAAGAGGCTGCAGGGACCCCTGACAAGATGGAAGGGGCCTCGATGTTGATGAAGGCCCAGTCGGAAATGGACATCTTCCGCGACGAGTTGCGCAGCCGGTTGGAGGCGCTCCCCTATTCGGTCTTCGAGATGAAATACATCCTGCGCCAGACCAGTCCGGATGGGCGCATCATGACCTATGTGGAGCTGCTGTTCTGGAGCCTGTTGTTCCTGTTCTTCGGGCGTTGGGTCACGGTCGAGATCTATGGCAAGAGGTTCGCTCTGAAGCATGTCGTTGCCCGGACCAAGGATCAGCCCGAGGGCTATCTCGAGAAGATGCCCTTCCTGGTGTTCCGCTTCCTGCTGGGCGTCGGGGGGACGATCTTCACGATGGCGGTGGCGCTGTTCGGATCCTACCTGATCTTCGGCGCGTCTGAGGATGCTTCGGTGCGGTTGACGGTTCTGGCCATCTATACGGCGTTCTTCCTGTCGCGCACGGTATCGGACCTGTGGCGGATGGTACTGTCGCCCTATCTCAGCCAGTACCGGATTCCGGTGTTTTCCGACCGCGATGCCAAGCGGCTCTATCTTTGGGCGTCGATCCTGGCGACCTATGACATCTCGAGCCTGGTCTTTGCCTCCTGGGTGGGGGATTTTGGCCTCACCTACAATGTCTATGCGGTTGTCTACGGCGGGCTGGCGCTGATCGGACTGATGGGCAATCTGGCGCTTGTGGCCTTCAACGCCCGTGCCATCACCGGGGCGATCCGGGCAGGCTGCCCGCCGGAGGACTGCTCCTGGCTGCTGCGCGTGCTGTCAGTGGCCTGGGCGCCGGCGGTTGTGGCCTATATCGTCTTTGGCTGGCTGGAACTCGCCTTTGACCTGGTGCTGGAGCGGGACATGTCCATCCCGCTGATGATGGGCACCTATCTGGCACTGACCTCGATCCTGGTGGTCTACGGCGTCATCAACTACGGCATCGAGGCCTACGCAGGCAGGCGGCGTCTGCCGCAGCGGGAGGCCGGTGAAGACGAGCCGGAGCCAGGAGAAGGCGAGGAGGCAGCTGCCGCCCCGGCCCGCAGGCGCCATCCCATTGCATCCTTCGAAGACCTGGCGCGCCGGGTGGCGGGGATCCTGGCCTTCGTGATGGGGGCGGTGGCGCTGTTTTACGTCTGGAACCCGGATCTGGACTGGATCGAGGATTCCGCCATCGACCGTCTGTACGATGTCGTGGTGATCCTGTTCATCGGCTATATCGTCTACAATGCGGCGCGCATCTGGATCGATGGAAAGATCGACGAGGAGGTCGGCGATCTGCCCGAGGCCGAGCTGGGCGACGAGGGTGGCGCCGGTGGTGCCAGCCGCCTGGCAACCCTTCTGCCGCTGTTCCGGGGCGCTATCCTTGCGGTGGTGCTGGTGTCGATCATCCTGATCGTGCTGCTGGAACTGGGCATCAATGTCAGCCCGCTGTTTGCCGGTGCCGGTGTGGTCGGTCTGGCGGTGGGCTTTGGTTCGCAGGCGCTGGTGCGGGACATCTTTTCAGGGGCCTTCTTCCTGGTCGATGATGCCTTCCGAAAGGGAGAGTATATCGACATCGGCGATGTGAAGGGTACGGTCGAGAAGATCTCGGTTCGCTCCTTCCAGCTGCGTCATCACCTGGGCGCCCTGCACACCATCCCCTTTGGTGAAATCCGGGTTCTGACCAATTACTCCCGCGATTGGGTGATGATGAAACTGCCGCTGCGGGTGACCTATGACACCGACGTGGAAAAGGTGCGCAAGCTGATCAAGAAGCTGGGGCAGGAGCTGCTCAGCGACCCGGTCATCGGTGACAACTTCATCCAGCCGCTGAAATCACAAGGCGTGATCGAGATGCAGGATTCCGCGATGATCATCCGGGTGAAGTTCATGACCAAGCCGGGCGATCAATGGCTGGTGCGCAAGAAGGTCTACGAGGAAATTCGCCAGCTGTTTGAGCGTGAAGGCATCAAGTTTGCTCACCGCGAGGTCACCGTGCGCCTGGCAGAAGATCAGAGTGACGCCATGACGCCGCAGAAAAAGGAAGCACTGGCAGGTGCGGTACAGGCGGCGATCGATGAGGACCTGCTGGATGTGAACGAGGGCGGGGGCGACCGTTAGATCCGCTCCGGGCGTGCTCCCGCCCCCGCGCCGGTGCGCATGCGCGCTCCGCTTGGGGTTGGGCCGGGCGCCGCGCAGATGCGCGGCGCGGCAGCGTCAGATATCAAGCGGTCCACTGTGCAGGGGACGATCCGGTTTTCCCGGCAGGCCGCGGCCAGTGCATGCGCGTGTCAGCCAGGGACAGCGGCGGTTTCAGCCGCAGTCCCGGACCCCAGCCCGACTGTTCGATTGCCGCAGCATAGTCACCGGTTTCGGCTGCCGTGATCTGAGGCCCGCTGTTCGAGCCTTGCAGGCTGGCCATGAGTTCAGCGGTGCGGGCCAGCGACAGGCGGGCCTGTGGCGCATTGTCCTGCCGTGTCGCCGCATTGAGGGCCGAGATCACGGCGGCGGCCATCAGGTAGCCGGTGGCATGATCCAGCGCTTGCACCGGGAGCGGTACGGGCTTGTCGGCGGCGGCCCAGCTGCGGCCCGTATCGGCGATCCCGGCGCTCATCTGCACCAGGCTGTCAAAGCCGCGCCGTGCGGCCCAGGGGCCGGTCCAGCCATAGGCGTTGAGCGTCACTTCCACCCGGTTCGGCGCGATCCGGTCGCGGATCTCCTGGCCGTAGCCAAGTGCGGCCAGGGCACCGGGGCGATAGCCGTGCACCAGCACGTCGGCGCGGGACAGCAGCGCTTCGAAGCGGCTGCGATCCTGTGCGGTCTTGAGATCCAGCATGGCCATGCGTTTGCCCATGGAAATATCCGGGATCACGCCCGGTTCATCCCAGCCGGGCGGGTCGATCCGCAGCACATCGGCGCCGAAACCGGCCAGCGTGCGCGTCGCAATCGGCCCGGCCAGAACGCGGGTGAGATCCAGCACCTTGAGCCCCGCCAGAGGCCGGGAGGCCGTCGCCCGGGGCAGGGCGCGGGGGGCAATGGCGCGGGGCTGGCCCCATTGCACCAGCGGTTCCGAGGCCACGGCCTGCCCCTGCGGATGGGCCAGCCATTGATCGCGGCTGCGCATGGCGGCGGCGGCTCCGCCCTTGGTGACGATGGCCTGTTCCAGATCATCGCCCTGCCAGGTGGCGACTGCGGCGCGCACCGCCTCTGGCTTTGCGGCGCAGCCCAGCACCGACAGGGCCGCGGCGCGGTGACGGGGCAGGTTGGTGTGCAGCCGGATCCAGCCGTCGGCCGACGGGTAGTTGCCGGCGATTGGATCCCAGAGCGAGGGCATCTCCCAGCCTTCGGGGCGGAAGCTGTAGCCGAACCAGAGCGCGGCAAGGCGCTGATCCACCGTGACCGCAGGGGCTTGCGTCACCAAACCTGCCGCTTGCATATAGTCGGCAAGCTCCACCCCCACTGCGGCGATGCTTGCGGTGGCGAGCTCGCTGACCGCAAAGGCGCTTGGCCAGTGGCCGGTGCCCGTCAGGTCATAGGTGGCGGGGTCGGGGAGGGCATCGATCAGGCTCATTGCTGGTATGGATCCAGACTGTCGCGCAAGCCGTCACCGAGGAAGTTGAAGGCCAGAACCACAACCACGATGGGCAGCATCGGGATGGCGGTCCACCAGTAGATCTCGATATTGGCGAGGTTCTGGGCATCGTTCAACATGACACCCCAGCTGACCGCAGGCGCGCGCAGGCCAAGGCCAAGGAAGGACAACGCGGTTTCGCCCAGGATCATCGCCGGGATCGACAGGGTGGCCGAGGCGATGAGGTGGCTCATGAAGTTCGGCAGCAGATGCTTGCGGATCACCCGCCCTGAGGAGGCCCCCATCATTTCCGCCGCGCGCACGTATTCCTCTTCGCGCAAGGAGAGGAACTTGGCCCTGACCGATCGTGCAAGCCCCGGCCAATCGAGGATGCCGAGGATCACCGAGATGATGAAGAAGACCGCCACCGGCGACCAGTTGGAGGGTACGGCGGCCGAGAGCGCCAGCCACAGGGGCAGTTCGGGCAGGCTGCGCAGGATCTCGATCACCCGGTTGATGACCCAGTCGATCCTGCCGCCGAAATAGCCCGCGACTGAGCCGAAGAAGATCCCCAGCACAAAGGAAACGGTAATGCCGATCAGACCGACGGTCAGCGACAGCTGCGCCCCGTATAGGATACGGCTGAAGACATCGCGCCCCAACCGGTCAGAGCCCCAGAGGAAGAAGGGCACCTCTGCCGAAGGCGCGCAGAACAGATGGGTATCGGCCTCGATCAACCCGGCGATGCGGTAGGATTTGCCCTCGCAGAAGAACCGCAGTGGCATCGGGTTCTCATAGTCCGGCTCGAACTCCCACTGGAAGGTCTCCAGGTTCGCTGCCGAGGTCATCGGATAGATGAAGGGGCCGAGGAATTCGCCCTCGTGGAAGAGGTTGATGCCTTGCGGCGGGGAGTAGAGATGCTCGCTCTGGCGTTCGTTCGGCCCATAGGGGGCGATGAAGCCGACGAAGGGCAGCATCAGGTAGCAGAACAGTAGGAAGGCGCCCGATATCAGCCCCAGCCTATGCGTCTTGAACTTGCGCCAGATCAGCACCCAGTTGGGAGCATCGAGATCCTTGCGCTCCAGCTCGCGGATCGATTGCTGCGGATCATAGGGGGCATCGTCGACAAAGCGACCGTCGGGAAGCTGGCTCATGCGTCACGCCCCTCGTAGCGGATGCGCGGATCCAGAAGGACCAGCAGCACATCGGAAATCATCGTGCCGATCAGGGTCAGAAGGGCGACGAACATCAGGATGAAGGCCGACAGGAACATGTCCTGCGATTTCAGCGCTTGCAGCAGGTCCGGCCCGATGGTCTGCAGCCCCAAGACGACCGAGACCAGAACCGAGCCCGATACCATCGAGGGCAGCAGGTTGCCGATATCGGCGACGAAGGGATTGAAGGCCACTCGCAGCGGATATTTCGCCAGCATCCGCGACGGCGCCATGCCCTTGGCGATGGCGGTCTCCACATAAGGCTTGCCCAGTTCGTCCAGCATGTTGGCACGCAAGCGCTGCATCATCGCCGAGGCGCCCGAGGTGCCGATCACGAAGGTGGGCACGATCAGGTGGATGAGGATCGATTTCACCTTCTCCCAGCTCATTGGCTCGCCTTCATAGATCGGATCCATCAGCCCGCCGATGGGCAGCCCGAACCAGCGGTGACCGTAGTAAAAGAGGATCAGCGCCAGAAGGAAGTTCGGCGTGGCAAGGCCCAGGTAGCCGACAAAGGCCGATGTGTAATCGACCCAGGTGCGCGAGCGCGCCGCCGCCAGCACCCCCAGCGGCAGGGCCACCAGGTAGACGAACAGCACGGCAGCGAGGTTCACAAGCACGGTCAGCCACAGGCTGTCTCCGACGATTTCCGCCACCGGGCGGTCGAACTCGAAGGACCAGCCGAAATTGCCCTGGATCAGACCGGAAAACCCATGCGGGCCGGGCATGAAGCCGATCCAGATGAAGTACTGCTGCCACAAGGGTTTATCGAGAGCATATTCGCGCCGCAGGAATTCGGCCTTTTCCACGCCCGCAGTCTGTCCGCTGGCGCGTAGCTCGGCGATCTGGTTCGACAGGTAGTCGCCGGGGGGCAGGTTGATGATCACGAAGACCAGCACCGACACCACCCAGAGCGTGAGCAGCATGGTGCCGAAACGGTATATGGCGTAGCGCAGGATTTCCATCAGCCCTCACCATCCACAAAGAAGAATTCATCCATCCGATGCACGCCGAAATGCGCACCGGGATCCCAGGCCCAGATGCCGCGTTCCGGCACGTTGCGCAACCTGTTGGACACCACCACCGGCTGTGGAGCGCCTGCGACGATGCCGATGCCATAGACCTGATCGGCGTGGATCTTCAGCATCTGGCGCCAGGCAGCAGAGCGCTCTTCGTCCGTGGTGGCGGTCTCCCAGTCATGCAGCAGGTCCAGCAGGTGCTGGGCGGGCTCCATGTCGGGGGCTTCGCCAGCCGCGCCGCCGGTCTGGTAATACTGCCCCCATTTCGGCCAGGCCAGGAAGACCTGATCGGTGGGCGCGAGATAGGCCGGAGAGGTATAGGGCTGCGGCAGACCGTTGTCCCAGCCGTACCAGACCGAGGCGGTGGTGGTGCCGGAAAACACCCGGTTGCGCAGAATGTCGCGGTCGAGCGGGCGCATCACCAGCTTGACGCCCACATCGCGCCAGTCGTCGGTGATGATCTGCAGGGCGTTTTCCACCTCCTGCCGTTCACCGGCGGTCTCGATGATCAGCTCCATCCGGCGTCCGTCGGGCAGCTTGCGGATGCCATAGCCGTCCTTTTCGGTCAGCCCGACCTCGTCCAGCAGCTGATTGGCCAGATCGGGATCGAACTGAGCCCAGGCCGCGCGCAGGGCGGGGTCGAAAAACGGGCTTTGCTCCAGCACCGTCATGGCGCCGGCTTTGGCCAGGTTGAAATAGAGCGCCCGGTTGATGGCGGCACGGTTGATGGCGACCGACAGGGCGCGGCGCACCCGTACATCGCGCAGCAACGCGCGCCAGACCGGATCGTTGGCGTTCAGGTTCGGATAGATCGCGATCTGCGAGGCGGTGCCGGTGCCCCAGAGGTGGGTCTTGTAGGTGCCGCCGTCCTTCTCGCCCTTGCGCAGGATCGGAATGTCGCGAAAGCCCAGGCCGCGCGCCTGCAGATCCGCCTCTCCGGCGTTGGACTTCGCGGCCACCAGCCCGCCCGAGACGATCTCCATCTCGACGGTGTCGATGTAGGGCAGCTGCACGCCCTTGGCGTCCAGGCGGTGATAATAGGGATTGCGCACGAAGAGCTGGCGGATTTTCTTGCCGACTGTGGCATTCATCCAGGGCTGCAGGGTCGGCAGTTCGAAATTGTCGAACTGGTACATGTTGTCGTATTTGTTGTGCAGCGCGGCCCAGCTTTTGACGCGGGCGTAATCCACTTCATCGGCCAGCGCCGCCGGGTCGGCGTAATCGGCGTGGAACTGTTTCAGATAGGCCGAGGGGCGATAGATGAAGGGCGGGCGGGCCTGCGCCAGATGATGCAGGAAGCCGGGATTGGGATGGGTCCACTCAAAGACCACGGTGGTGGCATCGGGGAATGAGACCTCCGGCAATTCACCCTCGACGCGCATGAAATCGGGCGGGCCTGCGGGGCTCAGCTGCGGGTGGTTGGCAACGTCCTTCCACCAGTATTCGAAATCGGCCGAGGTGAAGGGGGAGCCATCCGACCAGTGGTGGCCGGGGCGCAGCTGCAGGGTGAAACGCCGGTTGTTCTCGACTTCGTAACCCAACAGGATGTCGGGCTGCAGCTTGTAATCGGCGTCATAACCCACAAGCCGGGCATAGCCGTAGACCACCATCTGGCGGATGTCCTTGGAACGCGTCACCATGGTGTTGAGCGCGCCACCCTGCACGCCGTATGCGCGCCCCTTGGCCTCCAGATCGACCACCAGCGGGGTCTCGGGGATGCGTTCTGCCACCGGGGGCAGGTCACCCGCGTCCACCTCCTGCTGCCAGAAGGCGCTTTCCTTCAGCTGCGGCAGGGCCTCTGCCAGGGCGGAAAACGGCAGAAGGGCCACAGCAAGGGCGAGGGCCAGAACGGGTTTCTTGGCGTCAAACATAGCATCGTACCTTGTGTCCGGGCTCCAGCATCACCAGCGGCGGGGCTTCGGCGCCCGTGAATCTGAAGTGCTCGGGCCAGCTGTCCGGGGCACCTGCGCCCTGCGCCACCAGATCCAGATTGATCGGGCGGTCGATATCGGGTTCGGGCTGCGCCGCGATCAGCGCCTTGGTGTAGGGATGCTGGGGATTGTGGAACAGGGTCTCGGGCGGGGCCTGCTCCACGATCAGCCCGCGCCGCATCACCGCGACCTCATCCGCGATACGGGCGACCACGGCCAGATCATGGCTGATAAACAGATAGGAAAGCCCCTGCTGCTCCTGGATCTTCTCCAGCAGGCGCAGGATCTGTTCCTGCACCGAGACATCCAGCGCCGAGGTCGGCTCGTCACAGACGATCAGAGCAGGATCCAGCATCAGGGCGCGGGCAATCGACAGGCGCTGGCGCTGGCCGCCGGAAAAGGCATGCGGGTAGCGTTGCAGCATTTCGGGGCCAAGACCCACTGTCTGCAACATCTTGGCGGCCTTGTCGCGATGCTCAGCCGCCGTGCCGATACCGTGGATTTCCAGCGGTTCCACCATGGTATCCAGAATGCGCATGCGCGGGCTGAGAGAGGAATAGGGGTCCTGGAACACCATCTGCGCCTCGCGTTGAAAGGCGGTGCGGGCGGTGCGGTCCATCTGGTGGACCTTGACGGTCTCGCCTTCCGGGGTCGGGCGGAACAGAACCTCGCCGCCGGGATCTGGCGGCTCGGCTCCCAGCGCAATGCGGGCGGCGGTGGTCTTGCCCGATCCGCTTTCGCCGACGATGGCCAGTGTCTTGCCGCGCGGCAGTTTGAAATCCACCCCCCGGCAGGCGTGGATATAGGTGGGCGGCGCCCAGCCCTTTCCGGCCCGCAGGGTGTAGGTTTTCGAGACGGATTTCAGCTCGAGGATCAGGTCTTCCTTGGCTTGCGGCGGCGCGTTGTGGCTGGCGGCGGGGATCTTGGGCGCGGCTTCGATCAAGGCACGGGTATAGGCATGCGCCGGGTCCGACAGGATCGGCGCGGCGGGGCCTGACTCCATCACGCGGCCCTTGTGCATCACCACCACATCCTCGGCCATATTGGCGACGACGCCCAGATCGTGGGTCACCAGGATCATCGCCATGCCGGTGTCGCGCTGCAGTTCCTTCATCAGCCCCAGAACCTGCGCCTGCGTCGTCACATCCAGCGCGGTCGTCGGCTCGTCCGCGATCAGCAGGTCGGGCTTGGCCACCATCGCCATAGCGATCATCGCCCGCTGGCGCATGCCTCCCGACAGTTCGAACGGGTAGGAGTGATAGGTGCGCTCCGGTTCCGGGAAACCGACGCGCTCGAAGCACTCCAGCACCTCCTTGCGCGCTTCGGCCTCGCTCTTGCGGCCATGCAGCCACAGCACCTCGGAGACCTGGTTGCCGATCCGGTGCAGCGGCGACAGGGAGCGCATCGGCTCCTGGAAAATCATCGCGATCCGGTTGCCGCGCACATTGCGCATCTGCCGTTCGGACAGGGACAGCAATTCAAGCGGCGCCTTGCCGCCATTGAGCGTGATCTTCCCAGAGCGGATCTGTGCCGCACGCGGCAGGATACGCAGGGCGGCGCGGCAGGTGATGGTCTTGCCCGATCCGCTTTCGCCGACCAGGGCCAGGGTGCCACCGGGCGCCACGTCAAAGCTGACGTCCCGCACGACGGGTTCATCCCGGCCAAAGCCGATGCTGAGACCTTCGACTGACAACAGAGGTGTCATTCGGCCCTCCCCGTCCGTGACCGGCGATATCGCGTCATTGTCTTCCCATGTCCCCGTTTTTCTCCCACCATCGCGCGGGCCATGCGCTCTAGTCAAACCCCCATTCACCGATAGCTGGCTGAGGTGCGGGAATTTTGACGCGGCGGATGGTCACCCGGCGGGCTTTGCGGCCCAGTTTTCTGTAATCACTACACATTTGCCGCAAACTCTGACACATCTGCATCACACCGGCCGTATCGCGGCCATGCACCGCAAGGAGAGCCCCCTCATGACCACCCGCCTTGACCTGTTCATTGATCGCATGGTGTCCCAGCGTGCCTGTCTGGATCACGCGATTGCAGAGACCGCGGACATGAGCGGGCCGGTGTTCGAACTGGGGCTCGGCAACGGGCGCACCTATCACCACATGAAGCACAATATCAGCGGGCGCGACATCTATGTGTTCGAGCGCGCGGTGGCCTCGCACCCCGACAGCACCCCGCCGGAAGAGCTGACGATCCTGGGCGATGTGCGCGAGACCCTTCCGGCCGCGCTGGAGCGGTTCGGCGCCACGGCCAGCCTGATCCATGCGGATCTGGGCGGGCACAACCGCGCGAAAAACGATGCCTTCGCCCGGCTGGTCTCGCCGCTGATCGAACCCTTGCTGGCAGTGGGTGGCCTGATGGTGTCCTCGGACCGGATGTATTTCGAGACCTTGCGCGAAATGCCGCTGCCGGACGGCGCTGTCGAGGGGCGTTGCTTTATCTACCGTCGCGACGCCTGATCTGTCTGCGACGTATCGTCATGCTGGCCTGACGCGATACTCTGCTCCTAGGCTGGGGGGAGAAAAGGGAGGCTGCCATGATTTTCTACGATTGCTCCACCGCGCCCAACCCGCGCCGGGCGCGCATGTTCATTGCCGAAAAGGGGCTGACGCCCGAAACGCATGATGTCTCCATCGCCAAGGGCGAACAGCTGGATGCGGCCTTTCTGGCGGTGAACCCGCGGGCCACGATCCCGGTGCTGATCACCGACGCGGGCACCGCCCTGACCGAGAACCTGGGTATCGCCGCCTACCTGGAGGCTGCCTATCCCGAACCGCCTCTGATGGGGCGAGACGCGGATGAAAAGGGGCTGGTGCTGATGTGGAACTCCATCGTCGAACAGCAGGGCGGCGCGCCGATTGCCGAGGTGCTGCGCAACACTCATCCCGCGTTCGAGAACCGCGCCATTCCCGGCCCCGATCACTACGCCCAGATCCCGGCATTGGCGGAACGCGGGCAGCTGCGCACCGCGCGGTTCTTTGACCTCCTGGAGGAACGACTTCGGGAAAGCCCCTATCTGGCGACCGATCATTTCACCCTGGCGGATATCTCGGCCTTCGTTTTTGTGGACTTTGCCCGCGTGATCAAGATCCGCGTGCCCGAAGCCAACAGCGCGACCCTGGCCTGGCAAGAGGCCATCCGCGAACGTCCCAGCGCGCAGCTGTAGGATCAAGGGGCAAAGTTGCTGCGCACCGGGGCAAGGGCGTGGTCCGGTCATGTGCCCGTGTATGCCGGTCTCCGGCGTGCGATCCAGGCGTCCAGCCCTTCGTGGATGTCGGTGGTGGCGGCCATGCGGCCGAATTGCTCGCTTTCGATCTCAAGACCTTCTGTGATTGAGGCGTTGATCCCGCGCGTCACTGCCGTGATGATCCGTGCCGCCGCAATTGGTGAATGGCGCAGAATACGGTCCGCCAGATCGAAGGTGGCAGGCATGAGATCCTCATGGGGAACGACACGGTTCACCAAGCCAAGCTCATAGGCGCGCGCGGCGTCGAATTCGTCGCCGGTCAACAGAAGCTCAAGCGCGCGTTTCCGGCCCGCCAACCTGGGGAGCCGCTGTGTGCCGCCAAAGGTCGGCGGAATGCCGATGTTGATTTCCGGCTTGGCAAATCGCGCCCGGTCGGATGCTACGGCCAGGTGAACCGCTTCGGTGATTTCACAGCCACCCCCAAAGGCAATGCCGTTCACTGCCGCGATGATGGGTTTGGGAAAGGCCTCCAGGCGACGTGTCATGGCCTGCCCCCGGCGCACGAAGGCCTTGATCGCCACATCCGGCCCCTCTTTCACGCTTTGCGAAAATTCGTGGATGTCGCCGCCTGCGGAAAACGCGCGATCCCCGGCACCGGTCAAGACAACCAGGCGCAGGCTGGCGTCGTCCTCGATCCGGTTCAGCAGCTCGAGTATCCGGTCGTTGGTCTGATAGTTCAGCGCGTTCAGCTTTTCCGGCCGATTGAGCGTGAGAATTGCAATCGGTCCCTCGCGTGTCATCAAAACAGTGTCGGTCATCTTCGATACTCCGTCGTTGTGTTGACCCGAGTGTGGGAAGGGGGCAAATTCAAGTAAACTCACTAGGTAGTATACATGGCGAAACCCTCTTCCCTAGAAACCCGGGACCGCATCCTGACGGCGGCGAACAAGCTATTTTACGGCGAAGGAATCCGCGCTGTGAGCGTCGATGCGATTGCCGAAAAGGCCGGGCTGACCAAACGGACGCTCTACTATCATTTCAAAAGCAAGGATGACCTGATCGAGGCCTATCTGATCTCGCGGGACCAGCCCAACCTGGCGGCATTCGCACGGTGGTTCGATGAGGCGGAAGGACCGGTCTCCGCAAAGACACAGGTCATTCTTCAAAGGGTTGCCGAGAATGCGCGCCACCCGAAATGGAAGGGCTGCGGGTTTCTGAGGACCGTCGCGGAGCTGGCAAACATGCCCGGACACCCTGCGGTGGCAGTCGGTGCGCGGCACAAAAAGAAATTCGAACTCTGGCTGGCCAAGAAGTATGCAGAGGCGGGGATTCAGCAGGCACAGGATCTCGCCCGGGCGGTGACCCTGCTGATGGATGGCGCCTTTTCTGCGATGCTGACCCATCGCGATCCGCAATATGCAGAGGATGCAGGGGCTGCGGCTTACCGTCTTGTCGAATTGGCCTGTGCATCGTCTTGAACCCGGGATCGCAGGGCGCCTTGCCTTCCGCCTGAGACAAATAGCGCACCGCTGCCGAATGCGGTGGACATGGCCGGGTACCCGCCGCAGGATATTTGCTGCGCCGCTTGGCGTCTGTGACAAGGTATTCTGCCCATGCCCGCCAAACCGATCCTTCACCGCGACGATCCCACTGCCGCGCCGCTGACCGGGAACGTAAAAGTCACCCGCGCAGATTGGCTGAACGTGGCCATGGATGTGCTGATCAGCGACGGGGTGGAGCGGGTCAAGGTGCTGGCCCTGGCCGAGCGGATGAATGTCTCGCGCTCTTCCTTCTACTGGTACTTCAAGTCGCGTCAGGATCTGCTGGATGCGCTGCTGAAGGAATGGGAGCAGACCAATACCGCCGCCATGGTGGCCCAGGCCGAAGCCACGGCCGAGACGATCACCGGGGCGGTGCTGAATGTCTTTCACTGCATCGAGAACCCGGATCTCTTCAACACGGCGCTGGATTTTGCGGTGCGCGACTGGGCGCGGCGTTCTGGCAAGGTGCGCAGCCTGCTGGACCGCTCGGATGCGCGCCGGGTGGCGGCGCTGACCGACATGTTTGCCCGCTTCGGCTATCCCGAGATGGAGGCGCAGGCACGGGCCAAGGTGCTCTATTACATGCAGCTCGGCTATGACATGGCCGAGCCGAACGAAAGCTACGAATTGCGCATGAAGATGACGCCGGAATACCTGCTGGTGTTTACCGGTAAGGAGGCACAGCCCGAAGAGCTGGAGGCGTTCCGGCGTTACACCCGGGACGTCTGGGATATCTGACCGCGCCTGCAGATGCGGCCAGACCCATCGTTGATGCGCGCGCCCTGCGTTGCGCGGGTGGGATCAGAGCCGTTTCAACCGCGCCTCGGTTTCGGCCCGGAAGCGCTGGGCCGCCTCCAGGCGGACCGGGCCGTAGCCGCGGATTTCCTGTGGGGCCGATAGAATTTCAGCACAGACCTCGTGGGTCGCTGGGCTGTATCCATCTGCGACCTTGTCCAGGGCAGCCTCATACCAGGCCAGAAGGTCGCGGTGCAGGCGGGCTTCTTCGTGATAGCCAAAGGGGTTGAAGGCCGTGCCACGCAGGCCCTTTGCCCTGGCCAGCACTGACAGCGCCGGGCGCAGCCAGGGTCCGAAGGCGCGTTTCTTCGGACGTCCCCGGCTGTCCTTGCTACGCGTCAGCAACGGCGGGGCGAGGTGGTATTTGACCGAGTAGTCACCGTCGAATTCGGCCGCGATCTGATGCTTGAAGGTATCAGAGGTCAAAAGGCGCGCGACCTCGAATTCATCCTTATAGGCCATCAGCTTGAACAGGGATTTCGCTGCGCGTGTCGTCAGGTCGTCCTGCACGTTCGCAGGCAGGGCGCTGCGCAGCCGGTCCAGCGTGGCGCGATAGCGGGCCGCATAATCTGCATCCTGATAGCCGGTCAGGAAGGTGGCGCGGCGGGTGATCATCTGCTCCAGCGTTTCTGCCTGTTCCGGGGCCTCGTCGTAGAACTGGCGCACAAGGCCGGGATCCACAGCCATGGCACGCCCGATGGCAAAGGCCAGGTGGTTCTCGTTGATCGCCACGCCATTGAGTTCGATCGCTTGTGACAGCGCCGCGCCGCTGACTGGCACCAGCCCCTTTTGCCAGGCAAATCCCAGCATCATCACATTGGCCAGCACCGCATCACCCAGCAGCGCCTCTGCCGCCTCATTGGCGTTGAAGCCCGACAGGTTCTCGGCGCCGACCACATTGGCGATCTCCTGCTCGCGCAGGCCGGCCATCAGGTCCGCGTCGCGGCGCAGCACCAGGTCACCGGTGGGCATTTCGGCGCGATTGAGCACCACCTTGGTACCAGCGCGATAATGGGCCGAGGCTTTGGGCGCGGAGGAGACCACCACATCGCAGCCAATCACCGCATCTGCGGTCCCCTGATCAATGCGCACCTGATTCAGGGTGTCGGGCGCGTTCGACAGGCGGATATAGCTCAGGACGGTGCCGAACTTCTGCGCAAATCCGGTGAAATCCAGCACGCTCGATCCCTTGCCTTCCAGATGGGCGGCCATGGTGATCAGCGCGCCAACGGTCACAACGCCTGTGCCGCCCACCCCGGTGACGAGCAGATCGAACGGCTCGGCGAGGGAGGGAAGGTCCGGGGCGGGCAGGCGGGCCGCCAGCTGGTCTGCGTCGAGACCGGCAGGCTGCTTCTTGCGCCGCTCGCCACCCTCAACGGTGACAAAGCTGGGGCAAAACCCGTTGAGACAGGAGAAGTCCTTGTTGCAGGAGGAGAGGTTGACCTTGCGCTTGCGTCCGAACGGGGTCTCCTTCGGCTCCACGCTGAGGCAGTTGGACTCCACCGAACAATCGCCACAGCCTTCGCAGACCAGATCGTTGATGAAGGCGAACCTCTTCGGGTCCTCCATCTTGCCGCGCTTGCGGCGGCGGCGTTTTTCGGTGGCGCAGGTCTGCTCGTAGATCAGCACGGTGACGCCGGGGATCTCGCGCAGCTCGCGCTGTACCGCGTCCATGTCGCCGCGGTCATGGAAGGAGGTTCCAGCGGGGAAGGTGGCGCGGTTGAACTTGCCAATATCGTCGGAGACCAGCGCGATGCGCTCCACCCCTTCGGCGCGGCAGGTCTGGGCGATGCCTGATACGCTGACCGGCCCGTCCACCGGCTGACCGCCGGTCATGGCGACCGCGTCATTGTAAAGGATCTTGTAGGTGATATTGGTCCTTGCGGCGACCGCTTGCCGGATCGCCAGACTGCCGGAATGATACCAGGTGCCTTCGCCCAGGTTCTGGAACACGTGCTTGTTCCCGTTGAACTGCGAGGCAACCGCCCAGGGCACGCCTTCGCCGCCCATCTGGGCATAGCCTGCGGTGTCGCGGTCCATCCAGCTGGCCATGACGTGACAGCCGATGCCGGAAAACGCCTTGGAGCCTTCGGGCAGCTTGGTCGAGGTGTTGTGCGGGCAACCCGAGCAGAAATAGGGCGTGCGGGTGGCGCCCGGCACGTTGATCAGCTTGGGCGGCTCAGCGGTCAGCGCGGCGGCCTTGGCGGGCAGGTTCTCATCCGGGAAGAAGGCATCAAGTCGCGCCGCCACGATGGGCACCAGTTGCAACGGGCTGAGTTCCCCGGTCCAGGGGATCAGCGGTTCGCCCGCGCTGTCGTATTTGCCGACCATCTGTTTCGGCTTGGCGCCGGGCCAGTCGTAGAAATACTCCTTGAACTGGCTTTCGATGATGCCGCGTTTTTCCTCAACGACCAGCACCTCTTCCTTGCCGTTCACGAAGCGCAGCGCCTCGGGGCGCGCCAGCGGCCAGACCAAGCCGACCTTGTAGATGTCGATCCCCAGCCGACGGCAGGCGGCCTCGTCCAGCCCCAGAAGGCGCAGCGCCTCCATCAGGTCGAGATGCCCCTTGCCGGTGGTCACGAAACCGAACTTGGCGTCCTCAACGTCATAGATGCGGCGGTCGATCGGGTTGGCCTCGGCAAAGGCGCGCACGGCCTTGATCTTGGCATGGATGCGGGTTTCGATCTCGGGCGAGGGCAGGTCGGCACGGCGGATGTGCAGCCCGCCGGGGTACTCGGGCAGCTCGGGGAGGATGAAATCACGATCCGGGCGCAATTCGACCGAGCGCGCGCTTTCGACGGTTTCCGACACCGCCTTGAAGCCGACCCAGGTGCCGGAATAGCGCGACAGGGCAAAGCCGTATTCGCCAAAACTCAGGAATTCGGAAACATCCGCCGGGTTCAGCACCGGCATGAACCAGGCCATGAAGGCCACATCCGACTGGTGCGGCATCGAAGAACTGACGCAGCCGTGGTCATCGCCTGCCACCACCAGCACGCCGCCCTTCTCAGAAGATCCATAGGCGTTGCCGTGCTTCAGCGCATCGCCGGAACGATCCACGCCCGGCCCCTTGCCGTACCACATGGAAAAGACGCCCTCGACCTCGCAGTGAGGGTCAAGGATGGCCTGCTGCGCGCCCAGAACCGCGGTGGCGCCCAGATCCTCGTTCACGGCGGGCATGAACTTGATCTTGGCCTCTTCCATGCGCTTGCGCGAGCGCCAGAATTCCAGGTCGACCGCGCCCAGCGGCGATCCACGGTAGCCCGAAACGAACCCGGCGGTGTTGAGCCCCGCGTCACGATCCCGGCGCGCCTGGTCCAGCATGACGCGTGCAAGTGCCTGGGTGCCGGTGAGGAACACGCGACCCTTGGTCATCTCGTAGCGGTCATCCAGCTGGTAGCTTCGAAATTCGTGGCTCAGCTCGGTCATGGGGTGTCCTCGCGCGGGGGTGTCCTGATCGCGGAAGGATAATCCATCGGGTGCGGAATAATTTGCCGGATCTACTGTCATTTTATGATTTTGTGGATAATTTATCCGTCAATACCACCTATTGTGAGAAGGGGTACCGATTTCATGAAGCTAGACGATCGCGACCGCAGTATCCTGACACTCTTGCAGGAGGATTCCCGGATTTCGAACGCGGACCTGGCCGAGGCCGTGGGCATGTCGCCTTCCGCCCTGTGGCGGCGGGTGCGGAGCTTGGAAGAGGCAGGCGTGATCGAACGCTATGGCGCTGTGGTCAATGCGGGGGCCATGGGGTTGGGGTTCCATGCCATGGTGCATGTGCAACTGACGCGGCATGACCCTGACAAGCTGAAGCAGTTCATTCGCGCGGTGGAGACGAATACGCTGGTACAGGAGTGTTATGCCACCACCGGCCAGTCCGATTATCACCTGCGGGTACTGGCGCCCGATCTTGATGCCTACAACCGGTTTCTGGAAGAGTTCCTGTTCCGACTGCCTGCCGTGGCCAGTGCCCAGACCAATGTGGTCTTGCGCACGATCAAGCGGGACAGGCCGGTGATGTCCTGAGACCCTGCCGTCAGGCGGCGCATTTCACCCAGGCGGCGACCATGGCGATATAGGTGAGCTGGTGCAGTGCCTGATCGGTGCCCACGGCACGCCAGAACACCGCTTGCTGTGGTGTCAGCTGCTTGCTGTCGGAATAGCGCGCCTTGCAGTAGTCGATGTTGAAATGCACCAGCCATTCCAGCGCGCAGATGGTCAGAATGAAGGGCACGGATGCGCCCATTATGACAAAGACGATCACCGACCCCAGCGCATGCACGCCCGCATGCTGGGCGCGGCCGCCGTGGAAATACTCGCCCCGTCCCGACAGCATTTTCGGGGTCTGCAGATAGAAATCCGCAAACATATGCTTCACCTGCATCAGGCAGAGCAGCAGCAGTATCGCTCCGGCGAGGTCCGGCAAGGCAATCCCCTATCGTGGCTTACACCCCGGAACCTTACGTGTTTTTCGCGCCATGGCAAATGCCGCGTCCATTGCTGCCGTTAGGGCAGGTTGAAGGCGCGCATGATGTTCTTGCCATTGCCTGCCATGGGCAAACCGCGCTAGGCATGAAGATATCGAATTTCAGACGCCAAGCCGGAGCTCACTCATAGAACGTTCCCTGTTCCGCTTTATCTGGAAGTACTCCAAACGTGATCAGCTTGTTCTTCTGGTGGTCACGGCTTGTCTGTTTCCGCTGCTGTATCTGACGCTGGAATTGCCCAAGCGGATCATCAACGATGCCATCGGTGCCCAGACCGAGATCATTGATGTGTTTGGCTATTCGGTGGATCAGCTGACCTTCCTGTGGCTGCTCTGCGGGGCATTCCTGATTTCGGTGCTGGCGCATGGGTTGATGAAGATGCGCATCAACACCATGAAGGGCATTCTGGCCGAACGGATGCTGCGCCGGTTTCGCTACCAGCTGATTGCCCGCGTGTTGCGGTTTCCCCAGCCCTATTTCGAGCGGGTCAGCCAGGGTGAGCTGGTCTCGATGGTGACCTCCGAGTCCGAGCCGATGGGCGGCTTGATGGGGGATGCGGTCAGCCAGCCGGTGCTGCAGGCCGGGCAGATGCTGACCATCCTCTATTTCCTGTTCATGCAAAGCCTCTGGTTCGGGCTGGCGGCGATTGCCCTGATCCCGCTTCAGGGCTGGCTCATCCCGATGCTGCAGCGCCGGATCAACCTCTTGAACAAGGACCGCATCAAAGAGGTTCGCGCGCTGGCGTCAGAGATCGGGGAAAGCGCCGCTGGCGCCGCCACCCTGCGCATCAATGGTGGCTGGCGCTACCGGATGGCGGTGATCACGGACCGGCTGGGGCGGCTTTACGATATCCGCTTCGATATCTACCAGAAGAAGTTCTTCATGAAGTTTCTCAACAACTTCATCACCCAGCTGACGCCTTTCTTCTTCTACGCCGTGGGCGGTTTCCTGGTGCTGCAGGGCAAGGTCTCGCTGGGGGCGCTGGTGGCGGCACTGGCGGCCTATAAGGACATCGCCTCGCCCTGGAAGGAACTGCTGGACTATTACAACCAGACCCAGGACATGTCCCTGCGCTGGGAGGTGATCCTGGAACGTTTCGCGCCTGCGGGCATGGTGGATGAGGCGCTGATGACCGGAGAGCCGGAGGAAATTCCGCGCCTTGAAGGGGACATCGCCTTGAACCAGGTCAGCGTGCGCGATGCCGATGGCAATCTGGTGCTGGAGGATCTGAGCGCAACCCTACCGGCGGGGCAGGTCATCGGCATTGCCGCCCCCTCCGAAGAGGACCGCCGCGCCCTTGCCGAACTGCTGACGCGCGAGGTCTTGCCGGCTTCGGGCAGTGTCACCGTTGCGGGGCATGACCTGCGCAACATGCATCAGGCCATCGTTGCCTCGCGCATCGGTCACGCGACCTCGCGGCCGGTGCTGTTCCGGGGTTCCTTCGGGGATAACGTGATGATGCCGATGCGCCAGCGTCCGCAGGGCGAAGCGCGGGACATGCTACAGTTCAATGCCGCCCTGCGGGCGGGCAACAGTTCCGATCCCTACGATGCGGCCTGGCTGGATCCGTCCCTTGCGGGATTCTCCACCGAGGAGGAACTGCGCGATTGGTGGGTGCAGCTGGTGGCCGGTATCGGCACGGATACGGCGCTGTTTCGGCGCGGCATGGATCAGAAGTTCGACAGCCGTGCCCATCCCCGGCTGAGCGCAAGCCTGATTGCCCTGCGCCCCAAGGTGCAGGCGGCGGTGGAGGCGGCGGGGCTGGCGATTCAGGCACATATCTTCCGCCCCGATGCCTACAACCCGGCGCTGCCGGTGGCTGAAAACCTGCTCTATGCCACCCTGCGCGAGCCGATCACCGAACAGGTGCTGAAGCGGCATGTGAACTTCCTGGACCGTTTGCAGGAGCTGCGGCTGGACCGGGACCTGGTGGTTCTGACGCAGGATGTCGTCGATATGCTGCGCCAGATCTTCGGGATCGATGGCACCGGCCATCCGCTGTTCCGCAAGCTGGGGTTGGAGCCCTCTGCCTATGAAGCGGCCCTGTCGCTGGTCGACAAGACCCGCAGCAAGGGTGCGCATGCGCTGGAGCGTGACGAACTGGCGCAGATGCTGATCGTTCCCTTCAGCATCTCGGCCGAGCAGATCGGGCCTGCCTTCAGCGACGCCATGAAAGAGCGCATCCTGGAGTTCCGCCGCAGCCATGCCGGGGAATTGCTGGAGACGCTGGAGGATATCTTTGTTCCCTTGGCTCCTGATGCCATTGCCCCCGGCCTGACGGTTCTGGAAAACGCCCTGTTCGGCAAGATCTCCGACAGTTCCGGCGCTCGCGGGGATGAGCTGCGCAAGCTGGTTTCGGATGTTCTGGTCGAGAATGGGGCCCGCGACATGGTGGTCGAGCTGATCTTCGATCTCCCCGTCGCGCTGGGCGGTCAGGGGCTGCCTGCCAGTTTTGCGGAACCCTTGGCCTTTGCCCGTGCCACGATCAAGCGGCCGGATATCCTGATCATGGAATCGGCGCTCGCCAGCTATGATCTGGAGACTCGCGTGTCGGTCCACAAGAACCTGCGCAGGTTGCTGCCTCAGACGACGCTGGTTTATCTCGACAGCGATTTTGAGCGCTCCGAGGTTTTTGATGTCTACTACCAGCTGCGCCAGGGGCGATTGGTAACCGATCAGATGCAGGAGGCGGCCGTGGCAGACAGTGCGGCGAGCCAGGATCTGGCGCGCAAGCTGCGCGCCCTGGAGCAATCCGAACTGTTCTCGAGCCTCAATCGGCGGCAATTGCGGCTGCTTGCATTCGGGGCGCGCTGGTATGAGGCCAAGGCGGGCGATGTGGTCTTCCTGAAGGACGATGATGCCAGCGATGGCGCCTATATGATCACCGAAGGCGAAGCAGGCTTGTTCCTGCCACAGGAGGGGCAGCAGGACCGGTTGATCGCCAGGGTTGGCCCGGGGCGTCTTGTTGGGGAGTTGGGCCTTATCCGCAAGGAACCGCGGGCGCTCAGCATGGTGGCAGAGACCAACCTCACCTGCCTGCGCATCGGCGAGGAGGAATTCCTCGCGGTGGTGGAAAACGATGCGGCGACCGCCTTCAAATTGCTGCAGGTGGTGGCGGGTTACGTGTCGAGCTAGGTTGCCAAAGCTGATAAAGCAGCGAGAGAACACTCACAGATGGAATGGGGGAGAAACAGGTATGAAACTGTTGCGATACCGGGTGGGCGCAGAGGTGCGTCCGGGCATGATGGATGCGGATGGCGTGGTACGTGATCTGTCGGGGCAGGTGGCGGATATCACCGGCGCCATGCTGGGGGACGCGGAACTGGCGCGGCTTGCGGCGCTGGATCCGGCCTCTTTGCCCGCGGTCGAGGGGGACGTGGATATCGCTCCCTGTGTTGGCGATGTGGGCAAGTTTCTCTGCATCGGGCTCAATTACTCCGACCACGCCGAAGAGGCGGGCATGGCAATCCCCGAGCATCCGATCCTGTTCATGAAGGCGACCTCGGCCATTGTCGGCGCCAATGACGACGTGGTGCTGCCGCGCGGCTCGGTTGCGGGCGATTGGGAGGTCGAACTGGGCGTGGTGATCGGCAAGACCGCGAAATATGTCAGCGAGGAAGAGGCGCAGGATCACGTGGCGGGCTATTGCGTGGTCAACGATGTTTCCGAGCGGGATTTCCAGATCAAGCTGACCGGCCAGTGGACCAAGGGCAAGAGCTGCGACACCTTTGGCCCGATCGGCCCCTGGCTGGTGACACGGGACGAGGTGGCCGATCCGCAGAACCTTGCGCTCAGCTGCGATGTGAACGGAAAGCGCATGCAGACGGGCACCACCGGCAAGATGATCTTCTCCGTGGCCGAGATCATTTCCCACCTCAGTCAGCTGATGACCCTGCACCCGGGCGATGTGATTGCCACTGGCACACCGCCGGGCGTCGGCATGGGGATCAAGCCCGATCCCGTCTACCTCAAGCCCGGCGATGTGATGGAGCTGGAGATCGAAGGTCTGGGCCGTCAGCGTCAGAGCGTGCGCAGCGATAGCTGATCCACAGTGACGTCACTCAAAAGGCAGGCGGGGATCTCCCGCCCGTCTCGGGGCATTCAAAGAATACCCCTTGCCGGTTGGGCGTGGCGCGGCAAAGCCGCGCCGGGCCCAAGGCTGCTTTCGGGGATTTGCCGCAGGCAAAGGACAGGACAGGCGCGGGAGCGCCACCACCTGCATAGGGGCCGGAGCTGACCGCCGGGCTCAGTCCGGATCAACTATGGATTGGCTGGATCTAGGCCGGGCCGCAGAACTGGCGGTAGAGGAGAGAGATGACCTCTTCGGTGTTGCGGTCTTTCAGCGAGTAAAAGATCGTCTTGCCCTCACGGCGGGTTGCCACCAGACCTTCGTCGCGCAGACGGGCCAGCATCTGGCTTACAGCTGCTTGCCGCATCCCCAGCAGCGCCTCCAATTCGCCGACAGATTTCTCTCCGGTGCCAAGATGGCACAGGATCATCAGCCGCCCCTCATGCGCCAGGGTCTTGAGGAAGGCAGCCGCCTCGGTCGCGCGCTGCGCCATGTCGACGGGCGCATCCGGGGAAATCGTATCAGGGGTTTGAATCGTCACGTGTCCAGAATCCTGCGGTGGAGCTTGCAAGAGGGATAAATCTTGCGCCACATACTGCACCAGATTGCCCCGGCAGCACAAGTCACGCGGCCATTGGTCTCACTCTGTCAGCGGAGGTGCGCCTCCGGCAAAGGCATTGCCGTTCACATAATCGCAGGGGGCCTCCTGCATGTTGAGGTGCAGATCGTCGCCCGTAAACGGATGTGCGCGGGCAAGAGCCTCGTCCACCTCGATGCCAAGACCGGGGGCCTCGGGCGGGGTGATAAAGCCCTCCTCGACCCGGATGGCGCCCTTGATCAGCGCGTCATGGAAGGGCGTTTCGATGCTTTCAGCCATCAGGATATTGGGGATCGAGGCCGCCAGATGAATGTTCGCTGCCCATTCCACCGGGCCTGCATACAGATGCGGCGCCATCTGCGCGTTATAGACCTCGGCCATGGCGGCGATCTTCTTGGCCTCCCAGATGCCGCCGACGCGCCCCAGCGCCGGTTGCAGGATGCTGGCGGCCCCTTCCCGCAGGATCGGGGCGAACTCGGCCTTGGTGGTCAGCCTCTCGCCGGTGGCGACCGGCACGGGTTGTCCCGAGGCGACGCGCGCCATCTGGCCTACGGAATCGGGGGGGACCGGCTCTTCGAACCACAGGGGCTGGTAGGGGGCGATGGCCTGGCCCAGGCGGATGGCACCTGCGGTGGTGAACTGCCCGTGGGTGCCGAATAGAAGATCGGCGCGATCCCCGACCGCTTCGCGGATGGCCTTGCAGAAGGCAACGGACTGGCTGAGGTCACTCATCGCAGGCATGTGGCCGCCGCGCAGCGTATAGGGGCCGGCGGGGTCGAATTTCACTGCCGTGTAGCCTTGGCGGACCATTTCGGCCGCACTTTCGGCGGCCATCTCGGGCGAGACCCAGAAGGCGGAGATCTCGTGCTGGGGCAGTGGATAGAGATAGGTATAGGCGCGGATGCGATCATTCATCCGCCCGCCAATCAGCGCATGCACCGGGCGGTCGCGGTGCTTGCCGAGGATATCCCAGCAGGCGATCTCAAGCCCCGAAAAGGCGCCCATCACCGTCAGGTCAGGCCGCTGGGTAAAGCCGGAGGAATAGGCGCGGCGGAACATCAGCTCGATGTTTTCGGGGTTCTCCCCCTCCATGTGGCGCGCAAAGACATCGCGGATTACGTGGGTCATGGCCTCGGGTCCGACCGAGGCCGCGTAGCATTCGCCCCAGCCGGTGATGCCGGTGTCGGTGGTCACTTTCACCAGGATCCAATAGCGCCCGCCCCATCCCGGTGCGGGCGGGGCGGTCACGATGATGTCGAGGTCCTGCAGCTTCATCGGCGTCTCCTTGCGGATGGCGGTCTATCGGCTGCGGACAGCCTCTTAACGGTTGAACAGGATCACGTTGCGCCGCGCCGAGCCGGTCTTGGTGTCGGCAATCGCCTCGTTGATCTGATCAAGGCTCCAGCGACCGGAGATCAGTTCGTCCAGCTTCAGGCGCCCCTGTTGATAAAGATCGATCATCCAGGGAATATCGCGCTGGATCACGACATCTCCCATCTTGGAGCCGACAAGCCCCTGACCGATGGCGGCCATGACGACGGGTTCATATTCCGCCTTGGCGCCGGAATGGGGCATGCCGATCATCACCGCCTTGCCGCCCCGGCCCAGGTAACGCACCGCTTGCTCATAGGCGGGAATGGCGCCCACGGTGACCAGAACCGCATCGGCGCCCCGCCCACCCAGCGCCTTGTAGGAGGCGCGCCAGGGCGATTTCTCGGTGCCGAGAACGCCATGGGTGGCGCCGAATTCCTTGGCAACCTCCAGCTTTTCCTCGCTCATGTCGACAGCAACGATGCGGCGGGCACCGGCGATACGCGCGCCCTGGATGGCGTTGAGACCGACGCCGCCCGCGCCGATCACGACGACATCCTGCCCGGCCCGCAGACCCGCGGCATTGACGGCAGCGCCCACGCCGGTGATCACACCGCAGGAGATCAGCGAAGCGACATCCTTGGCCATGGTTTCCGGGATTTTCACGATCTGGCGCTGATCCACCACAACCTTTTCGGCAAAGGCGCCGCAGGCCATGGCCTGTTCCAGCGGGCCGCCGTCGGCGGTGGTCAGCGGGCCGTTCTTCACCCCATCATAGGGGGTTTCGCAGATCGTCGGCTTGCCGCCCGCGCAGCTGGGGCAGGTGCCGCAGGAGCGGATCAGGGTGACGACAACGCTGTCGCCTGCCGCAAAGCCGTTCACGCCGGCGCCGACCTTAGTGATGGTGCCTGCTGCCTCGTGGCCATAGACGGCCGGCAGGTGCCCGCCCCAGGCGCCTTCGGCATAGGAGATGTCGCTGTGGCAGATCGCGACCGCATCCAGGGTCACCTCGACTTCGCCCATGCGCGGGTCGGCGATCTGGATGTCTTCGATGACGAGCGGTTGACCGAATTCACGACAGACGGCGGCTTTGATGGTTTGCATGGCTGTTTCTCCCGGTTGCCAGGCGCGTTTGCCGCACGGTGGCGTGGTCTGGACCATGCTGCAAGTGGGAAATTGTCAAATCGTAATGTGGAAGACAGTTTTACGTAGCGGAATTGCTTTACCCGGCGGAATTGCCCAGTGTCTCGGAACGGGTCGTGCGCAGAAAGACAACACATCCGGCGATCATCAGCACCAGCGCCACCAGGAAGGGCGCGCCGGGCATGTAGATCGCAGCGCCCTCGCGCGTGAAATGGGCAAAGGTTGCGGTCATCATCAGCGGGGAAATGATCATAGACAGCGCATGCACCGCCGTCATCACACCCTGCAGCTCACCTTGCTGATTGTCCGCGACTCGGCGGGACATGATTCCCTGCAATGCCGGTTGAACCAATGCCCCCAGGGCGGAAATGGGGATCAGCGCCAGGGCGAGGCTACCACTGGCGATAAAGGCGAGCACACCGAAGGCAATGAAATCGAACACCTGTCCCCAAAGGACCGAGCCGCGCTCTCCGACCCAGCGGACGCTATGGCGCAGCAGCCAGCCCTGCACCAGCGCCATGCAGATGCCGTAAATCCCCAGCGACAGGCCGATCACCTGCGGCTGCCAGCCGAACCGCTCGGCGGTGAAATAGGACCAGATCGCCGGATAGACGTATATCGCCACCGAATAGAGGAAATAGACCCACAGAAGTGGCGCGATGCCCGGAATGCGGGCCATGGCGCGAAAGGCACCAAAGGGATTGGCCCGACGCCAGTCAAAGGCGCGGCGGGTCTGGTCGGTGACTGTCTCGCGCATCACGAACCAGCCCAGAGCAAAGTTCAGCGCCGCAAGCGCTGCAGCGGCATAGAATGGCGCCCGGGTGCCCATCTCTCCCAAGAGGCCGCCCACCAACGGGCCAAGCACAAAACCGGCACCAAAGGCCGCGCCCAGAAGACCGAAATTCGCGGCCTTTTCCTGCGGTTTCGAGATATCGGCGATATAGGCGCCCGCGGTGGAATGGGTCGCGGCGGTGATGCCGCCCACGATGCGGCCCGCCAGCAACAGCCAAAGCGAGCCTGCAAGCGCCATCACCAGATAGTCCAGCGCCATGACAAACAGCGAGACCAGCAGAACCGGGCGCCGCCCGATCGCGTCGGAAAGGGAGCCCAGAACCGGGCTGAACAGGAACTGCATCACCGCAAAGGCGGTGCTGAGGATGCCGCCCCAGATCGCCGCATCGGCCAGCGAGCCGCCCTGCACCTCGACGATCAGGCTGGGCATGATCGGCATGATGAGACCGATGCCCATGGCGTCGATCATCACCGTGGTTAGCACAAAGACCAGCGGCAGGCGCATCAGAAGCCACCCGCCGCATCTGTCATCGGACGGGGCAAGCCTGTTGCCAACTCCTCTGTCCCGCGCCGCATGTCACTGTCCCCTGGCCGGTTAGTCCATGCGGCCGACTTCGGCCACTTTTTCGGCAAAACGCAAGGCTTCCGCCGGGGCATGGCCCAGTTGCCGGGCCGGATCGAACAGCGCCTTGGTGTCCAGGTCGGGGAAGTCCCGTGCCGCCAGCGTGCCAAGGGGCGTCGCTTTCTCGTTGGCCTCAAGGCAGAGCCGTTTCACGGCCGCCTGTGCCTCGGGGCGGGGCAGGGTATCGGTCAGGGCAAAGCTCAGCGCCTCGGCGTGGATCATGTCGAGCCCGCTGTCCAGGGCTGCGGCCATGGCATCCGCGTTGGGGGTGATCCCGGCAGCAAGCGCCTTTGCCGTGGTGGCAGCACTTGCGGCGCCCAGCACGATCTGCGGCAGGCACATCCATTCGGTGAACCAGGCGGCGCCATCGCGCTGATGCTGCTGCATGGCGGCGCCGTGCAGCACCGACACCAGCCCCGATCCCTGCCGCGCCAGTGCCACCAGCGCCGAGGGCGCGACCGGGTTCTGTTTCTGCGGCATGGTGGAGGAGGCGCCGGCACCGCCAAGGCGGATCTCCTGAATGCCGGTCTGCACCAGCGCGATGCAATCCTCGCCCATCTTGCCCAGAGCGATGTTCACCCGCACCATCCAGTCGGCAATGCGCGTCACCGGGCTGCGATCGGTGTGCCAGCTGCGTTCGGGATCACCGAGGGACAGCCCCTCGGCGAGGGCCGCGCGCACCTCTGGCGCTTTTGCTCCCAGTGCTCCGGCGGTTCCGGCCGCGCCCGAAAGGGAGACCAGAAGGCAGGACCGGCGCAGAGCGGGCAGTTCTTCCAGCAGTGCGATCAGCGGCGCGCCCCAGGCGGCGACCACGGCGCCGAAACTGGTGGGGGTGGCGTGCTGTCCATAAGTGCGGGCGGGCATCGGCAGTTCGGCATGGGCGCGGGCGAGTGCGGCCAACGCGCCAAGAACGGACTTCAGATCGGCCTCAAGCGCGGCCAGGGCCTGACGCAGGCGCAGCATCAACCCTGTGTCCATGATGTCCTGCGAGGTAGCGCCCCAGTGGACATATTGCGCATGTTCCGGCGCGTTCATCTCGCTGCGCAGGGCGGCGACCAGCGCGGGTACCGGCACGCCGTTCTGACCCGTGGCCTTGCGCAGGGCGCCGGGATCGAGGGCCACCTCCATGGTGGCGCGCTGGATGGCGGCGGCGCTGATCTCGGGGATCACGCCTGCGGCGCCTTGTGCCTTGGCCAGGGCGCCCTCGACCAGCAGCATGGCGCGGATCTCGGCGCTGTCGCTGAACAGGCGGCCTACATCGCCAGCAGGGAACAGATCGCCATAAAGCTGGCTGTCGAAAACCGATCCGGCCATGTCAGAGATCCTTTTCGATCTGGGTGAGTAGATCCGCCAGCGCATCCGGTGCGGCGAAGAAGGGAGAGTGGGAAGTCTCCATCACGTGGACGCGTTCCGCAGGCCAGTCCTTCACCATATCGGCCTGATATTCCGGCGGGATGGTCTGGTCACCCGCGCAGCGGATATAGGCCTTTGGCGTGCCGTCCCAGTTGGCGCCAAGGGTCAGCGGCGTGTCCTGCGGGCGGATCGCCTGCGGGCAAAGGCGTTCCAGCGCGAAAGCCACCGCTTCGTCCGGGCAGTCATGGTAGAACAGGCGCGGCACTTCGGCGGGGTCGATGGTGTAGCTGTTGCTGTCCTCGTCCTTGATCACCGCATGGGCCAGGGTCTGGCGCGGTCCGCGCTTGCGCATGTCGATCATCGACAGGCCCGAGATGGGCACATAGGCGCAGAGGTAGATCAGCCCGTGCAGGCGGCTGGGGTCCTTTTCGGCGGCGGCCGAGATTGGGAAACCGGCCCAGGAATGACCCAGCACGATGGTCTCCGCCCCGGCCGCCATCAGGATCGCCTCGGCGGTTTCCTCCAGCGTGACGCTGGTCAGGTCGCGCCCATCGTTGTGGCCGGGCAGGTCGATGGCGCGGGCGGTGTGTCCGCGCGCCTCCAGCGCGGGGATAAGGTCGCGCCAGCACCAGGCGCCATGGCAGGATCCGTGGATCAGCAGAAAGTCAGCCAATGTGTCCGATCTCCTTGAGGAAGCTTGTCAGCCGTTCGGTGTATTCATCGGGTTTCTCGACGCAAGGGATGTGGCCCGCGCGGCGGATCAGGTGGAACTGCGAGCCAGGGATCAGATCGACGGTTTCGCGCACCAGATCCGGCGGGGTGGAGCCATCCTCGGCCCCGGCAAAGCCAAGGCAGGGCAGGCGCAAGCCACTGGTGGGGGTGTAGAAGTCGGTGCCCGCGATGGCGGCGCAGCAGCCCGCGTAGCCCGCGCGCGATTGCTGTACCAGCATGTTGCGCCAGAGGGTCAGTTCGGGCGTTGCACGGAAGTCCTTGCCGAACCACCGCTCCATGACGTTGTCCGCCAGCGCCTCGATGCCCTGTTCCTCGACCGCCTTGATCCGCTCCTGCCACATTTCGGCGGTGCCGATCTTGGCGGCGGTGTTCGACAGCACCAGCGCGCGCACCTGATCGAGCCGTTTCACAGCCAGGCCTTGCGCAATCATGCCACCGATGGAGAGACCCACGAAGACGCAGTCGCGGACTTCCAGCAGATCCAGGAGCCGCTCGGCATCGCGCACCAGCGCGCCCATGGAATAGGGGGCCGGGGGCACGGTGGACAGACCATGGCCCCGCTTGTCATAGCGGATCACCTTCAGGCCCGCAGGCAGGCGTTCGACCACCGCGTCCCAGACCCTGAGGTCGGTGCCCAATGAGTTGGCAAAAACGATGGGTGCGCCATTCGGGTCACCGTCGACACGGTAGTGCAACTGGACATCGCCCAGATCCGCGATTTGCATGATATCTCTCCCCGTCACGTATCCGGCGCACCATATCCGCGAAGGCAAGGGAAGGTAAAGCAGAGGCCCGGTCGCCGGGGCTGCGTGCCTCAGGCGAGTTTGTCCAGCGCGCGGGAGAACATGGCCGGATCCACGTTGCCGCCCGTGGCCACGGCGATGACCGAGTCGCCCTCGATTTCGTCCCCATGAAACAGCGCCGCCGCAAGCGCCGCCGCGCCGCCCGGCTCCACCACGATCTTCAGTCTCAGGAAGGCCAGCGCCATGGCCTGCAGGGCTTCGTCCTCGCTGATGACAATGCCGGGACCGCAGAGCCGTGACAGGATCGGGAAGGTGATCTCCCCCGGCGCCGGTGTCAGGATCGCGTCGCAAATCGACCCGGAGGTGGCTGGATTGCTTTCGATCTGGCCGCTGACCAGAGAGCGCCTCACATCATCGAAACCTTCGGGTTCAGCCGGGCGCACGCGCAGGTCGGGCGCGCGGGCCTCCAGCGCCAGGGCGACCCCGCCGGTGAGGCCGCCGCCACCGCAACAGACCAGCACATCGGCCGAGGTGACGCCTTCTGCGGCGGCTTGTTCGGCGATCTCAAGCCCAACGGTGCCCTGGCCCGCGATCACCTGAGGTTCGTCATAGGGTTTCACCAGGGTGAGACCGCGCGTCTGGGCATAGTGGGCGCCGATCTCCTCGCGGCTTTCGCCGCCCACCCGGTCATAAAGCACCACCTCGGCCCCCAGCGCGCGGGTGTTGTCGATCTTCAGTTGCGGGGCATCGGCGGGCATGATGATCACCGCGGGTGCGCCATGGGCCTTTGCCGCCGCAGCGACGCCTTGGGCATGGTTGCCACTGGAATAGGCGATCACGCCGCGTTTGCGGGCTTCCTCCTCCATCGCCGACAGCGCCGCCCAGCCGCCGCGAAACTTGAAGGATCCGGTGTGTTGCAGGCACTCGGGCTTTACCAGAAGGCGACGTCCCGCGATCTCGTCCAGGAAGGGGGAGGACAGCAGCGGCGTCTTGCGGGCGTGGCCCTTCAGCTGCGCGGCGGCGGCTTCGATCATGGCAATGGAGGTCATGAAATCTGATCCAATAGGGAATGAATAAGGGTGAGGGCAGCGGGTTCATCGAGAAAGGGCACATGGCCGCGATTGTCCAGCTCCACCGCCTTCAATGACGGCAGGCGGCGCTGCATCTCGAGATATGTCTGATGGCTCAGCACGTCCGAGTTCGCGCCCCGGATCACCCCGCAGGGCAGCCCGTCAAGCGCCATGAACAGCGGCCACAGATCGGGGAGCGGGCCCGCCTGGGCTTGCGCCAGCAGCGCATCGCGCAGGTGGGGGTCATAGCGCAAGGAAAGGCCATCCGGCGTTTCGTCGTAAAAGACCGCTACATCTTCGCGCCAGCGGGCGGGCGGCACATCGGGAAAGGCGGGTGCCATCAGGGCGACCAGCGTTTCGGCGGCCTTGTCGTGCGTCTTGGCGGCGGGGCGGCGGCCGACGTATTCCATGATGCGGGCAATACCATCCTGCGGGATCTCGGGCCCGACATCGTTCAGCACCACGGCCAATAGGCGGTCCTTGGCGGTGGCGGCCAGCACCATGGCCACCATCCCACCGCGCGAGGTGCCGAGGATCGCCGCCTGTTCCAGGCCTAAGTGATCCATCAACTCGGTCACATCCTGCGCTTCGCGCATGACGTTGTAATTGGCGATATCCGGGTCATGCTCCGACCGCCCGCGACCGCGCGCATCCAGTGTGATCATCCGATAGCGTGCGGCATGAGGTGCGAAATAGCGAAAGTCCTGCCCGTCGCGGGTGAGGCCGGGCAGGCAGATCAGCGGCAGGGCATCCGCCTGCCCGGTATCGGTGAAGTGGAGCGACAGCCCGTCTGAGGTTTTGAAGTGCGGCATCTGTGTGACGTGCTCCTTTGGAGGCGCGGAAGATCAGCCCTTGGCGATGTCCGGGATCGTGGTCAGGTCGCTGAGGACATGTTTCGGGGTCCAGGGCAGGCGGTCCATCGGCTCGCCCACGCGGTTGACCCAGGCGGTCTCGAACCCGTATCCCGTGGCCGCTGCGGCATCCCAGCCGTTGGAGGAGACAAACAGCACCTCGGAAGGCGCACAGGAAAACCGTTTGCCGACCAGATCGTAGACGCTGGAGTGGGGTTTGAAGACGCCGACGCTTTCGACCGACAGCACGTCGTCCAGAACCGCGCCCACCCCGGCCGATTGCACGCAGCCCTCCAGCATGCCGGGCGATCCGTTGGAGAGGATCGCGGTGTTGAAACCGGCCTCTTTCAGCTGGGTGAGCATCTGGGGCACCTCGGGGTAGGCCTGAAGCTCCCAGTAGAGCGCCAGGAGCCGTTCGCGCAGGGGGGCATCTCCGGCAAGGCCCACGGCCTCCAGCGCCCAGTCCAGACCGTTTTGCGTCACTTCCCAGAAATCCGTATGGGCGCCTGTTATGGCCCGTAGCCAGGTGTATTGCAGCTGCTTCAGGCGCCAGTGGTTGGCCAGTTCGGCCCATTTGTCGGCAAGCTGCGGGAAGTCGGGTTCGCTTGCCGCCTGGCGCGCGGCAGCGGCGACATCGAATAGGGTGCCATAGGCATCGAATACACAGGTTGTGATGGGCATTGGGTCCTCCGTTGCGGCAACACTGTCACAGGAAGAAGCCGGAGAGAAAGTGCGAACTTGTATGGGTCACAATCATGTCAGCGATGTGCAGGAGCTGTCATGGAGTGGCGTAACAGCTACGAGGAGGGCTGTGACCTGCGGGTTTACATCACGGGCTGAGCCTGTAGGCTCGGCCCCTTCACAAGCAAGCAGGAACTGGAGGTCTCATGACCGAGGTAAAGAACGGCGATACCGTGCGCATCCACTACACGGGCAGATTGACGGATGGCACCGTCTTCGACAGCTCGGACGGGCGCGATCCGCTGGAATTCACGGTGGGCGCCGGTCATGTGATTGCCGGGATGGATGCCGGGTTGCCGGGCATGGTGGCTGGCGACAAGAAGGTGCTGGAGATCGCTTGCGAGGACGCCTATGGCCCCTCCAACCCGGACGCGCGCCAGGCGATCCCGCGGGAGGGTATCCCCGATGACATTCCGCTGGAGCCGGGCACCCAGCTGCAGATGCAGACGCCGGAAGGGCAGATCCTGCCGGTAACGGTAGTCGAAGCGGATGAGGCGACGGTGACGCTGGATGCCAACCATCCCCTGGCAGGCCAGGATCTGATTTTCGATATCGAGTTGGTGTCGATCAACTGACCGATCAGCAAATAATGGCGGGCGTGCTCCCGTCCGAAACGGCCGGATCAAAGATCCATCCATTTCCGTTGGGCATGGCGCCGCTGCGCGGCACAGGTGCCCGCTGAGAGGCACCAAAGGGGCGATATGCCCCTTCGGCGCCACTAGAAGTGTGTTTCCTGCCAAGACCGCCTCAAGGGCAAGCCGCACCTTTGGTGCGGCGGCTGCGCCGCCCTTGACCCGGTTTTGGCAATCCCAATCTTGGCCAGTGGGGCAGCGCGCAGGGCGCGCTGCCGGGCCCAACGGGAGCGGATCCATCTCTGATGGTTTCGCGACGGGCGGGAGGGGCTGCTTCGGTTTCCTACTTGCATCGCAGGGAAACTGTGGTTTCTCTGGCTCCGGGGTTTGGGGTCAGGGAGGGAAGGCAAGGTGGCTGTGGATCTGGTTGACAGACTGGGGCTGGAGGTTCCGATCTTTCAGGCGCCGATGGCGGGGGTCAGTTCTCCGGCCATGGCGGCAAGCGTCAGCACTGCAGGCGGTTTGGGTGCTTTGGGGGTTGGTGCCTCCGGCGTGGAACAGGCCCGCAACATGATCCGTCAGACGCGTGCGCTGACGGACCGTCCTTACAACGTCAATCTCTTCTGCCATCGTCCCGCCCGGCCGGATCCGGTGCGCGAAGCGGCCTGGCTGCAGGCGCTGTCGCCGCTCTTTGCGCGTTTCAATGCGGTGCCCCCTGCGGATCTGGGTGAGATCTATACCAGCTTTGTCGTGGATGGTGCGATGCAGCAGATGCTGCTGGAGGAGTGCCCCGCGGTTGTCAGTTTCCACTTCGGTCTGCCTGCCCGCACGGTGATCGCGGATTTGAAAGAGGCCGGGATTTTCCTGATGGCGACGGCGACGTCCGTGGCGGAAGGGCGCGCCATTCAGGATGCAGGCATCGATGCGGTGGTGGCACAGGGCTGGGAGGCGGGCGGCCATCGTGGCCTCTTTGACCCTGAGGCAGAAGATGCGCGGCTTGGGGCCTATGAGCTGACAGAGGCCTTGCTGGCCGAACTGGACCTGCCGGTTGTCACCGCAGGTGGGCTGATGGAGGGGGCAGATATTGCCAGGGCGCTGCGTCTTGGGGCTGCGGCGGCGCAGCTTGGAACCGCCTTCATCGACAGTGACGAAAGCCTGGCAGATGCGGGTTATCGCGCGGCCCTGCAGTCAAAGGCGGCAGAGGAAACCACGATGACGGCTGCCATCTCCGGTCGGCCCGCGCGCTGCCTGGCCAACGGGTTCACGGCCTGGGCGGCAGAGCGCGGGGCGAGCGAGATCCCCGACTATCCGATCGCCTATGATGCGGGAAAGGCCTTGAATGCTGCCGCCAAATCCGCTGGGGTGTCTGAATTCGGCGCTCAATGGGCAGGTCAGGGCGCTCCGCGTGCGCGATCCGGTTCGGCAGGGCAGATCATGCAGATGCTCAGAGCCGAGTTACAGGCGGCCATGGCCTAGGCCTGCAACGCCTGCGGGGGCAATCCGCGCGATGGGGAGGAGATGACGACATGAGCACGCGAATGGACGATCTTCTGGCGCGCATGCGCACCCTTCAGGATGAGCTGGAACAGGAAATCGCCGAGAAACGCGCAGCCTTCCAGTACCGGCTGGAAAACGGTCGCATCGTCTGGGAGGAAGAGGCCCGTCGTCGCCATCGCGAACTGCGGGTGCGCTGGTTGCGGTTTCTGGCCTACACCCGCCCCATGGTGCTGCTGACGGCGCCGGTGATCTACAGCCTGATCCTGCCCTTCGCGCTGCTGCATCTATTCGTGACCCTCTACCAGGCGGTGTGTTTCCCGGTCTATGGCATCCCGAAGGTGCCACAGGGCGACTACATCCGGCTGGATCGCCACCACCTGGCCTATCTCAACTGGGTACAGAAGCTGAACTGTGTCTACTGCGGCTATTGCAACGGGGTCATTGCCTGGGTGCGCGAGGTCGCCAGCCGGACAGAGGCCTATTGGTGCCCGATCAAACATGCGGCGCGGGTCGAAGGCGCGCATGCGCGTTATGCCGAGTTCTCCGAATTCGGAGATGGCGAGAGGTTCGAGGCGAGCCTTGCCCGCTCTCGCCGACAGGTGCAGGAACAGGAACAGGATCAGGATACGACAGCGGATACGGGGCAGGGTCAGGCTTGATCTGACGATTGAGCGCCGCAAAAGAAAAGGGCGCCCTGCTGAGGCGCCCATAATCCTGCTCGTCTGGCACTGCAGCCCTAGAGGTTTTCCTGCTGCGGCATGCCCAAGACATGGAAGCCGCCATCAACGCGGATGATTTCACCGGTGGTATAGGCGCCTGCATCCGAGGCCAGGTAGACAGCCGTGCCGCCCACTGCCTCGAGCGTTGCGTTTGATCGCATCGGGGCGTTCTGCTCGGTGTGCTTGTAGGTCTTGCGCGCCCCGCCAATGGCCGCGCCTGCCAGCGTCTTCATCGGGCCGGGAGAGATCGCGTTGACACGGATGCCATCGGGGCCAAGGTCATCGGCGAGATAGCGCGTCGCGCTTTCCAGTGCGGCCTTGGCGACGCCCATGACGTTGTAGTTCGGCGTCACCCGGTTGGAGCCGCCATAGGTCAGCGTCAGCAGGGTGCCGCCGCTTTCCTTCATCATCGGATAGGCGCGGCGCGCCACCTCGATGAAGGAATAGGCCGAGATATCCAGCGAGTTCTTGAAGTTCGCGCGGCTGGTATTGATGAAGCGCCCGGTCAGCTCGGATTTGTCGGAATAGGCAATCGCGTGGACCAGGAAGTCGATCGTCGGCCAGCGTGCGCCCAGCTGTTCGAAAGCCGCATCGAGCGAGGCATCGTCGGTCACATCCACATCGACCATGAAATCGCTGCCGACGCTGGCCGCCAGCGGTTCCAGCCGCTTGCCGAATGCCTCACCCTGGTAGGTGAAGGCCAGCTCGGCGCCCGCATCGGCCATCGCCTTGGCAATGCCCCAGGCGATGGAGCGTTCATTGGCAACGCCCATGATCAGGCCCCGTTTGCCGGTCAATTGTCCTGACATGGTGCGCTTATCCCTTGTACTTGCTCAGGACCATGGAGCCATTGGTGCCCCCAAAGCCAAAGCTGTTTGTCATCACACTGTCCAGCCCTGCATTTTCGACGCAAGCGGTGGCAACCTCGCTGGGGTCGATCCCCTCGGCAAGGGTTTCGACGTTGATCGAGGGGGTGATGAAATCATTGTCCAGCATCAACAGGCAGAAGATCGCCTCCAGCGCACCGGCGGCACCCTGTGCGTGGCCGGTCATCGACTTGGTCGAGGAGATCGGCGGCACATTGCCTGCGCCAAAGACGCGGCGGGCGGCTTCGACCTCTCCCACATCACCAACGGGCGTCGAGGTGCCGTGGGCGTTGATATAGGAGACCTTGCGCCCCTCGGGCAGGGTCGACAGCGCCAGGCGCATGGCGCGTTCGCCGCCTTCGCCACTCGGGGCGACCATGTCATGCCCGTCGGATGTGGCGGCGAAACCCGTCACCTCGGCATAGATCTTGGCGCCGCGTGCCAGCGCGTGATCGAGATCCTCCAGCACCACGATGCCGCCGCCGCCGGAAATCACGAACCCGTCGCGGTTCTGGTCAAAGGCGCGGGAGGCCTTTTCAGGGGTGTCGTTGTACTTCGAGGACATGGCGCCCATGGCGTCGAACAGGCAGGAGAGGGTCCAGTCCAGTTCCTCGCCGCCGCCTGCGAACATCACGTCCTGCTTGCCCATCATGATCTGCTCGGCCGCGTTGCCAATGCAATGCAGCGAGGTGGAGCAGGCCGAGGTGATCGAATAGTTGATCCCCTTGATCTTGAAGGCGGTGGCAAGGTTCGCCGAAATCGTCGAGGACATGCATTTCGGCACCGCAAAGGGCCCGATCCGCTTGGTTGCGCCGGTTTTCAGCACGGTCTGATGTGCCGTCAGCATGGCCGAGGTCGAGGGGCCGCCAGAACCAGCCACCAGACCGGTGCGCTCGTTGACGATCTGATCCTCGGTGAGGCCCGCATCGGCGATGGCCTGGCTCATGGCGATATGGGCATAGGCTGCACCAGGCCCCATGAACCGCAGGGTGCGCTTGTCGACGTGTTCGGCGACATCGATCTTCAGCGTGCCGGCCACTTGGCTGCGAAAGCCGTGCTCGGCCATCTCGGGGCTGGCGACGATGCCGGATTTTCCGGCTTTGAGCGAGGCAAGAACCTCTTCGGCAGTGTTGCCGATCGAGGAGACGATCCCCAGACCGGTGACGACAACGCGACGCATAGATGCACTCCCTTGATACCTTGTGCCTTACTAGGCTGTGCAGGGCATGGGTGCAAGATGGGTTGGCTTGGGGCAAAGGCTGCCGTGGCGCGAGAATCAGTGAATACGGCCTCGCCCTGGATGCAAACCGGGTAACAGCCGCGGGGTGGGTGCAGTCGCCGCCAATCGCGCAGGGCGGGAAAATTACTCTATCTTTATGCGGGAATTGCGTAGGCTTTATGATTTCGCCGAATAAATGGGCGCGCCGGGCGGTATTGACTTAATATTGTGCATAACCCGCTGAACTCTCTGCCATAAACGCTTCTTCAATCCGGCCATTTTACCCTTCTCAACAACGCAAGTCCGCTCTGCAATCGAAATGGATAAAGGGATTGAGTGATGAACCTACGTCTTCGTGTTGTCATGTTGTTGGTTATTGCCCCGCTGGCTGCATTGGCAGGCTTTTTTATCTACTTTGAAATCTCCAATGCCAAATCAGTGATGCTGGATGCGGCCCAGACCGCAGCTCAGGTTGATGACGGGGTTATCGTCAGCGACCTGGTACATGAACTTCAGAAAGAACGCGGCTATTCTGCAGGTTTCATCGCGTCTGGTGGAAAGAACTTCCCAGCCGAATTGCGGAAACAGCGACAAGACACAGAAGCGGCTCTGCAAGCCTTCCTTGCGCAAACGCCAACCCTAAAGACGGCCAAGAGCGAGAGCTTTGCGCAGGCTGAAGAGCTATTGGCGGAACTCGCAGACCAACGCGGACGCGTCGATAGTTTTGACTCCACGGTTCCCGTCATGGCGCGCTACTACACCGGAACCATAGCCGTGTTGCTCAAACTCGCCCGGGCTGAGGTGGCGTCGAGTACCGACAAATCCGTGTTCAACCTTCTTGAAAGCACCGCACTCCTTGCGCTTGCCAAGGAACGAGCCGGGCTGGAGCGTGCCATGGGGGCGACTGGCCTGGGTGGCGGTTTCAAATTGTCGGTGTACGAGCGCTATATCTCGCTTGGGGCCATACAGCGCGAACTCTTGAACGAGACGACATATGTTCTGCATGAGCCGAATTGGCTGGACGAGCTATATCAGCAGGAAGCCTACAAGGCGTTGAGCGCTGCCCGCGACGTGATCTCTGCGGGCTACGAAAGCGGAGATTTCCAGAACCTGACCGCCCCGAAATGGTTCGGCATCTCGACCGACTGGATCGATTTGTTGCGGGCCGAAGAGATCGCGCTGGGCGATCGGATCGTTGAATTGTCGCATGCGGAACTAGATGCCGCGAACGCCACGTTCAATCAGTTCTTGATGGTCGGTGCTGCTGTCGGTGTCCTTGTCCTTGCCTTCGCCGTGGTTGCGTTCGAAACAATGATCCGCCGGATCAAGGTGTTGATCGAAGTTGTCAACGGCTTCACTCGTGGAGAGTTCGATGTCTACATCAAAGGCATCGATGGGAAGGACGAGTTGAGCCGAATGGCCAATGCGATCTACCACTTCAAGCAGGAAACCCTGGCCATGCGGCGGAACGCGGAGGAGCTGGAAAAAGAGCAGCTGACTCTGAAAGAGCAGCAGGACATTGTTGTGACGGAATTGCGCAGCGGATTGGAGCGGCTCTCGAAAGGCGATCTCACCGTCGAGTTCGCGCAAGCCTTCCCGGGCGAATACGAAGGTCTGCGCCATGACTTCAATACGACGGCGCAGAAATTGAATGACACGCTGTCCCACATCCGTGACGCCGCCCGGCGGATCCTGCAAAGCGCCTCTGAGATCCGCAGCGGATCTGACGACCTGTCCCACCGGACCGAAGGCCAGGCGGCCACCCTGGAGGAAACCGCCGCGGCGCTGGAGGAGTTGACCGGCAGCGTGCGGGCGGCAGCGCAAGGGGCGCGCAACGCCGAGGCCACCACGGCAGAAGCCGGGCGCGATGCCACGGCCAGCGGCGCGGTGGTGAAAAAGGCGGTCGATGCCATGGCTTCGATCGAACAGTCATCGGGCCAGATTGCGCAGATCATCTCGGTGATCGACGATATCGCCTTCCAGACCAACCTCCTGGCGCTAAACGCCGGGGTAGAGGCGGCGCGGGCCGGCGAGGCGGGCCGGGGCTTTGCCGTGGTCGCCGCCGAGGTCCGCAGCCTGGCCCTGCGGTCCTCCGATGCAGCCTTGGAGATCAAGACTCTGATCGAGGAAAGCTCGTCTCATGTGGATAGCGGCGTCAAGCTGGTGAATGAGGCCGGTAGCGCGCTGGAGACGATCATGGGCCGTGTAGAGGATATCTCAAAGCTGGTGTCGGGCATCGCCCAGGGCGCCTCGGAGCAGGCGACCGGACTGGGCGAGATCAACGTCGGCGTGTCGCAACTGGACACCGTCACCCAGCAGAACGCCGCCATGGTGCAGGAGAGCAACACGACCAGCCACCGGCTGAGCACGGATGCGGCCAACCTGGAAGAACTGGTCGCCCGTTTCGACCTGCGCGACGGGGATGCAGGCCACGCGGGCCTGAAAGCGGCCTGACCCCAGCCCCGATCGGCGCCCCGGCCTGCACCCTGGCGCGGCGTTGGCGCATTCAATCCAACCAGCGGCCTTGCGGATCACAGAGGTGATCCCGAGGCCGTTTTTGTTTTGTGTTCAGGGGGGAGGTTGCATCGATAGCCTATGCCAGATCAGGCCGTGAAGGGCATGGGGGTAAGATGGGTTGGGGATACCCTGTTCGCAGAAGGCGCCAGTGTATTGAGCGCTTTCACTTGTTCTTTGGGCTGGGGTACGATGACCTTGTGGCCCGTATTCCCCAAGTAACCCGCTGATTTCGCTGTCCTGAACTCGACATTACCTATATAAATCATGGTGTTGATGGC